>NZ_PIBO01000029.1:0-68329 GCF_002806725.1 Raoultella sp. T31
CCGGGGCGACATGAGACGGGTAGCCCGGATAAGGCGCTCGCGCCGCCATCCGGGGGTTCCCGCCATCGGGGTTCCCGCCATCCGGGAACGTGTTCCCTGAGGTGATATCGCTCGCCCTTTTCACGCCAGCCGTTTGATTTTCCAGCGTAAAAAGGGTACGTTTTCACCTTCCCTCCCAGCGTGAGCAGTCGTGCATTATGCCTATTATTCAGTCTGTTGAACGAGCCCTGACGATCCTCGACCTGTTTAACGAACAAGCCACGGAACTGAAGATAACCGACATCAGTAAACAGATGGGCCTGAGTAAAAGCACCCTCCATTCGCTGCTCAAAACCTTACAGCTGCACGGCTATATCGATCAGAACCCGGAAAATGATAAATACCGCCTGGGCATGAAGCTGGTCGAACGCGGTCATTTCGTGGTGGGGACGATGGATATTCGCCAGCAGGCGAAAATCTGGCTGACGGATCTCTCGCAGCGCACCGGGCAGACCACCCACCTCGGCATTCTTGACGGCCACGAAGGCGTCTACATCGAGAAAATCGAAGGCAGGCTCGCCGCCATCGCCTACTCGCGCATCGGCCGTCGGCTCCCCATCCACGCAACGGCGATCGGTAAGGTGCTGATCGCCTGGCTGAGCGAGGCGGAGCAAAATACCCTACTGGAGGGCTATCAGTACACGCCGTTTACCCCTGCGACGTTGACCTCCCGCGAGGCGCTGCTGGCGGCGCTGGCGCAAACCCGCGCCCAGGGCTATGCGCAGGACAGCGAAGAGAATGAGCAGGGCGTGCGCTGCGTGGCGGTACCGGTGTGGAACCATGAATCGCGGGTCATTGCCGCGCTGAGCCTGTCCACGCTCACCTCCCGCGTCGATGAAGCCGAGCTCGCGCGTTACCGCGCCTTGCTGGAAGAGGCCGGGCGCCAGCTGTCAAAAGCGCTGGGCTACCCGGCCTGAAGACTTATCCGACTACCGGCTCATAGCTAAAGTAGTCAAAATCCGCATAGCAGCCATCGCCGCTGATATCCTCGCAGTGCAGGCCGACAAAAGCGCCGGTGAAGAACCCGCGCCCGCCGATGTAATCATCCGACAGCTTCCAGGCGGCATATTCCACCGGCACGGTGTGCCACTGCTCGCCGTCAAACGAGTAGCTGTAGCGATAGACAAGATGGTCGACATCAACCCGTAACCACACGCTCTGCGCGGCATCCGGGACCGCAATCGGACGTTCATGCAGCGGCCACGACGGCACGTTGTGATCAAGCTGCAATACCTTAATGGTTCTGCCCTGCCCCTCTTCATAGTCAACGAAGCAGTAGCTCCAGTTTTTGCTGTTGTAATAGCAGGTTAAGCCAGCGCTCTGCTGAAAATTCTCCGGAGCAAACTCCATCCGCGTTTCGGCGCGGAAGGCAAAGTGCTGCCAGCGCCGGGCGACGGTGGACTGGGTGAACGTCGAGTTGAGCGAATCGTTGCCATACAGGCGCAGAAAACCTGGCCGGGCATGCAGCGAGCCCAAGGTCTCGTCGAAGGGGATACGCAGCGTTTGCAGCTCCGGGTTGAGCGTCGGGCCGTGGAACGCGTCCCGCCAGCGCTCGTCAGCCACGACACGGCTTTCGGCCATTTGCGGCCCCGGCACGTTCAGCTGCGCGTGTTTGCCCCCTTCCACCGACGGCCAGCCGTCGTGCCAGGCGATGCGCGCGATGCCGGTTTCCCGCCCCAGCGAGCAGTAGCCGCGCCCGCCGGAGGCCAGCAGCGGCACGCCGGGTAAGCGCTGCGGGCGACTGGTGAGATAGGCCATATACCATTCGCCGGTGTGCGTCTCCAGCAGCGAACCGTGGCCGCTTTTTTGCAGCGGATTTTCCGGCAGATGCCAGCTGGTCATCAGCGTCCCGTCCGGGTGCAGTTCATACGGCCCGACGATATTTTTCGCTCTCAGTACCACCACCGCATGTTCATAGCTGGTGCCGCCTTCGGCCACCAGCAGATAGTACCAGCCCTCTTTGTGATACAGATGGGCCCCTTCGGTGTAGCGCAGCGCCGTCCCGGTAAACAGGGTTTTTCGCGTCTTCGACAAGGTCTGCGTCTGCGGGAAATACTCCTGCAGGACGATGGTGCAGTGCGGGTCGCTGTGGTGACGCGGCCCCCACGGCCGGTAAATATAGTATTTACGTCCGTCCGAATCGTGAAACAGCGACGGGTCGAAACCGCCGTTGCCCATCGCTATCGGCTCACTCCACGGCCCTTCAATGGAGGGGGCGGTGACCAGATAGTTGCGACCGTTTTTCCACGGCGAATCGACGATTTTCACGTCGGTATACAGCAGCCAGAACAGCCCGTCGGCGTAGCTCAGGCACGGCGCCCAGATCCCGCCGGAGTCGGGGTTGCCTTTCATATCCAGCATCGATACGCGGTCCAGCGGCGTGCTCACCAGCGACCAGTTTTTCAAATCCCGCGAGTGGTAAATGCGCACCCCCGGAAACCACTCGAAGGTGGACGTCGCGATGTAGTAATCCTCGCCCCGGCGGCACATTGACGGGTCCGGGTTAAACCCGGTCAGAACAGGGTTAGTAATCGTATACATATTGCCTCCTGCTTAATGGGATGTCGCGGCAGCGGCGGCAGAAACATCCTCTTCCTGCTCCGCGCGATGTTGACGTAATTGCTGGCTGATGGCCTCAACCCGGGCGTCGCTCAGTTTGTACAGTGAGAGCATGATGAACATGCCGACATAGAGCACCACCGGCACCACGCAGAACAGGATTTTGATGGTGGTTAATACCTCAACCGGCTGCACGCTGCTGCTGGCGGAGTAGTTCACGTAGGCCAGAATCCAGCCCACGACCGCGCCGCCGATGGCCAGGCCAATCTTCAGGCTGAACAGATAGGTGGAAAAAACCAGCCCGTCGAGACGTCGCCCGCTGCGGCTTTCTTCGTAATCCACCACGTCTGAGGCCATCAGCCATTGCAGCGGCGTGGTGGTGTTAAAGACGAACAGGAAGACAATGTTGAGCGCGAAAATCAGCGCGATATAGTCCGCCGGAGTGACGAAAATCAGCAGGCTAATCAGAGAGTAAATCACGATAATCGCTTTAAAGGCCTTCACCCGATCGAAGCGTCCCAGCAGGCGCGAAGAGGCCAGCGAACCGAACATGGTGGCGATGCTGCCGTAGAGCAGGAACTGCATCGCCATCTCCGGATGGTCCATCACGTATTTCACGAAGTAGAGCGTGGCCCCGCCGCGAACCACGTTGGAGCAGGTCGCCATCATTTTGAAAGCACACATGATGCGCCACTGGGTATTGCCGAACAGCAGCTTAAGATCTTTCGTCACCGATGCGCCCGGCTGCACATCGAAGGTGTAGCGCTCTTTGGTGGTGAAGAAGCACACGTACAGCAGCACCACGCCAATCAGCCCCAGCACGCACATCGCGCCAAAATAGCCTGTCTGTTCGTTGCCCTTGCCAATAAAACCAACCAGCGGCAGCGCGATCCCGCTAATCGCCAGCGACCCGGCGGCGGCGAGGAAAAAGCGCCATGATTGCAGCGCATGGCGCTCTTTCGGATCCGCCGTAATCACCCCCGGCATCGCGCAGTAGGGGACGTTAACGAAGGTGTAGACCAGCGTCAGCAGAATGTAGGTCACGCTGGCATAGATAATTTTGCCCTGCGCGGAAAAGTCCGGCGTGTAGAAGGTCAGCATACAGACGATGCCGAACGGAATGGCGCCCCACAGCAGGAACGGGCGGAACTGACCGTAGCGGGTACGGGTGCGGTCCACCAGCAGCCCCATCAGCGGATCGGTGACGGCATCCAGCACGCGGGAAACCAAAAACAGCGTCCCCATAATACCGGCGGAGAGGCCAAACACATCGGTGTAGAAATAGGCCAGCAGAAACATCGTCGCCTGCCAGACGAAACCGCACGCGGTATCGCCCAGCCCGTAGCCGATTTTATCTTTCATGGTTAATTGCATATTTATCCCCAACCCCAATGAGTGGAATGGCGCAAACGTCAGGGACCTGAAAAGGGAATACGTACCCGCTGCAACGTCAGGAAATCACCCATGATCCGTGTGCTTACTGTTCACGTTTTCGTGTTAATAGAGTGTAAGAAGATGTGCATTTTTACGGCAATGGCCATTTTTAATTTATGAATTATGTTTTTTGGTTTTTGTGATTGCCATCGTTATAAAAAAGGGAAGGTGATAATATTTTTTCGTCTTTATTTTTAAATGGTTATAAAAAATAAAATATAGCCAAAAATATATTTAACGCAGGCACGAAAAAGCCGTCCGCGGAATATTTCCGCAGACGACATTGAACCTGAAATTAATTAAATACCGAGTGCTTTTTTACCGGCGTTAATAACCTCAATAATTTTATCTGTGTCGTATATACAGCCTTTCCAGGTCCCGCCGCTGACCGATTGCAGCGCCGCCCACAGGCGGGTATCGTCGGGTAAAAAATCATGGGCGTGCAGATCGGGATGCGGCGCTCTTGCCGCCAGCTCCGCCGCCCCCTCTTGCGCCGTCAGCCGCTTTTGTGGCGTGCCGATGAAGTTGACGCTGCCGGTTAAAGCCAGACGGTCGACCACGATCTCAATGACATCGTTATCGCGCAGCTTGCCGATGGGCCCGCCCGCCAGCGCCTCCGGGGCGACATGGCCGAAGCAGGCGCCGGTCGACACGCCGGAGAAACGGGCATCGGTGATCAGCGACACCGTCTTCCCCCACGAGACATGTTTCAGCGCCGAGGTCAGCTGATAGGTCTCTTCCATGCCGGTGCCGGACGGTCCACCGCCGATCACCACCATAATATCGCCCCGCTCGATCTCGCCGTTTTTGATAGCCTTGATCGCCCGCTCCTCAGAGACAAATACCCGCGCCCGTCCGGTATGGCGATACACGCCGTCGTCGCCCACCACCGACGGATCGATCGCCGTGGCTTTGATCACCGATCCTTCCGGCGCAATATTGCCGACCGGGAAGGCCACCGTGGAAGTGAGTCCTTTGGCTTTCGCCCGCGTCGGCGGGAGGATCACATCATCCGGATCGACGCCGTCCTGTTGGCGCAGACACTGGCGGAATTTTTCACGCCGCTCGGAAGTCTGCCACCAGTCGAGGTTTTCCCCCACCGTCTGGCCGGTCACCGTCATCGCGTCCAGATGCAGCAGGCCAAGATCGCGCAGGTGCAGCATCACTTCCGGTACTCCGCCGGCGAGGAAAGCCCGCACCGTCGGGTGGTAGTCCGGCCCGTTCGGCAACACGCTGACCAGTCGCGGGACGTTGCGGTTGACTCGCGTCCAGTGTGCGACATCAGGAATGGTGCACCCCGCCGCATGGGCGATGGCGGGGATGTGCAGCAGAAGGTTGGTCGAACCGCCGAACGCCGCGTGGATAACCATCGCATTTTCGATAGCCTTATCGGTCAGAATATCGCGCGTGGTAATACCGCGATTATCCAGTTCGCTCACCGCCCGCGCCGACTGGCGAGAGATCTCCAGCCAGACGTCCTGCCCCGATGGCGCCAGCGCCGAATGCGGCAGCGCCAGGCCGAGCGCTTCCGCCACCACCTGCGAGGTGCCCGCCGTGCCTAAAAACTGGCAGCCGCCCCCCGGCGAAGCGCAGGCGCGACAGCCCAGTTCGGCGGCCTCCTGCAACGACAGCTCATGGTTGGCGTAGCGCGCGCCGATGGTCTGGACTTTACCGGCGTCTTCGCCGAAGGTCGGCGGCAGCGTCGCCCCGCCGGGAACCAGAATCGTCGGCAGATCATGCATCGCCGCCAGGGCGATCATCGTGGCCGGCAGGCCTTTATCACAGGTGGCGACACCGATCACCGCCCGGCGCGTCGGCAGCGAGCGGATCAGCCGCCGAAACACGATCGCCGCATCGTTGCGGTACGGCAGCGAGTCGAACATGCCGTGCGTGCCCTGGGAGCGGCCATCGCACGGGTCGCTGACGAAGGCGGCGAAAGGAATCCCGCCGTTGCGGGTAATCTCTTTGGCTGCCGCCTGCATCTGCAGGCCAATTTCCCAGTGGCCGGTGTGGTAGCCCAGCGCTACCGGGCGGCCATCGCCGGCGCGAATCCCGCCCTGGGTGCCAATAATCAACACCTCTTTACCGGTGAGCTTGTTGGCGTCCCAGCCCATGCCGGCGTTTTGCGTCATCCCGAACAGATTGCCGCTCGGCGATTCCATCAGCATTTGCGGCGTCAGCGGCAGCGCCCCCTGCGGACCGGCGGCATGGGTGATGACCGCATAAAACGCATCATCCTGGGGAGTGAAAATCGTCTCTATTGCCATCTTCATTTTCCGGTTTAGCAGAGTCTGAGCTGCTGTAGCAGCGTTTTGAGCTGTCTCTTTTTCGCCTCATCCAGCGCAGAGGACGGGGGCAGCACATACGTGGAGATCGGCCGCCCGCACAGCACGATCGCCTCTTTAATCACATTCACAAACGGCGTATCCAGCTGGTACAGCTGCGGGATCTGCAGCAGCGTCTGATGGTAGCGCGCGGCTTCCGCCAGGTTGCCGTCGCGGAAGGCCTGCAGCAGCTTCACCGAAATCTGCGGGGCAAAGTTGCCGCTGGCCGAGATGGCCCCGTCGCCACCCAGCAGCAGGGTGTTAAACAGGTGGTCATCGAAACCGCACAGCACCGCAAAGCGCGGGTGCGCCGGTTTCACCGTCTCAATCATGCTGCGCAGATGGGCCACCGAGTCGATGGTGTCTTTGATGCCGACAATATTGCTGCGCGAGTCGGCGAGAGTTTTGACCAGCGCGGGTGTGAGATCCTGGCCGGTCAAGGCCGGGAAGTTATACAGCAGCACCGGCAGCGTGACGCTGTCGGCCACCTGCTGGAAGTAGCGAATCAGGTTGGGCTCAGAGACTTTCCAGTAATAGGGGTTAATCACCACGATACCGTCGGCACCGGTCTGCTGCGCGTGCTGGCTGAGTTCAATGGTTTCCCGGGCGTTGGTGCCGCCGGTGCCAATCAGCACCGGCACCCGGCGGTCGACGTGGGCGATGGCGAAGGCGGCAATGGCTTTGCGCTCGCTGGCGTTGAGCTGCGAGAACTCCCCGCCGCTGCCGAGGAAGAACAGGCCATCGACGCCCGCAGCGATCATATCGTCGATCAGCGCGGCGGTGCCCGGTTTATCGAACTGGCCATCGGCGGTAAAAATGGTGGAGACGGGCGGAATAATCCCCGAAAACTGCACGGTTTGCGGCATGAGATCTCCTTGCTGAATTACATTGTTCTACATTATAGAACAGTGTTCTTTTATTTAATGACCATACTATGCCGCCGGCAAAGAGAAGGTAAATGGGGCGATGGACGCAAGTGCACGTTTTTCAGACTGGATCACAAAATGCTGCAACACCCTATCCGCACAACAACCCGGCCCCCACCTCCCCCGGGTTACGCACCGGCACCGACTGTAACCCCGGTAAGCGCAGCGCGACCGGGGGATATTTCCGGGCCGCGGTGGCCCCCCCGGTGGCGGGAACCCCGGATGGCGGCGCAAGCGCCTTATCCGGGCTCCCCTCCATGTAGCCCCGGTAAGCGCAGCGCCACCGGGGGATATTTTCGGGTGTGGTGGCCCCCCGGTGGCGGGAACCCCGGATGGCGGCGCGAGCGCCTTATCCGGGCTACCCTCCCACGTAGCCCCGGTAAGCGTAGCGCCACCGGGGGATATTTTCGGGTGTGGTGGGAATTCCCCGGTGGCGGGAACCCCGGATGGCGGCGCGAGCGCCTTATCCGGGCTACCCTCCCACGTAGCCCCGGTAAGCGCAGCGCCACCGGGGGAGGTTTCTGGATTGCAGGAGACGCTGTATTCGCGATGCGGCCCGCATGGCAGGCGAAGGGCTGGGCGAGTGGAATGATCAAGGTGTTAGCCTGGTATGGACGCGTTTATGGCGCGGCACGTAAAGCGGAAAAAACAGGCCACAGCGCGGTGTGGCCTGAAAGTGGATCAACGATTAGATTCCTGCCGTTTCCCGAATGTATTTCCGCGCTTTGAGGGCATATTCGAAGGGGTTAGCCAGCGCGGGATCCTGTTCGGCTTCAACCACCATCCAGCCTTTGTAGCCAAAATCATCCAGCAGTTTGAACACCGGACGGAAATCAATCACGCCATCGCCAGGCACGGTGAAGGTGCCCTTTTTCACGCCATCAAGGAACGACAGCCCTTCGCGACGGACCTGTTCAATCACCGGCGGACGTACGTCTTTCAGGTGCACGTGGTTGATACGCGGCAGGTATTTCTGGAGGATCGCCAGCATTGGCGCTTCGCCCCCTTCGGAATACCAGGCGTGTCCGGTGTCAAACAGCAGGAAGACGTTGTCATCGACCAGCGACATAAATTTGTCGATCTCTGCGGTGGTCTGGATACCGGTCCCCATATGATGGTGCAGGCACACCTGCATGCCATACCCGGCGGCCAGGCGCCCCAGCGTGTTGTAACCTTCGGCGACACGCTGCCACTCTTCCTCGCTAAAGCAGGGTTTTGCCTCGCCGATAATCGGTTTTTCCAGCCCCTGAATACTGCCGCTTTGCTCGGAGCAGCCAATCACTTTTGCCCCCATCGCATGCAGGAAATTCATGTGATTCACGAACTCATCGATGGTCTTTTCCCGCTGCCCGTTGGCAAAAAAGGTGCTGAACCAGGCATTGCAGATCTGCATGCCGCGAATATCCAGCATCGGCTTCAGCACCGCCGGATCGCGCGGATATTTGCTGCCCACTTCGCTGCCGCTAAACCCCGCCAGCGCCATTTCGCTGACAATCTGCTGAAAGGTATTTTCGCAGCCCAGCTCAGGCATATCATCGTTGGTCCAGCCAATCGGGGCGATGGCCAGCTTGACGTTATCTTGGTTCATAAGATTGCTCCTGCCGCCGCATCCTGGCGACGCGGCGATTTATCTTCGAGAGGTTTATGCCCGTCGCGACCGGCCGGTTTGCCGGACGGCGCGCGAGCGTTGACCGTGGCGTAAGCAGAGTGTCGATTAGCGCTGGTAGAACGCCGGGCACTCGGGCAGCGTCACCGCGACCGGTTCGCTGCTCTCCTGCGCCTGCAGGCAGGCATCGGCCGCGACGGAGGCCGCATAGCCGTCCCACGCCGACGGTCCCTGCAGCTGGCCGGCTTTCACATCATTGATAAAGGCCTGCAGCTCCACGTCGTAGGCTTTGATAAAACGATCTTTCCAGTCGGTGAGGATCGCGGTCGACAGGTTGGCGCTTTTACGCATCTGGATAGCCGACGGCTCCGGCAGACGGGCAATCCCCGTTTCCCCGACCACTTCGCACTGGATGTCGTAGCCGTACTGGCAGTTGACGAACACTTCGACGTCAATCAGGGTGCCTTTACGCGTTTCGAAGGAGACAATCTGCGGATCTCTCAGACGCGGATGGGTATGGGAGGTGGAGCGCGGAAAGCGCACCTGTACCGAGCGATAGTCATCGTTGAGCAGCCAGCGCAGCACATCCAGCTCATGGATCAGAGTGTTGGTGATCGCCATGTCGGTGGTGTAGTTCTCACCGACCGACTGGTTACGGTGCGCGCAATGCAGCATCAGCGGCGCGCCGATATCGCCATCATCAATGACTTTTTTCAGCGCCAGGTAGCCTTCATCGTAAGGGCGCATAAAGCCGACCTGCACCAGCCGACGGCCCGCTTTCATTTCCGCATCGACAATGCGACGGCAGCCTTCCGCGCTCATCGCCAGCGGTTTCTCGCAAAACACCGGTTTGCCGGCGGCGATCGCCGCGAGGGTATACTCTTCGTGCGTCGGATCCCACGAAGTAACAAGGATAGCGTCGACATCGCTGGACTGGATAACATCGTGGCCGTCGGTGTAGATTTCCGCCTGCACGCCCGGCAGCGCCACCGCCGCACGCGCGCTCTCCACATTGATATCGGACACCGCCACCACGGTGGCGCCCTGTAAGACCTGGGTGCAACGACGGATATGTTCTTTACCGATGGCGCCAGCGCCGATGACACCTAATTTGAGTGACATAGTGGTTTTCTCCATGATTCTGTAGAGTTCAAGGTGAGTATTCTGTTTTAGTAATCGCGCGCTTCGGCGCGTTTTTCATTAATCATTTCAGCAACTTTACGAATACGTTCTGACAAGGCAGTTTGGGCGACGCCGACGTTCCACCAGCTGCCGTAGGAATGCACCATGGTCTTCGGCAGCACTTTAATATCAATCAGCGTACTGACCGTCTCGCGACGCGCGGCCTCCAGGGCGTGACGCAGCTCACTCAGGGTAGTGACGCGCCAGGTTTTACAGCCATAGCCCGCCGCAATAGTGGCGAAATCGACCGGCATCAGGCCGCCCCGCAGCTGCCCGTTTTCCGCTGAGCGATAGCGAAACTCGGTGCCGAAGCTGCCCATACCGTGGCCAATCTGCAGGTTGTTGATACAGCCGTTGGCCATATTGTCGAGCAGTACAACGTTGATCTTCGCCTGCTCCTGCAACGAGGTCACCAGCTCAGAGTGCAGCATCATGAAAGAGCCGTCTCCGACCAGGGAATAGACTTCGCTGTGCGGTTGCGCCAGCTTCGCGCCCAGCGCGGCATTCACTTCATAGCCCATGCAGGAGTAGCCGTACTCTACGTGATAGGTGTTGGGCGCCCGGTTGCGCCAGACGCGCTGTAGATCCCCAGGCAAGCTGCCCGCCGCCGCCACAATCACCGCATCCGCCGCGAGCGTCTCATTGAGTACCCCCAGCACGCTGCTCTGGGTCAGCGTGGAGTCGGTTATCTGGCGAAATTCCCGGTACACCGACTCGCGATCGAGGGCATCATCGATTTCAGGGACAAAAGCCTTTTCCTGCCAGACGGCCTGATAGACACGCTGAGTCTCTTGCAGCTGACGGCTCTGCGCACTGTCGATCTGCGCGCCCCAGCCCGCCTGCCAGCCTTCGTCGGCCAGCGCGCTGTCCAGCGACGTCAGGGCTTCGCGGGCATCGGCCAGCAGCGGGATGCCGTCGAGTTTCCAGGCGTCGAAGTTGCTGACGTTCACGTTCAGAAAGCGCACGCCGGGGTGCCGGAACAGCCATTTTGATGAGGTGGTAAAATCGCTAAAGCGGGTACCGATACCGATAACCAAATCGGCCTCTTTCGCCAGCAGATTGGCGGCCAGGCAGCCGGTTTCCCCGACGCCGCCGACGTTCAGCGGATGCGAGGAGACCACCGCCCCTTTCCCGGCCTGGGTTTCGGCGAAGGGCACGCCATAACGTTCGGCGAAGCGGGACAACGCCTCGCCGGCACCGGCATATTTCACGCCGCCACCGCAGATAATCAGCGGCTTACGGCTGGCTTTAATGGCCGCGACCGCATCCGCCAGTTGGGCGGCGCTGGCCGGGCGGCGATCGAGCCGATGCACGCGGCGCGCAAAGAAGGAAACGGGATAATCCCAGGCCTCGCCCTGCACATCCTGCGGCAGACAGAGGGTCACGGCGCCGGTTTCCGCCGGATCGGTCAGGACGCGTATCGCGTTAATGCAGGCGCTCATCAGCTGTTCCGGGCGCGTGATGCGGTCCCAGTATTTGCTGACGGCCCGGAAGGCGTCGTTGGTGCTGATGCTCAGGTCATAGCTCTGTTCAACCTGTTGCAGCACCGGGTCCGGCTGACGGGTAGCAAACACGTCGCCGGGCAGCAGCAGCAGAGGAATGCGGTTGGCGGTGGCCGTCGCGGCGGCGGTAATCATATTGGCCGCGCCCGGACCGACGGAGGAGGTGCAGGCGATAATCTGGCGGCGCAGAGACTGGCGGGCAAAACCGGTGGCGACATGCGCCATACCTTGTTCGTTGCGCCCCTGGTAGACCCGCATTTCGCCGCTGTCTTGTTCCAGCGCCTGGCCCAGCCCCAGCACGTTGCCGTGGCCGAAGATGGCGAAAATACCTTTTACGAATTTATGCTCTTCGCCATCGACTTCGAGAAACTGGTTATCAAGGAACTTCACCAGCGCCTGTGCCACTGTCAGTCTCAGTTTGCCCATCTTGCACAATCCTTATTTTCAGTATTTGTGTGTGGGTTAGCGCGTTTTCCCCGTGCTACATGCTTGTCACAGCTGCGGGAAATCGTTAACGTCCACTGGAATACCTCTGGATTATAGGCAAACATTTTTTTCATTAAATAGAAATACAGAAAAAATATTTCATTTTGCGAGAAGGATCAAACTCTCTCCCTGTTTCACCCGTTTCACGCCCGTCAGCCGCCCCGCCCTCGGCCGCTCAGGGCGCATGGCTGCTTAAATATCCCTTTTAAAATCATGTATAAAGCAGGCTCTCACCGGACCATGTCGCACCAGGTGTCACCCGCGCCGCCGATCCTTTGCCGAACGGGGCCTGGCGCGGCAGAGTGGTAGATCCCTCACACTTTTGGTTTTTTAATTTCGATCTCATTTGCAAATGAAATATTTATTTCTCAAACTAGGAATAACCGTTCACCCTCAGGCTGTGTGTGGAGACCTTGTCGGCATTCCGACCCTTCCGTACAGCAGATATGTAAAAGGAAACCCTAGCTATGAATGCAGCAGTAAAGCGGCTCGACGTCATCTGTATTGGCCGGGTGGCTGTCGACCTCTATGCCCAGCAGATTGGCGCAAGGCTAGAAGATGTTGCCAGTTTCTCTAAATATCTGGGCGGATCTTCCGGCAACGTCGCCTTTGGCACCGCCATTCAGGGATTAAAATCTGCCATGCTGGCGCGCGTCGGCGATGAGCATAATGGCCGTTTTTTACGCGAAACGCTCAGCCGGGCCGGGGTCGATACCGAATACCTGATCACGGATAAACAGCGTCTCACCGCGCTGGTGATGCTGGGAATTAAAGATCAGGAGACCTTCCCGCTCATTTTTTACCGTGATAATTGTGCCGATATGGCGCTGGTGCCTGAGGATATTAATGAGGAGTACATCGCCTCTTCCCGTGCGCTGGCGGTAACGGGCACCCACCTTTCTCATGCCAGTACCCGTGCGGCCGTATTGAAGGCGCTGGAGTACGCCCGCCGTCACGGCCTGCGCACCGCGCTGGATATCGATTATCGTCCGGTGCTGTGGGGATTGACCTCGCTGGGAGACGGTGAAACGCGTTTCATCGAATCCGGTCCGGTCACCAGTCAGCTTCAGGAAGTGCTCCATCTGTTCGATTTAGTGGTCGGGACAGAAGAGGAGTTCCATATCGCCGGCGGCAGCACCGATACGCTGACCGCGCTGAAAAATGTCCGCCATGCGACCAAAGCGACGCTGGTCTGCAAACGGGGTCCAATGGGTTGCGTGGTGCTGGAAGGCGATATTCCCGATAGCTGGGACGGCATTCCGCTTCAGCAGGGGGTGCGGGTCGATGTACTCAACGTGCTGGGCGCGGGGGATGCCTTTATGTCCGGTCTGCTGCGCGGCTGGCTGAATGACGAAGGCTGGGAGCAGGCCTGTCGTTACGCCAACGCCTGCGGCGCGCTGGTGGTCTCGCGTCACGGTTGTGCGCCGGCGATGCCAACCAAAGTCGAGCTGGATGATTATCTGCTGCGGGCGGAATCCGTCCCGCGTCCGGATATCGACGCGCGCTTAAACCATTTACACCGCGTCACCAGTCGCCGTCAGCCGTGGCCGGAACTGTGCATCTTCGCTTTTGATCATCGTAAACAGCTGGCCGATCTGGCCGATGAAACCGGGTGCGATCCGGCCTCTATTCCCCGCCTTAAGCTGTTGCTGCTGGCCGCCGCCGAAGCCGCCGCCAAAGAGGCGGGGCTGGAACAGCGGAGCGGTATTCTCGCCGACGGCACCTACGGTCAGAGCGCGCTGAACGCCATTACTGGCAAAGGCTGGTGGATTGGTCGTCCGGTCGAGCTGCCGGGTTCGCGCCCGCTGCGTCTGGAGCACGGCAACATTGGATCTCAGCTGATCGACTGGCCGCTGGAGCATGTGGTGAAATGCCTGGTCTTCTATCATCCGGCAGATCCGGCGCCGCTGCGCGCGGAGCAGGATGCGCTGCTGCTGGAAGTCTGGCAGGCCTGCAACAAGTCCGGGCACGAGCTGCTGCTGGAGGTGATCCTGCCGGAAAACGGCCCGGATAAAGACGAGCGCCACTATCACACGATGCTGGAACATTTTTACCGGCTCGGCATTCAGCCAGACTGGTGGAAACTGCCGCCGCTCTCCGGCGCCAGTTGGGAAAAGATAGCTGACCTTATCGCGCGCGAAGATCCCTGGTGTCGCGGGATCCTGCTCCTTGGCCTCGATGCGCCGTCAGATCGGCTGCGCGCCGGGTTTGCCGAGGCCGCCAGCCACCCGATCATCAAAGGCTTCGCCGTCGGGCGCACCATCTTTGGCCAGCCGTCACGGCTCTGGATGGCGGGCGAGCTGAGCGATGAGGCGCTGATTGGCGAGGTGAAACGCAACTACCTGACGCTCATCGGCTACTGGCGCGAAGCCCGCGGTTAACCGCGATAAAACCCGCCCACATCTCCCGGTGCGGGTTTTTTTCTGTTTCTTCGTGAAATGAATCGCGTATTTCATCGCAAAAAATGAAAAATTCGCTTCATTTGGTACACTGGAAGTTATATTCCTTTCATTTTCTCAGAGCGCAATCTATGGCCAATAATCCGACCCAACTGACCATCCTGCAGGATGAAATCCGGCGTCGCTACGATACATTAAGCAAACGCTTAAAACAGGTGGCTCGCTATATTCTGGATAACAGTAATAGCGTCGCTTTCGACACCGTCGCCTCCATCGCCCAGCAGGCGGATGTCCCGCCATCGACGCTGATCCGTTTCGCCAATGCGTTCGGTTTTAGCGGCTTTAACGAAATGAAACAGATGTTCAGACAGCATCTGATGGAAGAGACCGCCAACTATACCGAACGCGCGCGCCTGTTCCGCCAGACCACCAATGATGAAACGTCGCCGCCGGAAACACCGACTGAAATTCTCAATATGTTCACCATGGTGAATACCCAGGCGCTGCAGCAGCTGGCGATGCAGACTTCTGGCGATGAACTCGAGCGCGCGGTCGCTCTGCTGGCGGAGGCGGAGAATATTTATGTGATTGGTCTGCGCCGCTCGTTTAGCGTCGCCTCCTATTTGACCTATGCGCTGCGTCATCTTGATCGTAAAGCGTTTCTGATCGATGGCCTCGGCGGCATGTTCACCGAACAACTGAGCCTGGTGGGCCCAAAAGATGTGGTGGTCGCCGTGAGCTTCTCGCCCTACGCGCGTGAAGTTGTCGAGCTGGTTGAGCTGGGCGCCCAGCGCAAAGCGCGGCAGATTGCGATTACCGACAGCCAGGTCAGTCCACTCGCAGCCTTCAGCGATGTCTGCTTTGTGGTTCGTGAAGCGCAGGTTGACGGTTTCCGCTCCCAGGTGGCCTCTCTGTGCCTGGCCCAGACGCTGGCCGTTTCACTGGCGCTGAGCAGCAGCAATGAACCGCAAGTCCAGCAGAGCCTCGCCTGACCCCGCTCCCTCTCCCGGATGGCGGCGCCAGCGCCTTATCCGGGCTACTCTCCCACGTAGCCCCGGTAAGCATAGCGCCACCGGGGAATATTAACGCTGCCTGCGGGAGAATATTAACGGTGCCCGCAGGGGAATATTTCCGCCGCCAGGTAACTCCCCGGATGGCGGCGCCTGCGCCTGATTCGGGCTACCCTCCCACGTAGCCCCGGTAAGCGCAGCGTCACCGGGGAATATTAACGCTGCCTGCGGGAGAATATTAACGCTGCCTGCGGGAGAATATTTCCACCGCCGGGTCCTCCCCGGATGGCGGCGCCTGCGCCTTATTCGGGCGACCCTCCCATGTAGCCCCGGTAAGCGCAGCGCCACCGGGGAATATTACCGGGTGGCCACCGGGTAACAGCAGCAGACAAAAAGGGCCGCTAAGCACAAGCTTAGCGGCCCTGTTAACGCTTACGATGCGTCAGTCGTGACGAGGATAATCAGGACTATTGATCCACGCGTGGTCCTCTTCCCAGGTAAACAACCACTTGCGCTCCGGCCCGGCCATCACGTTCAGATAATAGCTGTCATATCCGGCAATCGCCGCGACCGGGTGATAGCCGCGCGGCACCATCACCACATCGTGGTTATAAGGCGCCATGCAGATATCCAGGCTACGGTCATCGGTATACACCCGCTGGAGGGCGAAGCCCTGCGGTGGATCGAAACGGTGATAGTAGGTCTCTTCCAACTGGGTCTCTTTCCCCGGCTGCGGGGTATCGTGCTTATGCGACGGCCAGGAGCTGGTGGCGCCTTCGTCGGTATACACCTCCACCACCAGCAGACAGTCGGCCTGCGCATTATCCGGCAGAATATTATGCACAAGACGCTGGTTACGCCCTTTGCCACGATGCTCAACCCCCACATCCTGCGGACGAATCACCCGCGCCGGCAGCGTCCCTTTACCCGGCGCGCTGCACACCGCCAGTTCAAGGTCAGAATCCGCCGTCACCTGCACCTTGTCCTGCGGCGGGACGTACACCGCCCACGGCGGCGTACGTTCAAACGGCGACATTCGCTGGCCCAGCCCCGGGAAGTCGGTCGTCGTCGTTTTGACCGACGCCAGCCCGGCGACCAGCACCAGACACAGCTCGCGCTCGCCGCTTTCCAGCGTCATGCTCTGTCCTTTTTTCAGCATCCACACATCAAAACCGATATAGCGCCAGCCGGCGCTTTGCGGCGTGATGTGCTGGATCTGCCCCTCTTTTCCCGATTTAGCCAGTAACGACATGGCGTTCTCCTTCGCCGATTAACCTAATGTCGGCATGCTGAATTCAGATACGGTTTGCTGCCCTTCCGGCCAACGCACGGTGGCGGTTTTCATACGGGTGTAGAAACGCACGCCGTCAGGACCATGGACGTTGAGGGCGCCGAATACCGAGCGTTTCCAGCCGCCGAAGCTGTGGAAGGCCATCGGTACCGGAACCGGCACGTTCACCCCGACCATCCCGGCCTGGACATCATGTACGAACTCACGGGCGGTGTGCCCATTGCTGGTGAAAACGGCGCTGCCGTTGCCAAATTCATGGCTGTTCACCAACTCCAGCGCGCTGCGATAGTCCGCCACGCGGACAATGCCCAGTACCGGTCCAAAAATCTCTTCCCGCCAGATGGTCATATCCGGCGTCACGTTGTCGAACAGCGTACCGCCGACATAGTACCCGTCATCATAGCCTGGCACGCGCAGCTTACGCCCGTCGACGACCAGTTTCGCCCCTTCGCTGGCGCCTTTATCGATATAGCCCAGCACCTTTTTCTGATGGGTATCGGAAACCACCGGACCCATTTCGTTCTCTTCGTTGCCGCGCATGCATCCCGGCCCGACTTTCAGCGCTCCCACCAGCGGCTTCAGACGCGCAATCAGCTTATCCGCCGTTTCATCGCCCACCGCGACCACCACCGGCAGCGCCATGCAGCGCTCGCCCGCGGAACCAAACGCGCCGCCCATAATCGCATTCACCGTGGCATCCAGATCCGCATCCGGCATCACAATCGCGTGGTTTTTCGCCGCGCCAAAGGCCTGCACGCGTTTGCCGTGGGCGCTGGCGGTTTTGTAGATATATTCGGCAACGCCGGAAGAGCCCACGAAGCTGACCGCCGCAATGCGCGGATCGGTATACAGCTGCCCGGCATCGTCGTTGCTGCAATGGATAACGTTAAAGACGCCATCCGGCAGGCCCGCTTCCTTCAGCAGTTCAGCCAGGCGTACCGCGGCTGTCGGAGCCAGCGCCGGTGGCTTAAGGATGAAGCTGTTGCCGCAGGCCAGCGCCAGCGGGAACATCCACATCGGGACCATCGCCGGGAAGTTAAACGGCGTAATCCCCGCCACCACGCCCAGCGGCTGCATCAGCGAATAGCTGTCCACGCCAGTGCCGACGTCAGATGAGTATTCGCCTTTAATCAGATGCGGAATACCGCAAGCAAATTCAACCACTTCCAGGCCACGGGTCAGTTCACCCAGTGCGTCCGACCAGACCTTACCGTGCTCGCTAACGATGATTCCCGCCAGCTCTTCAGCATGTTGCTCAAGCAGCATTTTAAAGTTGAACAGGACGCGGGCACGGCGTAGCGGCGTGGTGCGCGACCAGCTTTCAAACGCATCACGGGCAACCTGAATGGCATCAGAGACTTCCTGAGCGGTCGACAAAGTGACTTCGCGCACCACCTTGCCCGTCGCCGGGTCATACACCGGCATCGTTTCATTGCTGCTGCTGGTGACGGTTTTTCCGCCGATAAAGTTTCCTGTGATCGTCATCTTCTCGCCTCATGGTGTGGGAAGGCCAACGCTGCGGCCCCTTTCCGATTTTGCTGTGCTATAACCGTAGTAAAATGAAACTTATATTTCAATATTGATATGGAATGAAATTCTATTTTGGTGATGACCGTCGCATTTCCCGGCTGCGGCACTCACCTTTCGTCAAGAAAGCATGTCCGGCAAGATTCAGCTGCGACGCCCCCTGCACCCGATGCGACTCCGACAGCGAAAGTACGATTATTTGCGAAGCAGCTCAAAGATTCACCATTTCAGTCATTGCTAATTATGAAATAAATGTTTTGACTTACAGTCGGTCGAATAAACCCAACCTATGGTCATTCAGGAGAGCCGCATGGCTATCGCACTGCAACGTTTCTGTCTTAATCGCAAGATCGCCCCATCCCTGAGCATCGAGGCCTTTTTCCGTCTGGTGAACAATCTTGGCCTGAATAAGGTCGAGCTGCGTAATGATTTGCCCACTGGCAAGGTGACCGACGATCTGAGCCATCAGCAGGTGCGTGAGCTGGCCGACCGTTACCATATTGAGATTCTGACCATCAATGCGGTGTACCCGTTTAACCGCCGCACGGAGCAGGTGCGCGGCCTGGCCGAAGCGCTGTTGCAAGAGGCCAGGGCTATTGGCGCCAAATCGCTGGTCCTGTGCCCGCTCAACGATGGTAGTGAGGTGCCGGCCAGCGAAACCCTGAACGCGCTGCGCGATCTGTCGCCGCGGTTCTCGTTTTACGGCGTGCAGGGTCTGGTTGAACCGCTGGGTTTCCCGCAAAGCTCACTGCGCTCTGCCGCCCAGGCGCAGGCGCTTATCCGCGATGCGCAGGTACCGTTTAAGCTACTGATTGATACCTTCCACCACTATCTCTATCCACAGGCGGATGCCGGGTTTAGCCAGGTGGACATCGCTGACATCGGTCTGGTGCACCTCTCCGGCGTGGAGGACGCCCGCCCACGGGAAAACCTGACCGACGACGAACGTATCATGCTGACGACAAAAGATCGGCTGCAAACCTGTGAGCAAATCCAGCGTCTCGAAGCCCGGGGTTATCGGGGCGTGTATGCGTTTGAACCGTTTGCACCGGAGCTGGCATCCTGGAGCGAAGAGGATATCCGCCGCGAGACGGAACGGAGCATCGCACTCATTCAACACCATTGCGCCTGAGAGAAATCAGCGCCACGCCAGGCGAATGCAGCGATTTCTCACCTCGGTTTGCGGCCAGTTTGCCTATAATCGACGCAGGATAAATGGAGGAATCGATCATGAGCTCACCCCTGCTGATTGCCCGCACGCGGGAAAAACAGCTGCATTTACTGCCGGGAATGGCCAACCGTCACGGCCTGATTACCGGCGCGACCGGCACCGGTAAAACCGTCACCCTGCAAAAACTGGCGGAGTCCTTTTCAGAAATCGGCGTGCCGGTCTTTATGGCCGATGTGAAAGGCGATCTGACCGGGATTGCCGCCGCGGGCCAAAACACGGAGAAACTGCAGGCGCGGCTGGAAAAAATCGGCGTTACCGACTGGCAGCCCCACGCTAACCCGGTGGTGGTGTGGGATATTTTCGCCGGGAAAGGCCATCCGGTCCGGGCGACGGTGTCCGACCTCGGGCCGCTGCTACTATCGCGATTACTCAATCTCAACGACGTCCAGTCCGGGGTGCTGAATATTATCTTTCGCATCGCCGACGATCGCGGTCTGCTGCTGCTCGACTTTAAGGATTTACGCGCCATCACCCAGTTTATCGGCGATAACGCGAAAACCTTTCAAAACCAGTATGGCAACATCAGCAGCGCCTCGGTCGGCGCCATCCAGCGCGGCCTGCTGACCCTTGAGCAGCAAGGCGCGGAACACTTTTTCGGCGAGCCGATGCTTGATATTCAGGACTGGATGCGCCTCGATGAGCACGGCAAAGGGGTGATTAATATCCTCAGCGCCGAAAAGCTGTATCAGATGCCGAAACTCTACGCCGCCAGCCTGCTGTGGATGCTCTCGGAGCTCTACGAGCGCCTGCCGGAAGCGGGCGATCTCGAGAAGCCGAAGCTGGTCTTTTTCTTCGATGAAGCGCATCTGCTGTTTAACGATGCGCCTCAGGTGCTGCTGGACAAAATCGAGCAGGTGATCCGCCTGATTCGCTCCAAAGCCGTAGGGGTTTACTTCGTGTCGCAGAACCCGTCGGATATTCCAGATGCGGTTCTCGGCCAGTTGGGCAACCGCGTTCAGCACGCCCTGCGCGCCTTTACGCCGAAAGATCAGAAAGCGGTAAAAACCGCGGCGCAGACCATGCGCGCCAACCCGGCTTTCAGCACCGAACAGGCCATCCAGGAGCTGGGCACCGGCGAAGCGCTGATCTCCTTCCTCGATGAGAAAGGCAGCCCTTCGGTGGTTGAGCGCGCGATGGTCATCGCCCCCTGCTCACGAATGGGGCCGGTGACGGACGACGAGCGTAATGGCCTGATTAACCACTCCGCGCTGTACGGCAAATATGAAGAAGAAGTCGATCGCGAGTCCGCCTATGAAATGTTGCAAAAAGGCGTGCAGGTCGCTACGGAACAGCAGGCTTCGCCGCCGGTGAAAGGCCAGCAAAGCGGCGATGACGACGGGCTGCTCGGCGGGCTAAAAGATATTTTGTTCGGCACCACCGGTCCGCGCGGCGGCAAGCATGATGGTCTGGTACAAACGGCCGCTAAAAGCGCGGTTCGCCAGGTGACCAATCAACTGGTGCGAGGAATGCTGGGCAGTCTACTGGGAGGAAGACGCCGTTAGCATAATCCCTGCACGCCCCCGGGTTGCGGCGCAAGCGCCTTACCCGGGCTACAGGGCCGGGCAGTTTACTGGGAGGAAGACGCCGTTAGCATAATCCCTGCACGCCCCCGGGTTGTGGCGCAAGCGCCTTACCCGGGCTACAGGGCCGGGCAGTTTACTGGGAGGAAGACGCCGTTAGCATAATCCCTGCACGCCCCCGGCTTGCGGCGCAAACGCCTTATCCGGGCTACAGGGCCGGGCAGTCGACTGGGAGGAAGATGCCGTTAGCATAATCCCTGCACGCCCCCGGGTTGCGGCGCAAACGCCTTATCCGGGCTACAGGGCAACGAGGCGAAACGCTGAGGGCATCCAATAAAACGGCAGACACAAAAAACCCGGCATTGCTTGCGCCTGGCCGGGTTATCCGTATGACTACGCTTTTCTCATCATCAGCCAGAGGCTTATAAGGAAGAAGCTGGCGCTGGGCAGCAGCGCGCCGATAATCGGCGGGATGCCGTAGACCAGCGTCAGCGGGCCAAAAATCTGGTCCAGCACGTAGAAGATAAAGCCAAAGCTTATCCCGGTGACGACCCTGACCCCCATCGCCACGCTGCGCAGCGGGCCGAAGATAAACGACAGCGCCATCAGCATCATCACCGCCACCGACAGCGGCTGGAAGATTTTGCTCCACATGTTGAGCTGGTAGCGTCCCGGGTCCTGTCCGCTGGATTTCAGATAGGTCACGTAGTTATGCAGGCCGCTGATCGACAACGCATCCGGGTCCAGCGCCACCACCCCCAGCTTGTCGGGCGTCAGCCTGGTTTTCCAGGTGCCGCTGACCATCTGCGAGCCGGTTATCTGTTTCGGGTCGGTCAGGTCAGACTCATCGACCTGCGACAGGCGCCAGACTTTATTGTCGTTGTCGAATTTCGCCGCAGCGGCGTAGCGCACGGTCTGCAAACGGCGCTGGTCGTTAAACGTGTAAATACTCACGCCGCCCAGTTCATCGTTCCCTTTCACCCGTTCGATATAGACGAAGTTATGCCCGTCTTTCGCCCACAGCCCCTGCTGAGTCGACAGCAGCGAACCGCCGTACATCTGCTGGGCGCGATAATTACGCGCCATCTGCTCGCCCTGCGGCGCCACCCATTCGCCGATCGCCATAGTCAGCAGAACCAGCGGGATCGCGGTTTTCATCACCGCCAGCGCCACCTGCAAACGGGTGAAGCCGGAAGCCTGCATCACCACCAGTTCGCTGCGCTGCGCCAGCATCCCCAGACCAAGCAGGGCGCCAAGCAGCGCCGCCATCGGGAAGAAAATCTGCACATCTTTTGGCACGCTGAGGATGGTATACAGCCCGGCACCCAGCGCGTCGTAGCTGCCCTGGCCGGCTTTTTTCAACTGGTCGACAAACTTGATAATGCCCGAGAGCGACACCAGCATGAACAGCGTCATCATGATGGTGTTGAAAATCGTCTTACCGATATAACGGTCGAGTACGCCAAACGCCTGCATCACACCGCTCCTTTGTTAAAACGGGCACGGAAGCGGCGCATCGGCACCGTATCCCACAGGTTCAGCAGCACGGCCAGCGCGAAATAGAGCAGGTTAATCCCCCACATCCAGATCATCGGATCGATTTTACCTTTACCGCCGTTTGACTTAATCGAGGTTTGCAGCAGGAAGAAGACCAGATACAGCAGCATCGCCGGCAGCATCGACAGCACGCGGCCCTGACGCGGGTTCACCACGCTCAGCGGAACCACCATCAGCGCCATAATGAACACCGTCGCCACCAGCGTGAAGCGCCAGTGCAGCTCGGCGCGGGCGCGGTCGGTATCGGTGCGCCACAGCGTGCGCATGCCCATCTGCTCGGTGTCGTCAGGATCCGAGGCCACCGCCTGATGGCCAATAATGGCCTGGTAATTTTTAAAATCGGTGATGCGGAAATCGCGCAGCATCGCCGTACCTTCAAAGCGGGTGCCCTGGTTCATGGTCACCACCTGCGAGCCGTCTCTCTTCTGCGTCAGCTCGCCGGAATCGGCCACCACGACGGAAGGTCGCGCGTTACCTTTCGGCCTCAGCTGCGCCAGGAAAACATCATGGAAGTGTTTGCCGTTAACGTTTTCAATAAACAGCACGGCGCTGCCGTCGCTGGCCTGCTGAAACTGGCCCTGGGCCAGCGCAGCCATGCCGGGGTTGGCTTTCGCTTCCGCCAGCACTTCGTCCTGATGACGGGATGACCAAGGGCCAGCCCACATAACGTTGACCGCCGCCACCGCGCCGGTAAACAGCGCGAGGATCATCGCCGCTTTCACCAGCACGGCCTTGCTCAGGCCGCAGGCATGCATCACCGTGATTTCACTTTCAGTATACAGTTTGCCCAGCGTCATCAGCAGCCCGAGGAATAAGCTCAGGGGCAGAATGAGCTGCGCCATTTCCGGTACGCCCAGGCCTAACAGCGAGAGCACCAGATTTGTCGGGATATCGCCATCCACCGCCGCGCCCAAGATCCTGACCAGTTTCTGGCAAAAGAAAATCAGTAACAGGATGAACAGGATCGCCAACTGGCTTTTCAGCGTCTCACGAACCAGATATCTTATGATTATCACTATAAATACGCCCGTTAAAACCTGTCTTTGCTCGTTATTCTTCACGTTCCAGGTGCGTTGACTGCACCCGCTAACCTCAGTCACATCGTTAGCTATGTTCCTGAGGGTTCACGGCCTTGCCGCCTTCCTGCAACGCGAATAATTTAGAGCACAGTTGCTGGAAAATTGCTTGTTTCATGGCTTAAACGTCATTTATTCTCTTTGGTCTTCGAAATCATCGCTAAGATTAAATGACTCACTGGTTCCGCATATCAGGTTTTTTCTGACGAACCAAAGCCGTAATAACGTTAAGATTAACACGAAGTCACCGCAACAGCGGACATGAGTTACGAAAGCTTTCAATTCTATCCGTAGCCACCGTCGTTGTCTTTAAGATTCAGGAGCGTAGTGCATGGAGTTCAGTGTAAAAAGCGGTAGCCCGGAGAAACAGCGGAGTGCCTGTATCGTAGTCGGCGTCTTTGAACCGCGTCGCCTCTCCCCGATTGCCGAACAACTCGATAAAATCAGTGACGGCTATATCAGCGCGCTGCTGCGTCGCGGTGAACTGGAAGGTAAGCCTGGCCAGACGCTGCTGCTGCACCATGTGCCCAATATTCTGTCAGAACGTATTCTGCTGATTGGCTGTGGCAAAGAGCGTGAGCTGGACGAGCGTCAGTACAAGCAGGTCATTCAGAAAACCATTAATACTTTGAATGATACCGGTTCAATGGAAGCCGTCTGCTTCCTGACCGAACTGCATGTGAAAGGCCGTAACAACTACTGGAAAGTTCGCCAGGCCGTTGAGACCGCCAAAGAGACGCTGTACAGCTTCGATCAGTTGAAAACCAACAAAAGCGAGCCGCGTCGCCCGCTGCGTAAAATGGTCTTCAACGTCCCGACCCGTCGCGAGCTGACCAGCGGCGAGCGCGCCATCCAGCACGGACTGGCGATTGCCGCCGGTATCAAAGCGGCCAAAGATCTCGGCAATATGCCGCCAAACATCTGTAACGCCGCCTATCTGGCCTCTCAGGCCCGTCAGCTGGCCGATACCTACAGTCAGAATGTGATCACCCGCGTCATCGGCGAACAGCAGATGAAAGAGCTGGGCATGAACTCGTACCTGGCGGTCGGCAACGGTTCGCAGAATGAATCGCTGATGTCGGTGATTGAATACAAAGGCAACCCGGCGGAAGATGCGCGGCCGATTGTGTTGGTCGGCAAAGGGCTGACCTTTGACTCCGGCGGTATCTCCATCAAGCCTGCCGAAGGCATGGACGAGATGAAGTACGACATGTGCGGCGCGGCGGCGGTCTACGGCGTGATGCGCATGGTCGCAGAACTTCAGCTGCCGCTGAACGTGATTGGCGTTCTCGCCGGCTGTGAAAACATGCCTGGCGGCCGCGCCTATCGTCCGGGCGATGTCCTGACGACCATGTCCGGTCAAACCGTTGAAGTGCTGAATACCGACGCCGAAGGCCGTCTGGTGCTGTGCGATGTGCTGACCTATGTTGAGCGTTTCGAACCGGAAGCGGTGATTGACGTCGCCACGCTCACCGGCGCGTGCGTGATTGCCCTCGGCCATCACATCACCGGCCTGATGTCTAACCACAATCCGCTGGCTCATGAGCTGATCGGCGCATCCGAACTGGCTGGCGACCGCGCATGGCGTTTACCGCTGGGCGACGAATATCAGGATCAGCTGGAGTCTAACTTCGCGGATATGGCTAATATCGGCGGGCGTCCTGGCGGGGCGATCACCGCCGGCTGCTTCCTGTCGCGCTTTACCCGTAAGTACAACTGGGCGCACCTGGATATCGCCGGCACCGCATGGCGTTCCGGGAAAGCGAAAGGCGCTACCGGCCGTCCAGTCGCCCTGCTGTCGCAGTTCCTGCTCAATCGCGCCGGGTTTACTGGCGAAGAGTAATTGCCGTCTGATGCCCGGCGGCGCTACGCTTGCCGGGCCTACGCAAAGATGCCGTTTGTAGGCCGGGTCAGCGCAGCGCCACCCGGCTTAAGCATTTAAAGTCACCACAAGAAGCCCCATATATGAAAAACGCAACGTTCTACCTTCTGGACAATGACCACACCGTTGAGGGCCTCAGCGCCGTCGAGCAACTGGTGTGTGACATCGCCGCAGAACGTTGGCGCAGCGGCAAGCGCGTGCTTATCGCCTGTGAAGACGAACAGCAGGCCATCCGTCTGGATGAAGCGCTGTGGGCCCGCCCTGCGGAAAGCTTCGTCCCGCATAATCTGGCGGGAGAAGGCCCCAGAGGCGGCGCGCCGGTGGAAATCGCCTGGCCGCAAAAGCGCAACAGCAGCCCGCGGGATATTCTGATCAGTCTGCGGCTAAACTTTGCAGATTTTGCCACCGCTTTCACAGAAGTGATAGACTTTGTCCCTTACGAAGATTCTCTGAAACAACTGGCGCGCGAACGCTACAAAGCGTATCGCATGGCTGGTTTCAACCTGAATACGGCAACCTGGAAATAATGGAAAAGACATACAACCCACAAGATATCGAACAGCCGCTCTACGAGCACTGGGAAAAGCAGGGCTATTTCAAACCGAATGGTGATGAAAGCCAGGAGAGCTTCTGCATCATGATCCCGCCGCCGAACGTCACCGGCAGTTTGCATATGGGTCATGCTTTCCAGCAAACCATCATGGATACCATGATTCGCTACCAGCGCATGCAGGGTAAAAACACCCTGTGGCAGGCCGGTACCGACCACGCGGGTATCGCGACCCAGATGGTGGTTGAACGTAAGATTGCCGCAGAAGAAGGGAAAACTCGCCACGACTACGGTCGCGACGCTTTTATCGATAAAATCTGGCAGTGGAAAGCGGAATCCGGCGGCACCATTACCCGTCAGATGCGCCGCCTCGGCAACTCTGTGGACTGGGAGCGCGAGCGCTTCACCATGGACGAAGGTCTTTCCAACGCCGTGAAAGAAGTCTTTGTTCGCCTGTACAAAGAAGATCTGATTTACCGCGGCAAGCGCCTGGTCAACTGGGACCCGAAACTGCGCACCGCCATCTCTGACCTGGAAGTGGAAAACCGCGAGTCTAAAGGCTCCATGTGGCACATCCGCTACCCGCTGGCCGACGGCGCAAAAACCGCCGACGGTAAAGATTACCTGGTGGTGGCGACCACCCGTCCGGAAACCCTGCTGGGCGATACCGGCGTGGCCGTTAACCCGGAAGATCCGCGTTATAAAGATCTGATCGGTAAATTCGTGGTGCTGCCGCTGATTAACCGCCGCATTCCAGTCGTCGGCGACGAACACGCTGACATGGAAAAAGGCACCGGCTGCGTGAAAATCACCCCGGCGCACGACTTTAACGACTATGAAGTCGGGAAACGTCACGCCCTGCCGATGATCAATATCCTGACCTTTGACGGCGACATCCGCGAAAGCGCGCAGGTGTACGACACCAAAGGCGAAGAGTCCGACGTTTACTCCGCAGAGATCCCGGCTGAATTCCAGAATCTGGAGCGTTTCGCGGCGCGTAAAGCCGTGGTGGCAGCCATCGATGCGCTCGGCCTGCTCGAAGAGATCAAACCTCACGATCTGACCGTGCCGTACGGCGACCGTGGCGGCGTGGTGATCGAGCCGATGCTGACCGACCAGTGGTACGTGCGTGCCGACGTGCTGGCGAAGCCTGCCGTAGAAGCGGTGGAAAACGGCGACATTCAGTTCGTGCCGAAGCAGTACGAAAACATGTACTTCTCCTGGATGCGCGATATTCAGGACTGGTGTATCTCTCGTCAGCTGTGGTGGGGTCACCGTATCCCGGCGTGGTATGACAACGAAGGCAACGTCTACGTGGGCCGCACCGAAGACGAAGTGCGTCAGGAAAACAACCTCTCCGCCGACGTCGCGCTGCGTCAGGACGAAGACGTGCTGGATACCTGGTTCTCTTCCGCGCTGTGGACCTTCTCCACCCTCGGCTGGCCGGAAAACACCGACGCGCTGCGTCAGTTCCACCCGACCAGCGTGATGGTCTCCGGTTTCGATATCATCTTCTTCTGGATTGCCCGCATGATCATGATGACCATGCATTTCATCAAAGATGAAAACGGCAAACCGCAGGTACCGTTCCATACCGTCTACATGACCGGTCTGATTCGTGACGACGAAGGCCAGAAGATGTCCAAATCCAAGGGCAACGTGATTGACCCGCTGGATATGGTTGACGGTATCTCCCTGCCTGAGCTGCTGGAGAAACGCACCGGCAACATGATGCAACCGCAGCTGGCGGAGAAAATCGCCAGACGCACCGAGAAACAGTTCCCGAACGGGATCGAGCCGCACGGCACCGACGCCCTGCGCTTCACCCTGGCGGCGCTGGCTTCGACCGGCCGCGACATCAACTGGGATATGAAGCGTCTGGAAGGTTACCGTAACTTCTGCAACAAGCTGTGGAACGCCAGCCGTTTCGTGCTGATGAACACCGAAGATCAGGATTGCGGCTTTAACGGCGGCGAACAGGTGCTCTCCCTCGCCGATCGCTGGATCCTGGCTGAATTTAACCAGACCATCAAAGCGTACCGCGAAGCGCTGGATAATTTCCGCTTCGATATCGCCGCGGGCATCCTGTATGAGTTCACCTGGAACCAGTTCTGCGACTGGTACCTGGAGCTGACCAAACCGGTGATGACCGGCGGTTCTGAAGCGGAACTGCGCGGCACTCGCCACACCCTGGTGAGCGTGCTGGAAGGTTTGCTGCGTCTGGCGCACCCGATCATTCCGTTCATCACCGAAACCATCTGGCAGCGTGTGAAAACCATCGTCGGTATCGATGCGGACACCATCATGCTGCAGCCGTTCCCGGCATACGATGCGGCGCAGGTTGATGAAGCGGCGCTGGCCGATACCGAATGGCTGAAGCAGGCGATTATCGCCGTACGTAATATCCGTGCGGAAATGAACATCGCCCCGGGTAAACCGCTCGAACTGCTGCTGCGCGGTTGCAGCGCTGACGCTCAGCGTCGCGTGACCGACAACCAGAGCTTCCTGCAGTCCATGGCGCGTCTGGAAAGCATCACCGTTCTGCCAGCCGACGACAAAGGTCCGGTTTCTGTCACCAAAATCATCGACGGCGCCGAGCTGCTGATCCCGATGGCGGGTCTCATCAACAAAGAAGATGAGCTGGCGCGTCTGGCGAAAGAAGTGGCGAAGATCGACGGGGAAATCAGCCGCATCGAAAGCAAACTGGCCAACGAAGGCTTTGTCGCTCGCGCACCGGAAGCGGTGATCGCCAAAGAGCGTGAGAAGCTGGACGGTTATGCCGAAGCGAAAAGCAAACTGATCGAACAGCAGGCGGTCATCGCCGCGCTGTAATCCTCCCGCCCCTTGCCGGCTCAGGCAAGGGGCGTTTTTATCCGTGATACCCGCTTGCGCTCCCCCCGCTCGCGATGTTATTAACAACACCATCCGTCATTTGCTATGAGTCATCGTATGAATACGAGCGCGACCATCACGGCGTCGCTGCGCCGCATCACCGCTGAAGATAATGCAGCTATCGCCAACGTTATCCGCCAGGTTTCTGCGGAATACGGCCTGACGGCCGATAAAGGCTATACGGTCGCCGACCCTAACCTCGATGAGCTTTTTGAGCTCTACAGCCAGCCGGGCTCCGCCTATTGGGTGGTTGAACAGGATGGTCGGGTAGTCGGCGGCGGCGGCGTTGCCCCGCTGGCGCATAGCGAACCGGATATCTGCGAACTACAGAAAATGTATTTTATGACCTCTGCCCGTGGCCAGGGGCTGGCGAAAAAGCTGGCGCTGCTGGCGTTAGATTATGCCCGCGAGCAGGGTTTCAAACGCTGCTATCTGGAAACCACCGCCTTCCTGAAAGAAGCCGTCGGGCTATATGAGCACCTCGGCTTCGAACATATCGACGGGCCGCTTGGCCGCACTGGTCATGTCGATTGCGAAGTACGGATGCTGAAAACGCTGTAAGCGCTCGTCCCCGCCTGCCGCGGTTCCCCCGGTCGCGCGATGCTTACCGGGGCTACGGCTCAAGGCCCGCGGCTCGGTAGCCCGGATAAGGCGCGTAGCGCCGCTATCCGGGAACAGCGCCTCAGGCGATAACCGGCACGCCGCTGTGGAAACGGAACTCCGCCTGCGGAGCATTAATTAATGCCGCTTCCGCCTCGCCGGGCTGATGGGTCGCGCGATGCTTGCCGGGGCTACGGTCAGGTAACCCGCATAAGGCGCGCGGTTTGGTAGCCCGGATAAGGCGCGTAGCGCCGCTATCCGGGAACAGCGCCTCAGGCGATAACCGGCACGCCGCTGTGGAAACGGAACTCCGCCTCCGGAGCATTAATTAACGCCGCTTCCGCCTCGCCAAGCTGGCGTATGCGTTCACTGATATCCTCTTCGGCAATCTGCTGCGCCAGATCGAGATAATCCTGATAATGGCGCGCTTCCGAGCGCAGCAGCGACAGATAGAACTTTTGCAGATCGTCATTCAGCCACGGCGCCAGCGCGGCAAAGCGCTCGCAGGAGCGCGCTTCAATATAGGCTCCGCAAATCAGCTTATCGATCAGCATCACCGGTTCGTGGGAGCGCACTTCTCTGCGTAACCCGCGGGCATAATGACTGGCGGTGATTTTGACGTACGGGATATCGTGGGCCAGCATCATTTCCCGCACCTGCCAGAAATGGTGCAGCTCTTCTTTAATCAGCAGCACCATGCTGTCCACCAGCTGACGGGCCCACGGATCGTCGGTCTGCGGCATAGTGCTTTTATTAATCCGTTTATGCAGCGCGACGAAATCCGGCTCGGGCCCCCAGCGGTAGGTAAAGTCCTCATACGGCTTCAGGCAGGCCAGCAGCTCGTCGGCCCCCTCTTTATCAGCAACATATTTACGTACCAGCAGCAACGCGTTTTGCGCCGCTTTTAGCTCGCAGACCATATGGTCAGTCAGCAGCAGCGGGAGATTTTCCGGCTTACGGGCTTCATCAATCCACGCCTGTGGGGTTGGGCAGTGCAGGAAGTCGCGTACGGGGGCGAGTATTTGCGGGTAGTCCATTGAGGTTCCTTGCTATACGGTAACGGCTGGCGGCCGTTATCGCATCCAGACAGACACAATATTATTGTTCAGGGTATAACGAGACGAAAACCCCGACAACATAGCGAACGATGTCAGCGGGGTTTCTATGTGTAGCCAGCAAAGACGCGGCCTGAAGGATGGCGTGCGGGTTTATTTAGTGGCGGACGCCGTCATCGTCTTCATCAACGAAATCGTCGTCATCTTCTTCATCGCCCTCTTCGCCGTTCGGGTCCTCATAGTAAGTGCCCCAACCGTCATATTCGACGTCGAATTTTTCCGCCAGAGTCATCAGTTGCTCAACCTGAGCATCAATCAGCTCCACCTTCAGGGCGCTTTCGCTCAGGATGTCACAGCAGATAACCACTTCGCCCTCTTCCACTTCCAGCTCTTCCGGCTCGGTCACTTCGTAACCCAGCTTGAAGGCCTCGACAGCCACTTTCTCCAGCGTTTCGAAGTCATCGGCAGAGAGATGGTGTTCAATGGTGTACAGCGCGTCCGGATCGCTGCCGTCTTCGAGCAGCTCTTCGATAATCAGACGCGTTTCTTCACGCTGTTCTTCCAGTAGTTCCGGGTTTGCCATGGCTCGTTCCTCATAATGTGCGGCAGATACTTCTATTGTCACATACCGCCGTGATTGCCTCCACCTTTGCGCGAAAGATTTGTGCAACGGGGTTGCAAATGAATATTCATACATATAAATTGAATTTTAATTCAATATAGGGCTTAAGCCATGTGAGGGAATCATGTCCGCGTTTTATCAGAAGCATTTTTTAAAGTTACTCGATTTTACCCCTGCAGAAATCACCGCCCTACTGACGCTGGCGGCCAGACTGAAAACCGATAAAAAAAACGGTATTGAAATCCAGCATCTGGCTGGCAAAAACATCGCGCTCATCTTCGAAAAAGACTCTACCCGTACACGATGCTCTTTCGAAGTTGCCGCATTTGATCAGGGTGCCCGCGTCACCTATCTCGGGCCAAGCGGCAGCCAGATAGGCCATAAAGAATCCATTAAAGATACCGCCCGCGTGCTGGGGCGGATGTATGACGGTATTCAATACCGCGGCCATGGGCAAGAGATTGTTGAGACGCTCGCCAGCTATGCCGGTGTCCCGGTGTGGAACGGTCTGACCAACGAGTTTCATCCCACCCAGCTGCTGGCGGACCTGCTGACCATGCAGGAGCATCTGCCGGGCAAAGCCTTTAACGAAATGACCCTGGTGTATGCAGGCGACGCCCGCAACAACATGGGCAACTCGATGCTCGAAGCCGCGGCGTTGACCGGGCTGGATCTGCGCCTGGTGGCTCCTGAGGCCTGCTGGCCCGAAGAGAACCTGGTGGCGGAATGTCGGGCGCTGGCGCAGAAAAACGGCGGCAACATCACGCTGACCGAAGATATCGCGGCGGGCGTGAAAGGGGCGGACTTTATCTATACCGACGTGTGGGTGTCGATGGGCGAAGCCAAAGAGAAGTGGGCGGAGCGCATTGCGCTGCTGCGCGCTTATCAGGTGAATAGCGACATGATGGCGCTGACCGGCAATCCGCAGGTGAAGTTCCTGCACTGCCTGCCCGCCTTTCATGACGATCAAACTACCCTTGGTCAGCAGATGGCGGCGGAATACGGCCTGCATGGCGGCATGGAAGTGACTGACGAGGTCTTTGAGTCGCCGGCAAGCATCGTCTTCGATCAGGCGGAAAACCGGATGCACACCATCAAAGCGGTGATGGTGGCGACGCTGAGTAAATAGTCGTTCTCTGGCGGTATGTCCCGGATTGCGCGACGCTTATCCGGGCTACCCGACTGAATCAATAGTCGTTCTCTCGCGGTATGTTCCCGGATTGCGCGACGCTTATCCGGGCTACCCGACTGAATCAATAGTCGTTCTCTCGCGGTATGTTCCCGGATTGCGCGACGCTTATCCGGGCTACCTCTCCCGTAGCCCCGGTAAGCGTAGCGCCACCGGGGGATTTTTACGCCATCAGCATCTTCACTACCGCCTTACGCACTTTGGCCGGTTTGTCCACGGCACACAGCGGCTTATGCACTTCTCCCGGATAAAAGACCACAAAATCTCCCTCGTTCAGAATGACGGTTTTCTCCTGTTCGCCGGCCGGCAGGAACGCAATATCTTTCTCCGTCAGCCAGTCGATGTCCGGTGCGCCGGCAGGTCGGGTGCTGAAGGTCATGGCTTCCTGACCGCGTAGCACTATCTGGATATCCAGATAGCGCGCGTGGTATTCCGCGAGGCGGGCGACAAGAGGTTCGGTCGTATCTTCCGAAATCATATAAAACACGTTATTACCGTCAATATCGTATTTGCCGGGCGGCGTCTCTTCGCTAACGTGCGCTTTAACGTGCTCAATCGCCTGGCGCAACGCGTCCGGCAGCCAGGCCTGCAGATGGTGAATGTGACCAACGAACATAATACCCCTCAAAGATAAAACAGCTTTTCATTTTTTGTTTTATATGCCCCTTGACACTACCATACCACATCTTTTTTGCGGTTTTTTGCACTGACGCAGACTTATCGAAGCAATCGTTTACCTGTTTGTGTACTAATCGCTTGATCCGAAATTTGAGCTGCGTATAATGCCGGTCGATTTGCCGGGAGGAAGCATGGTCTACTGCGTACGACATTCTGTCTTACCGCGTCTGAACACAGGCGCTGGCGTAGCGTTTTTCTTTCCGTTGCTCAATAAATTCTCGAAGCCCCTTATTTAAGGGGCTTTTTTTTTGCCCAGGCGTCAGGAGATAAACATGGCTAACCCGCTATATCAAAAACATATCATTTCCATAAACGATCTCAGCCGAGAAGACCTCGAACTGGTCCTGGCGACCGCTGCAAAACTGAAAGCCAACCCACAGCCGGAGCTGCTGAAGCATAAGGTTATCGCCAGCTGTTTCTTTGAAGCCTCGACCCGTACCCGCCTGTCGTTTGAAACGTCGATGCACCGCCTCGGCGCCAGCGTGGTGGGCTTCTCCGACAGCAGCAACACTTCGCTGGGCAAAAAAGGCGAAACCCTGGCCGACACCATTTCGGTTATCAGCACCTACGTTGACGCCATCGTCATGCGTCACCCGCAGGAAGGGGCTTCGCGCCTGGCGACCGAATTTTCCGGCGGCATCCCGGTACTCAATGCCGGCGATGGCGCTAACCAGCACCCGACGCAGACCCTGCTGGATCTCTTCACCATCCAGGAAACGCAGGGCCGTCTGGAAAACCTCAACGTCGCGATGGTCGGCGATCTGAAATATGGCCGCACCGTCCATTCGCTGACCCAGGCGCTGGCGAAATTTAACGGCAACCGCTTCTACTTTATCGCCCCGGACGCGCTGGCGATGCCGCAGTACATCCTCGATATGCTGGATGAACAAGGGATTGCCTGGAGCCTGCACAGCACCTTTGAAGAGGTGATGGCAGAGGTGGATATTCTGTACATGACCCGTGTGCAGAAAGAGCGTCTTGACCCGTCGGAATACGCCAACGTGAAAGCGCAGTTTGTCCTGCGCGCCGCCGACCTCGAAGGCGCCCGTGGCAATATGAAAGTGCTGCACCCGCTGCCGCGCATTGATGAAATCACCACCGATGTCGATAAAACGCCGCACGCCTGGTACTTCCAGCAGGCCGGCAACGGCATCTTCGCCCGCCAGGCGTTACTGGCGCTGGTACTAAATCGCGATCTGGCACTCTAAGGGGGAAAAAGAGATGACACACGACAATAAATTACAGGTAGAAGCCATTAAACGCGGCACCGTTATCGACCACATCCCGGCGCAGGTGGGCTTTAAACTGCTGACCTTGTTCAAACTGACCGAGACCGATCAGCGTATCACCATCGGCCTGAACCTGCCGTCAGGCGAGATGGGCCGCAAAGATTTAATCAAAATCGAAAACACCTTCCTCACCGACGAGCAGGTCAACCAGCTCTCCCTGTATGCGCCGCAGGCGACGGTCAACCGCATCGATGATTATGAAGTAGTCGGTAAGTCACGCCCGAATCTGCCGGATCGGATTAACAGCGTACTGGTCTGCCCGAACAGTAACTGCATCAGCCACGCCGAGCCGGTTTCCTCCAGTTTTGCGGTGAAAAAGCGCGAAAACGATATCGCGCTGAAGTGCAAATATTGCGAAAAAGAGTTTTCGCACTATGTCGTTCTGGCCAACTAATTGAGGTTGGTATTGGCAACCCGGCTCCCTATAATGGCCGGGTTCCATACGCGCTATCCTTCAAGCTGCTTCTTTGTCGGCCGTGCGGGCGGTTCGCCCCTTGTCGCGTCGATGCAACTCGAAGGATTTTGCCTCCCCATTTAATAATGCTGTTATTCAGGAGAACTCATGTCTAAAACTATCGCGACGGAAAATGCACCGGCAGCCATCGGCCCGTATGTTCAGGGTGTCGATCTGGGCAGCATGATCATCACTTCCGGCCAGATCCCCGTCGATCCGAAAACCGGTAGCGTGCCGGAAGATGTCGCCGCTCAGGCGCGTCAGTCTCTGGACAACGTCAAAGCTATCGTTGAAGCCGCTGGCCTGAAAGTCGGCGATATTGTTAAAACCACCGTGTTCGTTAAAGATCTGAACGACTTCGCCACCGTGAATGCCGCTTATGAAGCGTTCTTCACCGAACATCACGCGACCTTCCCGGCACGCTCCTGCGTTGAAGTGGCTCGCCTGCCGAAAGATGTGAAGATCGAGATCGAAGCGATCGCTATCCGCCGCTAATCCTCGCTTCCCCCTCACCCATACGCTTTTCCCCCTGCGCCGGGTGAGGGAGTTTTACTACTCGACCTTCGTCGCCCGCAGCCGTTTCTCCAGCGAATACACCGCCGCGATCGCCAGCTCATCCCGCGTTTTCGCCACCTCGTCCAGCTGCGCCTGGGTATAAAACAGCCCGTCGCTGGCCTTCTGTTGCCGTTTCGGATAGCGCGTGGAGGCAAAGTGCCAGCCCTGATCGTCGGTCAGATGCCAGTGGAAGACGTTCAGCCTGGCCGCCGCCATGCCGTCAATCTGGCGTTTGATCGCCTCCAGCGGCATGCAGTGGCGAGCGGAATCCAGCAGCAGCTCGCGTCACGGGAAGCGCGGCGCGCCATCAATCGTGACGTCAGGAATCGCCGTATTTTCAGCGCCGTTATGCATCAACTGGTCAGCAGGCCATAACGCACAGAGTTCAGCATGAGTTTTCCTGTTGATGACGGGCCAAAAAAAGCAAAATATTGGGCTAACATGCGCGCAAAAGAGCGTCAAGCCAAGGGGACGGCGGGGTTCACAACTTTCTGAGATTTAAGAGAAAGGCCAAAAAGACCGCCCTCCCTTGAGGGAGAGCGGTCGGCACAAAGACGGGTTATTGCCAGCCGTAGCGACGGCTGTAGAAGCCTTTCACCATCTGCGTCAGCGTCATGTAGCCTGCCAGAATGGCAATCAGCCACGGGAAGTAGCTCAGCGGCAGGGCCTGCAGCTGCAGATAGCCCGCCAGCGGCGAGAACGGCAGGGCGATACCAATCAGCATCACCACCATCGTCATGGCAAACAGCGGCCACGCGGCGCGGCTCTGCACAAACGGAATCCGCCGCGTACGGATCATATGCACAATCAGCGTTTGCGACAGCAGCCCTTCAATAAACCAGCCCGACTGGAACAGCGTCTGGGCTTCCGGCACGTTGGCATGGAACACCCACCACATCAGGCAGAAGGTCAGGATATCGAAAATTGAGCTTATCGGGCCAAAGAAGACCATAAAGCGCCCCAGTTCCGAGGGATTCCAGCGCTGCGGCTTTTGAATCTGCTCGTCGTCGACGTTATCAAACGGGATCGCCACCTGGGATACATCGTACAGCAGGTTCTGGATCAGTAAGTGCAGCGGCAGCATCGGCAGGAACGGCAGGAAGGCGCTCGCCACCAGCACGCTGAAGACGTTACCAAAGTTCGAACTGGCGGTCATTTTGATGTACTTCAGCATGTTGGCGAAAGTACGGCGACCTTCGATCACCCCCTCCTCCAGCACCATCAGGCTTTTTTCCAGCAGGATGATATCCGCGGCCTCGCGCGCAATATCTACCGCGCCATCCACGGAGATACCGATATCCGCCGCGCGCAGCGCCGGAGCATCGTTGATGCCGTCGCCCATAAAGCCGACCACATGGCCTTCGCGTTTAAGCAGCGTGACGATGCGCTCTTTATGTAACGGCGCCAGACGTGCAAACAGGGTCGTGCGTTTAGCCAGCGCCGCCAGCTCGTCATCGCTCATGCCTTCAATCTGGCTCCCGGTGACCACCTCGCCGGCGTCCAGCCCCACTTCATGGCACACTTTCGCCGCCACCAGCTCGCTATCACCGGTGAGAATTTTGACGGTAATCCCGCTGGCCTTCAGCGCTTTCAGCGCCGGGGCGGTGGTCTCTTTCGGCGGGTCGAGGAAGGCGATGTAGCCTTCGAGAATCAGATCGGACTCGTCGATGCGCTGATAGTCGCCTTCACGCGCGGGCAGATATTTGGTCGCCACCGCCACTACGCGCAGCCCCTGGCGATTGAGGGTATCGGTGACGCGTTTGATACGGCGCAGCATGGTATCGTCCAGCGGCACGATTTCACCGTTGTGGCGCACCTGGGTCGAGACGTTGAGGATCTCCTGCAGCGCGCCTTTGCAGATCAGCTGATGCACGCCGTCTTGTTCACTCACCACCACCGACATACGGCGACGTTCGAAGTCGAACGGGATCTCATCGACTTTCTGCCAGCGTTCAGAAAGCTGGCGTGCCGCCTCCAGATCCACCCCTTCCAGCACCGCCTTATCGAGCAGGTTTTTCAACCCGGTCTGATAGTGGCTGTTCAGCCATGCGCAATGCAGAACCCGTTCGCTGACCTTACCGGAAATATCAGTATGGTTTTCCAGTACGATTTTATCCTGAGTCAGGGTGCCGGTTTTATCCGTGCACAGGATGTCCATCGCGCCAAAGTTCTGAATCGCGTCGAGGTGCTTCACGATGACTTTCTGTTTCGACAGCTTTACCGCCCCGCGCGCCAGGGTTGAGGTAACAATCATCGGCAACATTTCCGGCGTCAGGCCCACCGCTACCGAAAGGGCAAACAGCGCGGCTTCCCACCAGTCGCCTTTGGTGTAGCCGTTAATCAGCAGCACCACCGGCGCCATCACCAGCATAAAGCGGATCAGCAACATGCTGACGCGGCTGATGCCTTTCTGGAACGCATTAGGTTCGCTCTCCTGCTCGCTAACCCGTCCGGCCAGCTGACCAAACCAGGTGTTGCCGCCGGTGGCGAAGACCATCGCCTGCGCCGATCCGCTCACCACGTTGGTGCCCATAAAACACAGGGTATCGCACTCCAGCGGGTTGCTCTGCTGCGGGTCGCGGCTGCGCACCACTTTTTCAACCGGCAGCGATTCACCGGTCAGCGACGCCTGGGCCACGAACAGATCCCGCGCCTGGAGAATACGCAGGTCCGCCGGGATCATATCCCCGGCCGACAGCTTGACGATATCGCCTGGCACCAGGCGGTCAATCGGCAGTTCGCACCAGCGGCTTTCGCCCTGTTCGTTGACCACCCGCAGCACCGTCGCGGTGTTGCTGACCATCGCCTTCAGCGCATCCGCCGCTTTGGTCGAGCGGGCTTCCTGAATGAAGTTGAGCAGCGTGGAGATCCCCACCATCAGCGCAATCACTCCCGCGGCAAACAGGTCTTCCGTCGCATACGAGACGATGCCCAGCACGGTCAGCAGCAGGTTGAACGGGTTGCGGTAGCAGGTCCAGAGATGCACCCACCACGGCGCCGGTTTTTGCGCCGGAATTTGGTTATCGCCATAGCGGGCAATTTTCTTCGCAACGTCGGCGTCGTTAAGCCCTTCCGGGTGGCTTTCGAAGGCGCGCCAGATTTCATTTTCGTCCATCGCCGCCACGTTCAGGCAGTGCTTACCCAGCGAATCCGGAATCGGCGCAGTGGCCAGATTGCGAGCATCAGGCAGCGGATCGCGCTGAACCAGTCGGCGCGGCAAATGGCGGCTGAGCTGTGTAAACAGGTGCCGGGTGATATTTTTCAACATAAACAGTCCCTCCACGCTCGCACAGACGAACGCGGCAAAAAAGACAGGTACGAGAATATTACCTGTCAGGTATTATTTTTTTATGGCAGGGACATCAAGGACGTCACTGCTTTACGCTTCCGGTAAAGCAGTGTTAAGCAGGCTTACCGGAAAAGGATGTAACTCCATCGAGGATGAGGAGTGGGATCGGGGTCCATATAATCTCCGGTAAGTGAGTAAAAGCGGCGCGAGAGAACCGCGAGCAACAGGCATTTTATCGCCACTGTCGGAATGATAACCCCGAGTAACTAAACAAGACGTAAACCAGACTTTGCTCATTGCGGTTTGGTTGAGTAGCATTAGGCTCACTTCTGGCGGACTACGACGAGACCTCTGCATGCAAAACCGGCTGACCATCAAAGATATCGCGCGCTTAAGCGGCGTCGGGAAATCGACGGTATCCCGCGTGCTCAATAACGAAAGCGGCGTCAATGAGCGCACCCGTGAACGGGTCGAGGCGGTGATGCAGCAGTACGGCTTCTCGCCCTCCCGTTCAGCGCGGGCGATGCGGGGTCAAAGCGACAAAGTGGTTGCCATTATCGTCACCCGTCTGGACTCGCTGTCGGAAAACCTTGCCGTACAGACGATGCTGCCCGCCTTTTACGAGCAGGGCTACGATCCGATTATGATGGAAAGCCAGTTTTCTCCCGCGCTGGTCAACGAACACCTGGGGATCCTCGCCCGCCGCCATATCGACGGCGTGGTACTGTTCGGCTTTACCGGTATTAGCGAAGAGATGCTGACGCCGTGGCGGGAATCGATGGTGCTGCTGGCCCGCGATGCGCCGGGGTTTGCCTCCGTCTGCTACGATGACAACGGCGCGGTGAACATGCTGATGCAGCGCCTGTACGATGACGGCCATCGGCATATCAGCTTCCTCGGGGTGCCGCATAGCGATGTCACCACCGGGCAGCGCCGCCATCAGGCGTACCTCAATTTTTGCGCGCAGCATCGGTTGACTCCGTCCGCCGCCCTGCCGGGCCTGGCCATGAAACAGGGTTATGAAAATGTCGCCAGCGTTCTGACCCCCGATACCAGCGCGCTGGTGTGCGCGACCGATACCCTCGCCCTCGGCGCCAGCAAGTATTTGCAAGAGCAACGCATTGGACATCTGCAGGTCGCCAGCGTCGGCAGTACGCCGCTGATGAAGTTCCTCCATCCGGAAATCCTCACCGTGAATCCCGGTTACGCCGAGGCCGGTCGCCAGGCGGCCCAGCAGCTGATCGCCCAGATCGGCGGCCACGCTGAACCTCGTCAAATCGTCATTCCCGCCGCGCTGATTTAAGCCCGTTTGTGGGATTTATGTGATCGTTGCTGCGTTTCGGGAACGTTCCCATTTTGAAAGTTAAACGGAGCGGTTAGGATTCGTCTCAGGTCATTACGCACTCTCTCCCCTCTGTTTTGAGGCCTCATCATGAGTAAAGTAAATCAGCAGGACATCGATAAATTAATCGAACTGGTCGGCGGGCGCGATAACATTGCCACCGTCAGTCACTGTATTACCCGTCTGCGCTTTGTGCTGAATAACCCGGCCATCGCCAGACCGAAAGAAATTGAACAACTGCGCATGGTGAAGGGCTGCTTTACCAACGCCGGGCAGTTCCAGGTGGTGATCGGCACAGACGTCGGCGATTACTACACAGCCCTGCTGGCCACCACCGGCAAAGCCTCTGCCGATAAAGAGCAGGCGAAACAGGCCGCGCGGCAAAACATGAAGTGGCACGAGCAACTGATTTCGCACTTTGCCGAGATCTTCTTCCCGCTGCTGCCGGCGCTGATCAGCGGCGGTCTGATCCTCGGTTTCCGTAACGTGATCGGCGATCTGCCGATGAGCAACGGGCAGACGCTGGCGCAAATGCACCCGTCGCTGAAAACCCTTTATGACTTCCTGTGGCTGATTGGCGAAGCCATCTTCTTCTATCTGCCGGTCGGTATCTGCTGGTCCGCGGTGAAGAAAATGGGCGGCACGCCGATCCTCGGCATCGTGCTCGGCGTCACGCTGGTCTCTCCGCAACTGATGAACGCCTATCTGCTGGGCCAGCAGGTGCCGGAAGTGTGGAACTTCGGCCTGTTTACGATTGCGAAGGTCGGCTATCAGGCGCAGGTCATCCCGGCGCTGCTGGCGGGTCTGGCGCTCGGCTTTATCGAAACGCGCCTGAAACGCATGGTCCCTGATTATCTGTATCTGGTGGTGGTGCCGGTCTGCTCGCTGATTCTGGCGGTATTCCTCGCCCACGCCTTTATCGGTCCGTTTGGCCGGATGATCGGCGACGGCGTCGCCTTTGCCGTGCGCCACCTGATGACCGGCAGTTTCGCGCCGATTGGCGCCGCGCTGTTCGGCTTCCTCTACGCACCGCTGGTCATTACCGGGGTCCACCAGACCACGCTGGCTATCGATATGCAGATGATTCAAAGCATGGGCGGTACGCCGGTGTGGCCGCTGATTGCGCTGTCCAACATCGCCCAGGCGTCTGCCGTGGTCGGCATTATTATCGCCAGCCGCAAACAGAACGAACGCGAGATCTCGGTCCCGGCCGCTATCTCGGCCTACCTCGGGGTCACCGAACCGGCGATGTACGGGATCAACCTGAAATACCGCTTCCCGATGCTCTGCGCGATGATCGGCTCTGGTCTTGCCGGGTTGTTGTGCGGCCTGAACGGCGTAATGGCGAACGGGATTGGCGTCGGTGGCCTGCCGGGCATTCTCTCCATTCAGCCGACTTACTGGCAGGTGTACGGTTTAGCGATGGTCATCGCGGTCGTGGTACCGATTGTGCTCACCACCGTCGTCTATCAGCGTAAGTTCCGTCAGGGCACGTTACAGATTGTCTGATTTTTTCTTCCGGGGCGCGCTGGCGCCCCCTTCGTTGTAGCAGGAAAGCGATATGAATACCCTCCCCCACTGGTGGCAAAACGGCGTTATTTATCAAATTTATCCGAAGAGTTTCCAGGACACGACCGGCAGCGGGACCGGCGATCTGCGTGGGGTCACCTCGCACCTCGACTATCTGCAAAAGCTCGGCGTGGACGCCATCTGGCTGACGCCTTTCTACGTCTCTCCGCAGGTCGATAACGGCTATGATGTGGCGAACTATACCGCCATCGACCCCGCTTACGGCACGCTGGATGATTTCGACGAACTGGTGGCCGAGGCGAAAGCCCGCGGCATCCGCATCGTGCTGGATATGGTTTTCAACCATACCTCTACCGCCCACGCCTGGTTTCGCGAGTCGTTAAACAAAGAGAGCCCGTACCGCCAGTTTTATCTCTGGCGCGATGGTGAACCGACGACGCCGCCCAATAACTGGCGCTCGAAGTTTGGCGGCAACGCCTGGCAGTGGCACGCAGAGAGCGGGCAGTACTACCTGCATCTGTTCGCGCCGGAACAGGCGGATCTCAACTGGGAAAACCCGGCCGTGCGCGCGGAACTAAAAAAGGTGTGCGAGTTCTGGGCCGACCGCGGCGTCGACGGCCTGCGTCTCGATGTGGTCAACCTGATTTCGAAAGATCAAACCTTCCCCTCGGACACCCAGGGCGATGGCCGCCGTTTTTATACCGACGGTCCGCGGGTCCACGAATTCCTGCAGGAGATGAGCCGCGATGTCTTCACGCCGCGTAATCTGATGACGGTCGGCGAGATGTCCTCCACCTCACTGGAACATTGCCAGCAATATGCCGCACAGGACGGTCGCGAGCTGTCGATGACCTTTAACTTCCACCATCTGAAGGTGGACTATCCCGGCGGTGAAAAATGGACCCTCGCGCGCCCGGACTACGTGGCGCTGAAAGCGCTGTTCAGCCACTGGCAGCAGGGCATGCACAACCGGGCGTGGAATGCGCTGTTCTGGTGTAACCACGATCAGCCGCGCATCGTGTCGCGTTTTGGCGATGAAGGCGAATATCGGGTAGCGGCGGCAAAAATGCTGGCGATGGTCCTGCACGGCATGCAGGGCACTCCCTACATTTATCAGGGCGAAGAGATTGGCATGACCAATCCTCACTTCTCGCAAATCGACGAGTACCGCGACCTCGAGAGCCACAACATGTTTATTGAGCGCTCGGCGCAGGGCCAGGCACCCGACGAGCTGCTGGCGATTCTGGCGAGTAAATCGCGCGATAACAGCCGCACGCCGATGCAGTGGAACGCTCGCGAGCAGGGAGGATTTACCGCCGGTGAACCGTGGATTGCGCTATGCGATAACTATCCGACGATCAACGTCGAGGCGGCGCTGGCGGATGCGGATTCGGTCTTTTACACCTATCAGCAGCTGATTGCGCTGCGTAAAACCACGCCGGTGCTGACCTGGGGCGACTATCAGGATCTGCTGCCTGAGCATCCGTCGCTGTGGTGCTATCGCCGCCAGTGGCAAGGGAAAACGCTGGTCGTCGCAGCAAACCTGAGCCGCGAGTTCCAGAGCTGGCAGCCGGAGGAGGCGGACGGCGACTGGCAGGTATTGATAAGCAATTACGCGGAAGCGGCGAATCGCCCTGCCGCCATGACCCTGCGGCCGTTTGAAGCGGTATGGTGGTTACAGGAATAAGTCCTGGCGCGCTGCGCTTACCGGGCTACGGGTCGGCCAACTTTGCCGGGCCTGTAGCCCGTAGCCAGCACGCTATCCCCTGCCGCAGCAGGTCGATTGACTCAACGCCACCGTGATGGTTTGAGGCACGGTATTTCCGGCCTGAATACTTCCGCCCTCCAGGCCAATTTTTGCTTATTTTATAGTCAGATAAATTTACATAAGTCCCAGCGCCCACCATCCGTACTCTCACCTTTTTACTTTGTTCTGCATCAATAAAATCGCAAACATCTTTGATGCAAATCACTACATATAGAATTTAGAATGCACCCCGGCCCTACATCTTGTATTAATCGTCTATTATGTCAGCACATCCCATCGTTCTGTGGCGGTGGTGGGATGTGGATAAAAAGGGCCGGAACCGACGTAAAACGGCGGCAGGTATAGCCCCGGCGACGCCGGTGATTCTTCCGCCTCTGTGGATAACCTGTTTTATAAAGTATGGAGTGATCATGACACCGCATGTGATGAAACGTGATGGCTGTAAAGTGCCGTTCAAATCTGAGCGCATTCAAGAAGCAATTCTGCGTGCAGCTAAAGCAGCGGGAGTCGATGACGCAGACTATTGCGCCACCGTCGCAGAAGTCGTTAGCCAGCAGATGCAGGGCCGTAGCCAGGTTGATATCAACGAGATTCAGACCGCCGTTGAGAACCAGCTGATGTCAGGGCCGTGGAAACAGCTGGCCCGCGCCTATATCGAATATCGCCACGACCGCGATATCGAGCGTGAAAAACGCGGCCGCCTGAACCAGGAGATTCGCGGTCTGGTTGAACAAACCAACTCGTCCCTGCTCAACGAAAACGCCAACAAAGACAGTAAAGTCATCCCGACTCAGCGCGACCTGCTGGCCGGGATCGTCGCCAAACACTATGCCCGTCAGCATCTGCTGCCGCGCGATGTGGTGCTTGCCCACGAGCGCGGTGAGATTCACTACCACGATCTCGACTATTCGCCGTTCTTCCCGATGTTCAACTGCATGCTTATCGATCTGAAAGGGATGCTGACCCACGGGTTTAAAATGGGCAACGCGGAGATTGAACCGCCGAAATCGATCTCCACCGCCACGGCGGTGACGGCGCAGATTATCGCCCAGGTCGCCAGCCATATTTATGGCGGCACCACCATTAACCGCATCGATGAGGTGCTGGCGCCGTTCGTCAAAGAAAGCTGCAACAAGCACCGTAAAATCGCCGAACAGTGGCAGATCCCTGATGCGGAAGGCTATGCCCGCTCGCGCACCGAGAAAGAGTGCTACGACGCCTTCCAGTCGCTGGAGTACGAAGTCAATACTCTGCATACCGCCAACGGGCAGACGCCGTTCGTCACCTTTGGCTTTGGTCTCGGCACCAGCTGGGAATCCCGCCTGATTCAGCAGTCGATTCTGCGTAACCGCATCGCTGGCCTTGGCAAAAACCGCAAAACCGCGGTGTTCCCGAAACTGGTGTTCGCCATTCGCGACGGCCTGAATCACAAGTTCGGCGATGCGAACTACGACATCAAGCAGCTGGCGCTGGAGTGCGCGAGCAAACGGATGTACCCGGACATCCTCAACTACGATCAGGTGGTGAAAGTCACCGGTTCGTTTAAAACGCCAATGGGCTGTCGCAGCTTCCTCGGCGTGTATGAAGAAAACGGCGAGCAGATCCACGATGGCCGCAACAATATCGGCGTGATCAGCCTGAACCTGCCGCGTATTGCGCTGGAAGCGAAAGGGGATGAAGCGACGTTCTGGAAGCTGCTGGATAACCGTCTGGATCTGGCTTACAAAGCGCTGATGACGCGCATCGCTCGCCTGGAAGGGGTGAAAGCGCGCGTGGCGCCGATCCTGTACATGGAAGGCGCCTGCGGCGTACGCCTGAATGCCGACGACGAGGTGTCAGAGATCTTTAAAAACGGTCGCGCCTCCATTTCGCTGGGCTATATCGGCATCCACGAAACCATCAACGCGCTGTCGGGCAATCAGCACATGTACGACAGCGACGCGCTGCGTGCAAAAGGCGTCGCCATCGTCCAGCGTCTGCGTGACGCCGTCGACCGCTGGAAAGAAGAGACCGGCTACGGCTTCAGCCTGTACAGCACGCCGAGCGAAAACCTCTGCGATCGCTTCTGCCGTCTTGATACCGCCGAATTTGGCGTTATTGAGGGCGTAACGGATAAGGGCTACTACACCAACAGTTTCCACCTCGATGTGGAGAAAAAGGTTAATCCGTACGACAAGATTGACTTCGAAGCGCCGTATCCGCCGCTGGCCAACGGCGGCTTCATTTGCTACGGCGAGTACCCGAATATCCAGCATAACCTGAGGGCGCTGGAAGATGTCTGGGATTACAGCTACCAGCACGTCCCCTATTACGGAACCAACACGCCGATCGACGAGTGCTATGAGTGCGGTTTTACCGGCGAGTTCGAATGTACCAGTAAAGGCTTTACCTGCCCGAAATGTGGCAACCACGACGCCGCCCGCGTGTCGGTGACCCGTCGCGTGTGCGGCTATCTCGGCAGCCCGGACGCCCGTCCGTTCAACGCCGGTAAACAGGAAGAGGTGAAGCGCCGGGTCAAACATCTCGGCAACGGTCAAGTCGGCTAATCTCGCCACCGTCATCCCGGATAGCGCCGCCAGCGGCCTGTCCGGGCTACAACGCTAATCTCACCATCGTCCCCCCGGAGGCGCCGCCAGCGGCTTATCCGGGCTACAACGCACCAGCGTAGGTTTCCTCAAATCAGTTGGCGTTGTAGCAAGGCGGCAAACGAGTCAGTCCCGGGGAGCTTACTGTAGTAAGTGACCCGGGCGAGCGAGCGCAGCCAACGCCGCTGCAGCGTCAAATGAGAAGAGGAAACAATGAATTATCACCAATACTACCCCGTCGATATCGTCAACGGGCCAGGGACAAGATGCACCCTGTTCGTCTCCGGCTGCGTCCACGAATGCCCCGGCTGCTATAACAAAAGCACCTGGCGACTCAACTCCGGGCTACCGTTCACAACCGCGATGGCCGACCGTATCATTGCCGATCTCAACGACACGCGAATCAAACGCCAGGGGATCTCCCTTTCCGGCGGCGATCCCCTGCATCCGCAGAACGTGCCGGAGATCCTCGCGCTGGTGCGCCGCATCCTCGCCGAATGCCCCGGGAAGGATATCTGGGTCTGGACCGGTTATAAGCTCGACGAGCTGAACGACGCGCAGCGGGAAGTGGTGGATCTGATTAACGTGTTGGTCGACGGTAAGTTCGTGCAGGATTTAAAAGATCCGGCGCTGATCTGGCGCGGCAGCAGCAATCAGGTCGTCCACCGCTTAAGATAACGGTAATCAAAAACGGCTGACGCACTCCACCGCCACCGCTTTGAACTCTTCGAAACTGCGCGTCGCGGCAAGCCGGGTCATCGCGCGTTCGCGCAGGAAGGTGACAAAAATATCGTAGATCGCCATCGCCTCTTCATACTCGCTTTTGCTGATCGCCAGCAGGAAGATGATATGGGCGGTTTCATCGCCCCAGGCAATACCGTTTGGCGCAATGACGGTATAGACCACGGTTTTTTGCGCCAGCAGGCCAAGGGCGTGAGGTAGCGCAATACCGTCGCCCAGCATGGTGCTGACGATGGCCTCGCGTTCGACCACCGAGTCATGGAACCCGGCATCGACAAATCCTTCCTGCTGCAGCTGCTGGCACAGCCCGGCAAACAGCGTCTGGCAGTCGAGAGGCGCATCGATAACCTGGAAATGGGCCGCATCGAAATATTTATTCAGCACCCACGGACGGGTCCTGTCCACCAGCACCAGCTTGCCGATTTGCTCCAGCTGATAATCGGTCGGGAATGGCGCAATGGTCACCACCGGCTTATCCTTTTCGCCAATCCGCACGGTCGAGATGACAAAATCTTCAGCGACCGTCGTCTGCTGCTCATACTCCCGCTGCGACAGGGTGGCGGCGATTTCTAACTGCGGATATTTACGCTGCAAAATGGCTTCGATCATCCGCACCATCGCATTACTGGTATCGCACACCAGCAGCACCCGCGGCTGCCGCTGATAGCCAATGTTGTAATGACGTTCCAGTCCGACGCCGATATGCAACACCAGGAAACCAATCTCGTTTTCGCTGATGGCATAGGGCGTGTATTTCCCCCAACCGGTCACCGCCGCGAGGGTCATATCCCACGCCATCGGGTAGTGCTGCTTAATATTATCGAGCAGAGGGTTGGGGATCATTATCTGGTAGCGAACCCGGGTGATCATGGTTTTAACGTGGGTCAGCAGATCGGCATGTAGCTGGGCGTCGTCCAGCAGGTTGTAGTTATACTGGCTGTTAATGTAGCGCAGGATGTAGTTCACCAGCGCTTCGCCATCGTCGGCGCTGATAGTGCCCGGATCGACGTCCTGAACCTGACGGGCGGCAAGATGCACGCACAGCCACGCTTCTTCTGCCGGAGAGAGAGCCTTGCCCGCCAGCTGCTGCAGTACGCCGGCCAGATCGCGCGCGGCATCACGCACGTTTTGCGCGACATCCTCCGCGCTGAATTCCGCCAGCGGATAGCCCTGGCTGACGCGACGCACCGTCACTGCGCTGTACATCCGGATAAAGCGCTCGCCTTCATCGGTGAGGCGCACATGGTGGCGGGTCAGGATCTCCTGCAACATATCGCCAAGCTGCTCCTGCACATCCGAGTTCAGCGCTTCCTCATGCATCAGCGGGTTTATCCCCCCCTGCTGCGCCTGTTGCCATAACAGATCGGTCAGGCAGGCGCGAATCGACACTTCGCTGCCAAACAGCCTCATGCCGTGCCGTGGACGGGTCTCAAGCGTCAGTTGATAGCGCTGAAAGCGCTCGCGCACTTCGGCCATATCGCTTTGCAACGTCGCCCGGCTGACAAACCACTCGTCCGCCAGATCTTCGAGCTTGATGGAGAACGCGGAGGTCAAAAAGCGCACCAGCAGAAAGTTGATGCGATCCGTCGCCGTACGCGGAATCTGCTGCGGCTTCGGCGCATGCTCCTGCAGGGTCCGGTAGCGCAACGGGTCGTCGATTTTCAGCTGATAACCGCTGCCGCGAGTCAGCATGAATTGCGCGCCATACTCCACTAACAACGCGTTAAGCGCGGTAATGTCGGCGCGCACGGTACGAGTAGAAACCGACAGCCGCTGCGCCAGTTCATCCTGCGGCAGCGTTTCGTTTTGCAGCAAAGTAAACAGTTGCGCTAAACGTTGGTTGGGAAATCGCATGTCGGTTCCTTCATCTTACGGCTCAGGGTTGAGCGGAGATAACCATCTGTGATGGGCTGCCTACCGGAGTGTAATCCGGGGCAAAGGTCAGCTTGCCGCTCCGTGGCGCCACGCTAAAACGGGTAATATTATCGCTACGCTGATTCATGACGTACAGCCACCGCCCCTGAGTATCCAGCGTCAGCGTGCGGGGGTAGTCACCGCGGGTCCAGATATCTTGCTGATGGCTCAGGCTGCCATCGGCCATCACGCTAAAATGCGCAATGCTGTTATGTAAACGGTTGGCGACATATAGCTGTTTTCCGTCGGCGCTCAGCGCCAGGCCCGCCGCGAAACTAGTGCCTTTATACCCTTTCGGCAACGCGGAGACCGTTTTGCCCTCGCGCAACAGCCCGCTCTGCTTATCAAGATGATAGAACGTCAGCGTCGAGGATTCTTCATTAATCAGCCACAGGCCGTCCCCTTTCGGCGTAAAGACAAAGTGCCGCGGCCCGGCGCCGGCAGAAGAGGCGGCGATAAACGGCGGATCGTTCGGCGTCAGCTTGCCGCTGCCGTTGTCCAGCCGGTACTGATAGATCCGATCCAGCCCCAGATCGGTAGAATAGACATATTTCCCGCTCGGATCGGCGGCGATCATATGGGCATGCGGGCCGTTATGATCGCTGATGGCAAAGCTCCCCTCAGCGGCTGCCGCCGGCCGTTCTGCGCCGGCAGGGCCCTGATCCTGATGGCTATCAACCGCCTCGCCGAGACTGCCGTCGTCTTTGATCGGCAGCACCGCCACCGTTCCGCTGACATAGTTCGCCACCAGCAGATGGCGACCATCCGGCGTCAGCGACAGATAGACCGGCCCGGCCCCCGCAGAGGAGACCTGGTTAAGATCGGTCAGCTCGCCGTTGGCTTCAATCCGCCACGCCTGCACCACCCCTTTTTCCACTTCGCTGGCGGCATACAGGGTTTTCCCGTCATGCGCGACGGTGAGCTGGGCAACGTTCGGCAGCGAGCTGACCAGCGCCTTATCGCGCAGCGCGCCGGTTTTACCGTCGACGGTAAAGCGGTAAAGTCCTTCGCCATTCGGGTTGTAAGTGCCGACCCAGGCATAATGCGTTTGCGCGCTGGCGGCGGCGGCCAGCAGAGAAAGTGAAGCAACAAGCAGGTGACGAGCGGTGGGCATAGTGACTCCTTGATGGTTCAATGGGGGTCCGCACGCGTCTTGCAGAGCAACGCGCGCGGCGGGGACAAGCAACCTATTTGACGAGCGCTTTAGTCATCTCCAGCAGTTGGCGAACGTCCGCCGGGCGGGTATTGCCGCTGGCTTTATCAATGATCGAGCTATAGATGTGCGGAATAATTTTGCTGACCCCCGCGTCGAGCGCGATCTGCAAAATTTCGCTGTAGTTTTCCAGATCGATGCCGCCGGTCGGCTCCAGCCAGAAATCATGGCGGGCGCAGGCCTGCGCCACGGCGACGAACTCATCGCGGTGTTTCAGGCCGCCCATCGGGAAGTATTTGATGGAGCTGCCGCCCATGTCCTTCAGCAGGGCGATGGCGGTTTCCAGCGGTACAATCCCGTCCGGCGCACCGCTGCTCAGCGGGCCGGTTGAGATCTTAACCCTACCCGGCGTGCCGGTCGGCGACACCAGGCCGTTGACCACGGTCTGGTTCTGCCCGAGCAGCGCGCGGCTGGCGCCGACGCCGGTGAACACCTGATTAACGTGCTGCGGCTGTACCTGACGCGAGATTTCGCTGACCATGGCCGACTGGTTCGGATCGCCCGCTCCCAGTCCTACCGAGAGTGCGTTATCAATCAGCTGCGCGTATTCACACATATCCGCCACCGCACTCGCCACGTCCGGATAGTTTTTGGAGAGCACGCCGACCAGGACGTGACCTTCCGCCGCCTCGTAGATCTCACGGGCGTTGTCTTTGCTGCCCGCCAGGACATTCAGGCATACCCGGTCGCGATAAAAGTTGGGGGTCAGTTTCATGCGTTTTTCTCCTTGTTCAGAACCTCGGCGATGCGACGAGAGACAATCTCCAGCTGCTGCGCGTTCACGCTGCGGACATCGGCTTCAATAATCCCTTCGTTGGCCTTATAGCCGCGGAAGTAAATGGCGTATTCGCCCTGTTTCAGCGCGTCCACCAGTTCGCCGGTAGCGATACCGGTCACGGCTTCATCAAATTTGATTTCGCTACGGGCGATATCACGGCCGGCGCTATCCCAGACCACGCGAGCGGTGACGCCATTAAGCGTATTCAGCTGGTTAAGGAACGGCGTCATTTTGGCGACCATCTCATCGCCGCTCTCTTTGCGCGCCAGCAAATAATGTTCAATCGCGCAGGTCAGGCCGAGGATCCCCTCTTTACCCACCTTCATCGCCCGGCCAATACCCGCCGACTGGCGTTTCACCCACTCAACGTACTGAGTTTTGCCCACCACCAGACCGCTGGTCGGCCCTTCAATCGCTTTCGCGCCGCTGTAAATCACCAGATCAGCACCGGCGCGGTAGTAGCATTGCAGGTCTTCTTCTGCCGCCGCATCGACGATCAGCGGCAGATTATGTTTACGCGCCACAACCACCGCTTGCTCTACGCTGAGCATGCTTTTCTGCACGCAGTGGTGAGATTTGATATACAGAATCGCCGCCGTACGCGGGGTAATCGCTGCCGCCAGTTGGTCAGCGGAACATTCGTTGGCGTAGCCCGCCTCCACCAGCTTGCCGCCGCCCAGCGCGACCATCGTGCCTACCGGCGCGCCGAAATTGACGTTGTGGCCTTTCGGCAGCACGATTTCGTTGTTCTCAACCGGCGTAACATGCAGGTTTTCCAGCAGCCAGTTGCTGTCTTTCACCAGCACCGCCGCCACCGACTGCGCAATCCCCGCCGAGGCGCAGGAGACGACGGTCGCCCCTTCCACATCCAGCAGCCGGGCAATGTATTCCCCGGTTTTGTTCACCAGGTCTTTCATTTCGAAGTAGTGATTCATGCCGCTCATCACCGCCTCCACCACTTCCGGGCGCGGGGTGGAGACGCCTAACGCCGTCATGCGACCGGAGGTGTTGATGACTTGCTTGAGATGGTATTTTTCAAAAATCGAAGGCATTTTCCGCGCTCCCTTGTTCGGTCAGATAGCCCTTGCCTGCGCGAATCGCGGCAAGCGGCACCAGAATTTTGTCAGCCTGCAGGCTCTCTTTTTCCGCGTCGACCAGCACCGTCGGCGCATGCTGCACGCTAAACAGCGTTAAATCGGCATCATAGCCCACGGCCAGCTGCCCTTTGCTCTTCAGGCGCAGCCCACCGGCGGCGTTCACGGTGACACAGTCAATGACCTGCGGCAGCGTCATGCCGATGGCGAGAAACTTCGACATCACCAGCGCCAGCGAGCGAACCGGGCCGTCAATACGGTTGCGGCAGTAAATATCGGAACTGATGCTGTGCGGCAGAATGCCCATCGCAATGGCCCGTCGGGCCACGTCAAAGCTGAAGCTGGCGGTACCGTGGCCGACATCAAGCCGTACGCCGCGCTGCAGGGCGCGGGTAATCGCGCTGCGCAGCTCGCCTCCCGGTGTCAGGATGCGGTTCGGTTTGCCGTTATAGCAGTGGGTAATGATGTCGCCTGCGCTGAGCCGCCCGGCGATGTCGTCGAGATTAGGCGGGTTGTTGCCGATATGCACCATCAGCGGCAGAAAGCCGTTTTCCCGCTGGATGGCTTTCGCTCGATCCAGCGGCGTAATCCCGTTCTCACCGACGACGCTGCTGCTCATGCGCGCCTTCAGGCCGACGATAAAGTCCGGGAGGCGTGTGACCGCCTGCTTCACCGCATCCGCGTCAATATGGGCCATATTGGCCAGCTCGTTCTGGGCAATCAGCCCGACACGGGAGATATTGAGCAGCGCATACACTTCGGTGGTGGCCTGGCGGGTCAACTGATAAAAGTCATCGACATCGTCCGCGCCGGTGCTCCCGGCATCGATAACGGTGGTGACACCGGTGGCGATACCGACGCTGTCCGGCTGGTCATGATAAATTGGCGACTTCGGGTAGCAGTGAACGTGGGAATCAATCCAGCCGGCGCTGACATAATAATTGCCATGCAGATCAACGATTTTACGCGCTGACGCGCTAATCTCGCCCAGCGCGGCAATTTTTCCGTCGTGGATGGCGATATCGGTCAGGGTATCGTCGACGAGGCGCGCACGGCGCAGGAGTAGATCAAACATACGTATCTCCTGTTAAGGCGGGCGCATACGCGCCCGTTGGTGTCACAGCGCTACCGGGAATAGCGAACCTAAAATCATGGCACCGAGGATGGCACCGCCAGTGATAGGCTTCTGCCAGATGTAAAACAGCAGCGCGCCGACCAAAGAACCGATACCGATAGGAATCGAGGCGGTCATGGCGCTGAGGATAATCAACGGCCCGAGGAAGCGGCCTGAGGCGTTACCGGCCCCCATCATCACATCGGCGCCGTAGGTGGAGTCGCTCTGATTGATGGTGAACTTACGCGCCAGAATGATGATGTAGCCAATCGCCAGGCCCAGCGCGAGACCGGTCGCCAGCGAGGCGGCAAAGTTCGCCACCGGAAAGACAACGCCAGCCCCGAGCAGCAGCGCCGGAACGCCAAGACCCACGCCGGTCTGAATGGCGCCGCCGATATCGAGGATCCCGACCAGCGAGCCTTCGATAATACGGGCGAAGAGGAAGCTGGCGCCAAACGCGGCCACCGCGCCATAAGCGCCGGTATCAATGCCCGCTTTCAGCATGGCCACGAAAGCCACTTCGTTAAACGCGCCGATACCGTAGAGGTAATACATGTGGGTCCCGGCGAAAACGCCGGAGGAGAGCAGACCAACAAAGATCGGAAACGACCAGTCGGCATACCAAAAACCTTTATTCTGTTCCATGTAGAGGCTCCTGTTATTTGCCGCTGAGCGAGTTGTGGATCAGATCCAACCAGTTCGGCACAGTCAGATGGAAGGATTGCAGTGTCTTAATGTCGAAGCCACGGAAGAAGGCGCTCAGGACAAACAGCGCGACAATGGCCGACATCATCACTTTGGTGACGCGGTTCCAGCCGCTCTCTTCTACGCCTTTACCGATCAAGATCCCCAGCACCAGGCCCGGTACGGCGTTACCCATGATAAGCTGCGCCGCGCCGCCGAAAATGGTGGCCCAGAAGCCCGATTTTTTACCGGCATCGATGGCCGCCAGCCAGAAGATTACCGGCATCACGGTGTTAACCAGCAGGTTGGCCGCCGGGACCAGCACCTTCACCGCGGTGACCTGCAGCGCTTCCGGTACGGAAGAGGCGGTCAGGTTTAAGAAGGCGACCACCAGCATGCCGATGATGCCGCAGGCAATCGCCATTTTCTTCGGATCGTGCAGCGTTTCGCCGACGTTACGGTTTTTCAACATCAATGCCGCGGCGCCCCAGTTCGGGATAATGCGGTGATCGACGTCCTGAGTGAATGAGCCCGCTGCAACGGAAGAGGCCCAGGCGTTAAAGAAGAATCCCAGACCAAAGGAGAAGTGGGAAGCCGGATCGCCTTCGCAGGAATTCAGCTCGCCCAGGGTACGAAACGCCCCCATCCCCTGAGTGGTAGGCGCATGAAACATGCGTGCCGCTCCGGCGCCCACTCCGACGCCGACCAGGCCGCCGATAATGAGCGATTTTATTAAAATTATCAGGAACATAGTTTAACCCTATGATTAAATTCAGGTTTGCGTGACGAAATCCACTTTCTCGACATCAATGGCCGTCACGTTGACGGTGACATCCAGCTCCACGCTGTAGCTCCGTCGTTCACGACGTAAAAAGAAGAACAGAAACGCTTCTTTACGCGTCGCTTCATGCGCACGAACAACCTTCACATCCTGTGGCTCAATACGCAGTAAGATATGCGATGAGGTTTTCATCACCGCTGCCTGTACATGGTTCAGGGCGTCGGCGAAGGCCCGTGCTTTGCTTTCGCCTTTCCCCTTCACGCTCACCGTGGTGGTGAATTGTTCTTTCATGCTTACGCGCCGTATTTCTTTTTCCAGGCTTCCACCAGGCGCTCGCCCAGCTCTTCTTTATCCATAAAGCCGAAACCCAGAACGTTGTAGCCTTCGTTGATAGCGGTCACGCCTTCATCAACGGAGCGCATGCCATATTTTGCCTTGTAGCCGTGCTTGTTCTGCGCGGTGATGGCGCCTGCGCCGCCGCTGCCGCAGAAGGAGATGCCGAAGGTGGCATTTTCTGCTTTCATCATGTCGCCCAGCTTCATATCGGCGGCAACCCCCGGTACAACAACCGCACGAGCACCGGCTTTTTCCGCGCCAGCGGCCACTTTTTGCCCTTTACCCAGGCGGTCGCCAATAACCACAGTAATCTGTTCCATTTTATTGCTCCTTACAGGTTGTCTTTTGCTACTTCGAAGTGGACCGACAGCAGCCAGGACTCTTCTTCTGGCAGGTTGCCGAATTCCGCGACCACTTCGCGGGCAAGCATCATTGAATCTTCTGAAATTTCTTCAAACAGGCTGGCATCCACTTCCGGCAGCGGCTCGCCGCTAATCGACCGGTGGGCCATCGCCCGCACGTGGGAGGTCAGCATCTGCTGCTGGACGGCGTTGGGGATGATATTGCGACGGCTTAACAGCGCATAAACCCGCGGCAGCATCTTCTCAGCCAGCAGCTCGGTTTGCTTTGCCTGTTCCCCTACGTCGTTTATTACCGCTCCGTTATTCACTAGTGTTACCCCGTTGATGTCTCTGAGGATAAAACTAGCGCCGGGAGGGAGGAGTTTGTAGCGAGTTGTTTTCCACTTCGAAGTGGAAAGGCGGACGGCTTGCGTGATCCATTGCACATAATCGGCGTGAAACTGATGAGAAGAGGATGTTTTGGGCGAAATCGCGTGATGAGCATCACAAGAAATCATGGCGCTGGCGGTTGCCGTTGCCTGAAGAAACGGAAAAGAAAAAGGAAAAAGTGTGATGCCAGCAGGGTTTTATCGTGGGGGGATGTGCAGGAGGCCTCGACAGCAGCCTCCTGCAACAGGCATTAGCGGTATTTCTGATGGTAGGTGTTACGGGTCGCTTTGAACCCTTCAGCGGCAGCCTGCGCCTCTTTCACTTTACCTTCTTCCGCCAGCTTCAGCGCACCGTCAATCTGACCAATCAGAATATCCAGACCGTGACGATAGTCTTTCATTTCCGCACTGTCCGCCGCTTTGCCTTCCAGCTTCTCCGGGGTCGCTTTCTGCGCATCCACGGCGGCGCCGCGCATCTTCGTCAATGCCGCTTTCAGTTCGCCGGCATCGGAGGTTTTCTGCACCACCTGCAGGTTTTTCGCGATGGTATCCATATCTTCGCCCAGCTCAGCGGCGAACGCCGAAACAGACCCCATAGTCAGGGCGGAGACAGCCAGCATTGCTAACAGTTTTTTACGCATTGCTCACATCCTTTTTTATTATTTAAGCAAACGGGCGCTGCAAGGAGCGCCCTTCTGTACAGGTTATTCTGCAAACTGCATCTTGAATAGTGGGGATAATCCGCAATTACTGTCCGGCGATTTTCATCTCAGGCAGCAGTACGGAACCGCACTGAATGTTGCTGCGCAGCTCGATATCGTCACCCACAGTGACAATATTACGCCACATATCTTTCAGATTTCCTGCGATGGTGATTTCGCTTACCGGATACTGAATCTCGCCATTCTCAACCCAGAAGCCAGAAGCGCCACGCGAATAATCGCCGGTCACGCCACTGACACCCTGGCCCATCAATTCGGTGACGACAAGTCCGGTGCCCATCTCTTTAAGCAACTTTTCAAAACTCAGGCCGCGGCCGTTAATCCGCCAGTTATGAATGCCGCCCGCATGCCCGGTGCTCTTCATCCCCAGCTTGCGCGCCGAGTAGTTGGTCAGCAGCCACTGCGTCAGCACGCCGTCTTTAATAATGTCACGACGTTGCGTGCGCACGCCTTCGCTGTCGAACGGCGTCGAGGCCAGCCCTTTCAGCAGATGCGGATGCTCTTCAATCGTCAGCCACTCCGGCAGAATCTGCTGGCCGAGGGAGTCGAGCAGGAACGTCGATTTGCGATAGACCGCGCCGCCGGCGATAGCGCCGACCAGGTGCCCAAACAGCCCGGTGGCCACTTCGTTGGCAAAGATAACCGGTGCTTTCATTGTCGCAAGTTTACGCGGCGCCAGGCGCGACAGGGTGCGGCGGGCACATTCGTCGCCGACCCACTCCGGGGTATGCAAATCCTCGAGCGCGCGGCCAATGGTGTAAGCGTAATCGCGCTCCATATCACCGTTCTCTTCCGCGATAACGCAGCTGGAGAGCGAATGGCGGGTTGAGCAGTAGCTTTGCAACATGCCGTGGCTGTTGCCGAACACTTTAATGCCGTAGTGGCTATTGAAGCTGCCGCCTTCGGTATTCGTAATGCGTTTATCCGCCTGCAGGGCGACCTGTTCCGCGCGGGCGGCCAGCTCGATCGCCTGATCCGGGGTCACTTCCGCCGGATGGAACAGGTCAAGATCCGGGGCGTCAAAGGCCAGCAGCTCTTTATCCGCCACGCCGGCAAACGGGTCCGGGGAGGTATAGCGGGCAATATCCAGCGCCGCCTGCACCGTGCGGGCAATCGCCTGCGGGCTCAGATCGGTTGAGGAGGCGCTTCCCTTGCGGTTCTGATGATAAACGGTGATGCCTAACGCACCATCGCTATTAAATTCTACGTTCTCCACCTCGCCGTAGCGGGTGCTGACGCTGATGCCGGTGGTTTTGCTGACGGAGACTTCCGCACCGTCTGATTTGCCTGCCGCCAGTTCCAGCGCCGTGGTCACGGCCTCTTCCAGCGTCTTGCGCTGTTGTGCAACTTGAGAGATGACTTTCATCGCTAATGCCATAATGTAGGAAGGTGTTAAGTGAAGTCTAACAGAGAACCGTTTTTCAGTGCGCGCCTTAACTGGTAACATTAGCCTCTTTTTTTAAGGAGCCTGAGATGACTAAGCAGCCCGATGACTGGCTCGACGACGTGCCCGGTGATGACGTTGAAGATGAAGACGATGAAATTATCTGGGTCAGTAAAAGTGAAATTAAACGTGACGCGGAAGAACTGAAGCGTCTTGGCGCTGAAATGGTTGAGCTGGGGAAAAACGCGCTGGATAAAATCCCGCTCGATAGCGACCTGCGCGACGCCATTGAACTGGCCCAGCGTATCAAGAAAGAGGGTCGCCGCCGCCAGATGCAGCTGATTGGTAAAATGCTGCGCAGCCGCGATGTCGATCCGATTCGCCAGGCGCTGGACAAGCTGAAGAACCGCCACAACCAGCAGGTTGCGCTGTTCCATAAGCTGGAAATGATTCGCGACCGCCTGATTGAAGAAGGCGATGATGCGGTACCGGAAGTGTTAAACCTGTGGCCCGACGCCGATCGTCAGCAGCTGCGTTCGCTTATCCGTAACGCCAAAAAAGAGAAAGAAGGCAACAAGCCGCCGAAATCCGCGCGTCTTATCTTCCAGTATCTGCGTGAACTGTCTGAAGGCGAAAGCTAACTCCGCGTTTGCCCGCCAGATTTTCCCGGAGGCGGCGCTGTGCGCCTGTCCGGGCTACCGGATAACGCTGTACCTGTAGCCCGGCAAGCGATAGCCTCGCCGGGAATATCCGCTCTCTACGCGCTCCCCCACCTTCATTCCTGATTCCTCATTCCTGTTTCCTGATTCCCGCCCTGCCGTGCGCCCGCTCTTTATGAGTCGACAAAAAAAGCTGAATCGTTAAAGCTAATAACGTTTAAATTCACATTTTTAAATGTATGATTAATTGCTTGTTGCTTATAAAAAGCGATCTTTATCGCATTTAAAAGTTTAAAAATGCGCATTTACTCACCAGGTGAGGCACTTCACATTTTCATCAACCGCTTACAATTAGATTCCCTTCATTATCAACACAATCGATTCAGCAAAAAGGGATGAAAAATGAAAAAAGTATTCGCTTTAACGGCAATCGCGATGATGATTTCAGGGCCTGTTGCAGCAAAAACCTGGGTGCTGACAAGCGCTGAAAACGGCACAGATAAAGGAAACTGGCAAATAGACAGCGATCAGCTGAAGATAAAAGATCATAACTTCAGCATCGAGCAAAAAGTCCTCCACGGCGGCAAACAGGAAGGCAGTAAAATTCTCGTCATCCGCAGTAAAGATGGCCTGACCATTACCCTCAGCCCGACCCGTGGTATGAATCTGCTGAAAATTGAAGGCTTCGGCACGCGAATGGGCTGGGATTCACCGGTGAAAGAGGTGGTCAACCCGGCCTTTATCAACCTCGAAAGCCGGAACGGCCTGGGCTGGCTGGAAGGTTTCAATGAAATGATGGTCCGCTGCGGCTACGAATGGACCGGCCACCCGGTGACCGCCGATGGACAGATTTATACTCTGCATGGCAAAGCCGGCAACACGCCAGCATCGCAAGTGGAAGTCGAGGTTGCCGATACCGCGCCATATGAAATTCGTATCCGTGGGCTGGTGAAGGAGAGTACCTTCAAGAAAGCTGATTTGCAGACCATGACCGAGTTGCGCTATGTCCCCGGCAGCAACAGCTTCAGCCTGCATGATGTCTTAACCAACCACGCGGATTACCCGCATGACTACCAGATCATTTATCACAGCAATTTCGGGAAACCGATTCTGGAAGAGGGGGCACGTTTTCTGGCCCCCATGTCCAGCATCAGTCCGTTCAACGACTACGCTAAAGCGGGTTTGAAAACCTGGCAAACCTACGCCGGTCCGACCAAAGGTTTCGACGAGATGGTATTCAATATTCAGCCGCTGGCAGATAGCAACCACCAGACGCTGGCCGCCGTGGTCAACAAGGCGGGAGATAAAGGGGCATCTATCCAGTTCGATACCCGCCAGCTGCCGGTACTGACGCTGTGGAAAAATACCGATACCGAAAAACAGGGCTATGTCACCGGTATTGAGCCGGGCACCAGCTATGCCTATCCGGTCACCATTGAGCGCGAACAAAAACGCGTGAAGCAGCTTCAGCCAGGGGCCAGCACGCAGTTTGACCTGACCTATACGCTGCTGCACAGCAGCGAACAGGTTGCCGACGTTGAGAAGAAAATTGCGGCAATTCAGGGCGATACGAAAGTGGAGGAAAACGAAACGCCGATCGCGAAGGAGTAATTTAACGCGCTAAGCCTTCCCGGGTTGCGGCGTCAGCGCCCGACCCGGGCGACAAAACCAGGCCGCGCTGACCCATAGCCCGGCCAGCGTAGCCCCCAGGGCGAAGAGTTATCTGGACGCCTCTGCCTTTTTCGCCAGCTTATCCAGCAGCTTCTGGTGAATGCCGCCAAAACCGCCGTTGCTCATCACCAGGATATGATCGCCCGGGTGCGCGGTTTTCACCACCATATCGGCCAGCGTATCAACATCGGCACTCCAGTACGCCGGCTGCACGCAGGCGTCCGCCACTTCCGCCACCTGCCACGGAATGTGCTGCGGCTGGAGCAAGAACACTTCGTCGGCACGGCCCAGGGACGGCGCCAGATCGTCTTTGCAGACACCCATTTTCATGGTGTTCGAGCGCGGCTCAAGCACCGCAAGAATGCGGGCAGTACCACCGACTTTACCGCGTAGCGCCTGCAGAGTCGCGAGGATCGCCGTCGGATGGTGGGCGAAATCGTCATACACGGTGACGCCGTTGGCTTCGCCGCGCAGCTCAAGGCGGCGGCGGGCGTTGATAAAGCCGCCCAGCGCATTAGCGGCATCGGCCGGCAGCACGCCAACATGACGCGCCGCGGCAATCGCCATCAGGCCGTTATGCATGTTGTGTTCGCCGACCAGCTCCCACTTCACTTCCCCGACCTTCTCGCCGTCCAGCCAGACTTCCCACTGCGAGGCATCGGTGTTCAGCTTCTTCGCCTGCCAGTGGCCCTGCTCGCCCACCAGCTCCTGTTCGCTCCAGCAGCCCATCGCCATCGTCTGTTTCAGATTGATGTCGTTTTCCGGCAGGATAATTTTACCTTTGCCCGGCACAATACGTACCAGATGATGGAACTGTTTCTGAATGGCTTTCAGGTCGTCAAAGATATCCGCGTGATCGAACTCAAGGTTATTGAGGATCAGCGTACGCGGGCAGTAGTGGACAAATTTGGAACGCTTATCGAAGAAGGCGCAGTCATACTCATCGGCTTCGATAACAAAGAACGGGCTGCCGCCCAGACGCGCGGAGACATCAAAATTGCCCGGGACGCCGCCGATCACAAAACCGGGCTGATAGCCGCAGGCTTCGAGGATCCAGGTAGCCATTCCGGCGGTCGTCGTCTTACCATGGGTCCCCGCCACGGCCAGTACCCAGCGGTCGCGCAGGACAAAATCATGCAGCCACTGCGGGCCGGACATATACGGAATATTGTTTTCCAGCACCGCTTCGACGCACGGATTGCCGCGAGTCATCGCATTACCGATGATCACCAGATCCGGCCGCGGTTCCAGCTGGCTGGCATCATAGCCCTGAATTAAATCGATTCCCTGGTTTTCCAGCAGGGTACTCATTGGCGGATAGACGTTAGCATCCGACCCCGTTACCTCATGACCGAGGGAACGCGCCAGCATTGCCAGCCCCCCCATAAACGTGCCACAGATACCTAAAATATGAATGCGCATTCGTCCCTTCCCTCTTTAATCTGCTATACATTTTACCCGTATGTATGCATCAGAGAAATGTATTTCAGGTTAATCCGTTTTTTGCTGGTGCGATTCACCTGTGCGATTTTTTTTTATTCTTTGTTAAGATTGTTGCGTTCGTTTTACTTCACATAAACATGCAGGGAACGGGTTATGAAAACGCTAGGTGAATTTATTGTCGAAAAGCAACACGAGTTTTCCCACGCAACCGGCGAACTTACTGCTTTGTTGTCGGCGATAAAGTTAGGCGCCAAGATCATCCACCGCGATATCAATAAGGCCGGTCTGGTCGATATCCTGGGTGCCAGCGGTGCTGAAAACGTCCAGGGTGAGGTACAGCAAAAACTCGACCTGTTCGCCAATGAAAAATTGAAAGCTGCACTGCGAGCGCGCGATATCGTGGCTGGGATCGCCTCTGAAGAAGAAGATGAGATCGTTGTCTTTGAAGGCTATGAACACGCGAAATACGTGGTGCTCATGGACCCTCTGGATGGCTCCTCTAACATCGACGTTAACGTCTCCGTCGGGACTATCTTCTCCATCTACCGTCGCATAACTCCGGTTGGAACACCGGTCACCGTTGAAGATTTCCTGCAACCGGGCAGTCAGCAGGTCGCGGCAGGCTATGTCGTTTATGGCTCTTCCACCATGCTGGTCTATACCACCGGCTGCGGCGTGCACGCCTTCACCTACGATCCTTCTCTTGGCGTTTTCTGCCTCTCTCAGGAGCGCATGCGCTTCCCGGAGAAAGGCAACACCTACTCCATTAACGAAGGTAACTACATCAAGTTCCCGCTGGGGGTGAAGAAGTACATTAAGTACTGTCAGGAAGAAGATACCGCAACCCAGCGTCCGTACACCTCGCGCTATATCGGTTCTCTGGTGGCGGATTTTCACCGCAACCTGCTGAAAGGCGGCATCTATCTGTATCCGAGCACCGCCAGCCATCCGGACGGTAAGCTGCGCCTGCTGTACGAATGCAACCCGATGGCGTTCCTCGCCGAACAGGCGGGCGGTAAAGCCAGCGACGGTAAAGAGCGTATTCTCGATATCATCCCGACCAGCCTGCACCAGCGTCGTTCTTTCTTCGTCGGCAACAACCATATGGTTGAAGACGTCGAGAACTTCATTAAAGAGTTCCCGGACGCGTAACGCCTCCCTTCCCCTCCCGCCCGGGAGGGGAATTTTCCGCTAACGATACGCCGTTCCGCTGACCCGGGTAACCGGTGAGTTCTGTCGGTTTTCCCACAGCACCGTCAGACCCCGCTGCAACGCGATAAAAACAAACAGCAAAATCCCGATGGCAATTTTTGTCCACCACGAACTCAGGGTCCCGTCGAAGTTAATGTAGGTCTGAATCAGCCCCTGAATCGCTACCCCGAACAAGGTGCCGAGCACCGTCCCGACGCCGCCGCTCAACAGCGTGCCGCCAATGACCACCGATGCAATCGCATCCAGCTCAACGCCAACGCCGGCAAGGGCATACCCGGCCTGGGTATAGACAGAAAACACAATCCCCGCCAGCGTCGCCAGCCCGGTAGACAGCATATAAATACGAATGGTGGTCCCGCGCGTTGAAATCCCCATCAGGTTTGCCGAAACGGCGCTGCCGCCAATGGCGTACACCTGGTTGCCGAAGCGGGTGCGATGGGCCATAAAGATACCCGCCACCACCACCAGCAACATCAGCAGCCCCATCGCGCTCAGACGCCCGCCGCCAGGAATCGTCCACGCCAGCCCGGAGAGAGTGTCGTACACCGGGTGATCGATAGGAATCGACTCTTCGGACACCAGATAGCTGACGCCGCGCAGAAAGAACATCCCGGCGAGAGTAATAATAAACGCCGGGATTTTCAGCGCATCGATAAACCAGCCCATCAGCGCGCCAAACGCGCAGCCCATCGCCAGCACCAGCGGGAACGCCAGCAGCGGATCGATGCCCCAGGCGCCAATGGCCTTCGCCAGGAACACGCCGGTAAAGGCGATCACCGACCCGACCGAAAGATCGATCCCGCCGGAGAGGATCACAAAGGTCATCCCGACGGCAATGATGCCCAGAAAGGCGTTGTCGGTCAGAATGTTGCAAATCACCCGCGTCGAAGCAAAGCCGGGAAACTGGGTCAGGCAGTACAGATAGCCCAGCACAAAGACGGCCAGGGTTATCATCAACGGTAAATTACGTTTTATCATGGCCGCGTACTCCTTTCAGTAAGCCAATAAAGCGCGGCGACTGGACGATCAGTACGCACAGCACCACCACCGCCTTCACCACCTGATTCATCTCCGGCGGGAAGCCCGACAGCAGGATCCCGGTATTCATCCCCTGAATGATCAGGGCCCCGACCACCGAAAGTAGCAGGTTAAAGCGCCCGCCCATCAGCGATCCGCCGCCGATCACCACCGCCAGGATGGCGTCCAGCTCCAGCCACAGCCCGGCGTTATTGGCATCGGCGCCGCGAATATCCGCCGCCACGATAATCCCGGCAATGGCCGCGCAGATACCGCTCAGCACATAGGCCAGCATCACCACAATCCGGGTATTCACCCCGGCGTTTTTCGCCGCGCGGATGTTGATCCCCACAGCTTCGATAAACATCCCCAGCGCCGTCTTGCGGGTAAAAAGCCAGAACAGCAGGAGCGTCGCAGCGGCAATCAGCACCGGCGTTGGAAACAGCAGCAGCGAACCGCTGCCGAGCCAGGCCAGGTGCGGCGAATCGAAGGTCACGATCTGCCCGGAGGTGATCAGCTGCGCGACGCCGCGCCCGGCGACCATCAGAATCAGCGTGGCCACAAAAGGCTGGATCTTCAGGATAGCCACCAGAATCCCGTTCCATAAGCCCGCCAGCGCCCCCGCCGCCAGCGAAGCCAGCAGCACTACCGGCAGACTGTGTCCGGCAACGGTCATCGAGGCCGCCGTCGCGCCGGCAATCGCCATCACCGCACCAACCGACAGGTCGATTCCGCCGGTGGCAATGACCAGCGTCATGCCTATCGCCAGCAGCGCCACCGGCGCCGCGCGGTTGAGAATATCAATCGGGCTGCCGAACAGGCGCCCGTCCTGTAACACAATCTGAAAGAAGTGCGGCGCCACAAAGCTATCCACCACCAGCACGAGGATCAGGGCGATAATTTGCGGCATACCTTTTGGCCAGTTGAAGCGCCGCTTTGGCTGGCCAGTTTGTGGAACTGATCGGGGCATCATGGGTTACTCCTTATGCCGCAATAGCGTTCATGATTGCCGGGACAGAAAGCTCGGCTAGCGGGATCTCCGCTACCTGCTTACGATCGCGCATGATAATTACCCGGTCGGCATAGCCCACCAGCTCCTCCAGTTCCGAGGAGATAACCAGCAGCGCCAGACCATCGGCGCACAGAGTTTCAATCAGGCGGATAATCTCCGCATGCGCGCCAACGTCAATCCCGCGCGTCGGTTCATCGAGGATCAGGAACTGCGGTTTGGTCAGCAGCCAGCGGGAGAGCAGCACCTTCTGCTGGTTGCCGCCGGAGAGAAATTCGATCGGCTGTTCGGCGCTGGGAGTGCGAATACCGAGCTGGCGGATAAAGCGATCGGCAATGTCATTTTGCTCGCGTCGCGGAATCGGCCGCAGCCAGCCGCGCTGGGCCTGTAGTGCGAGGACGATATTTTCCCGCACCGATGCCGCGGCGATAATCCCGTCGGTTTTACGATCCTCAGGGCAAAAGCCAATGCCCAGGCATGAAGCCTGGTGCGGAGAACGCAGCCCCTGCGCTTTACCTTTGATCCACGCGGTGCCGCTGTCTGCCGGTTTGATGCCGAAAATGACCTCGGCGGTTTCCGTGCGTCCGGAGCCGAGCAGCCCCGCCAGACCGACTATCTCGCCGGGGCGAACCTGGAGGTTAAACGGCGCGATAACGCCTTTCTTGCCAAAACCCTCAAAGGCGGCGACCGGTTTGTCGCTCAGTAAAGTCCGGCCCGCGCGATGCAGGGCATCATGCTCCAGCTCACGGCCAAGCATCATCTTCACCAGTTCGATCTGCGGCAGTTCGCGGGTTTCCCGACAGCCGACAAAACCACCGTTGCGCAGAACGGTAATCCGGTCGCTGACGGCATACACCTGATCGAGGAAGTGGGTGACAAAAATCAGACTGACGCCTTCATCGCGCAGCCGACGCATCAGGGTGAAGAGCATCTCCACTTCCTGGGTATCCAGGCTGGCGGTAGGCTCATCAAGAATTAACACTTTTGCGGACAGGTCGATGGCCCGACAAATAGCGACGATCTGCTGCATCGCCACCGAAAAGCGGTTCAGCGGTTCGCGGACGTCGAGGGAAAAACCGTAGGACTCCATCAGCGCGGTGGCGCGCTTTTCCATCTCTTTGCGCCGCAGCAGGCCAAAACGGCGGGGTTCGCGGCCGATAAACAGATTGTCCGCCACCGACATGTTCGGCAGCAGGTTAACCTCCTGATAAACCGTCCCGATGCCCAGCTGCTGGGCATGAGCGGTATTCTTCGGCGATATTTCCTGCCCCTCCAGCCAGATAGCCCCGCGATCGGCGTGATAAACGCCGGTAAGGGCTTTAATCAGTGTGGATTTACCCGCTCCGTTTTCGCCCAGCAGCGCCATGATTTCACCACGCCGCAGGCTGAAATTGACGTTATCCAGCGCCTTCACACCGGGGAAAAATTTGCTCAGTCCCTCGGTACGCAGGATCTCCTGGTGTGCTTCGCCGTTCATGATGTCCCCCTCCCCTAATCCTCTCCCCACAGGGGGAGAGGGAATGCAACCTTGCGGTCTGATAACCCTCCCCCTCCGGAGAGAGGGTTAATTCACTCAGTAGCCCATGTTTTTCTTCTTCTCGAGCTCTTCTTTCGCCGTATCCGGTAAATAAAGCGTCGATTTGGTAATGGTCAGTTTTTCAGGCAACGTGCCGTCTTTCTTATATTTTTCCAGCGCATCAAACGCAGGACCCGCCATGTTCGGCGTCAATTCAACGCTGGCATTCGCTTCTCCGGCGATCATGGCTTTATAGATATCCGGTACGCCATCAATCGAACCGGTCAGGATATCTTTGCCTGGCTTCAGCCCGGCTTCTTTAATCGCCTGAATGGCGCCAATCACCATGTCATCGTTATGGGCGTAGACCATACAGATGTTCTTGCCGTTGTTTTCAGCTTTGATAAAGCTCTCCATCACCTCTTTGCCTTTACTGCGGGTAAAGTCGCCAGACTGAGAGCGGATAATTTTGATATTTGGGGCTTTGGCAATGGCGTCAGCGAAGCCTTTCTTCCGGTCAATCGCCACGCTCGCCCCAACGGTGCCCTGCAGCTCAACCACGTTACACGGCTTGCCGTCGACGGTTTTCACCAGCCAGTCACCAATCAACTGACCTTCCAGCACGTTGTTGGCGGTGACGGTAGTCATGTAGAGATCTTTGTCTTTCACATCAATCGAGCGGTCGAGCAGAAATACCGGAATTTTGGCCTCTTTGGCCTCTTTCAACACCGGTTCCCAGCCGGTCGCGACAACCGGGGCGATAAAGATGGCGTCGACGCCCTGGGCGATAAAGGAGCGGACGGCTTTAATCTGGTTTTCCTGTTTTTGCTGGCCGTCGGCAATCTTCAGAGTGATTCCGCGTTTCGCGGCCTCCTCCTTCGCAACGTTGGTTTCGGCCGCACGCCAGCCGGATTCAGATCCGACCTGCGAAAATCCTACGGTCAGAGGGGCAGCCATTGCCATAGACGACATAGCTGCGGAAACTGCTGTGACAAGAAGTAAGCGCTTCCACATAAAAAGGTCCTCGTCGGGTTGCTTTGGGTTAAATCGTCATCTGCGGACAAACTATAGACAACTCGTGATGTAACTGAATGCGTTACATCACACTTCGAAAAAGTAAATTAAATGTTAATTACCACGATTTAATCCAGCTGAGAGCAGATAAGGCTTCCCGTAGCTCGCGTCTGCCGACGCATGAGGTGAAATTTTTCGCATGTTGAGAAATCAAACAGATGCAATGTAAACGGTTACATTGTTTTATTCAGGATGTGGCTATGTTTATGGATTTTCAGGTTGTTTTTCGAAGGTAAATTCTGAGTGATTAGCGGCGGGCAAAATGAAAAGAAGCGAAGACATTCGATGCGAGTTGGCTATAATACCAGGCACTTGTTTGCCATACATTTTAAAGGAAACAGACATGAGCTTACTCAACGTACCTGCGGGTAAAGATCTGCCGGAAGATATCTACGTCGTGATCGAGATCCCGGCTAACGCAGACCCAATCAAATACGAAGTCGACAAAGAGAGCGGCGCGCTGTTCGTTGATCGCTTCATGTCCACTGCGATGTTCTATCCGTGCAACTACGGCTATATCAACCACACCCTGTCTCTGGACGGCGACCCGGTTGATGTACTGGTCCCGACGCCGTATCCGCTGGAGCCAGGCTCTGTGATCCGCTGCCGTCCGGTTGGCGTACTGAAGATGACCGACGAATCCGGTGAAGATGCGAAACTGGTTGCCGTACCGCACACCAAGCTGAGCAAAGAGTACGATCACATCAAAGATGTGAACGACCTGCCGGAACTGCTGAAAGCACAGATCACCCACTTCTTCGAGCACTACAAAGACCTGGAAAAAGGCAAATGGGTGAAAGTTGACGGTTGGGACAATGCTGAAGCGGCTAAAGCTGAAATCATTGCTTCCTTCGAGCGCGCTAAGAAGTAATTCTGCCGCACTCAGATTATCGAAAACACCGCCTCAAGGCGGTGTTTTTGCTTATGGCCCGGAGCCATCTCCCGGGTGGCGGCTAACGCCTTACCCGGGCTACAACTCCCCCGCAGGCGATACGCCAGGTGAAAATCCCCAACACCGCACCCACCCGTAGCCCCGGTAAGCGCAGCGCCACCGGGGAACAAACGACGCCAGTGCCACAGGCCCCCCGCAGGCGATGCGCCAGGCGATAAAGCCAGACACCGCACCCACGTAGCCCCGGTAAGCGCAGCGCCACCGGGGAACAAACAACGCCAGTGCCACCGGGGAGCAAACGATGCCAGTGCCACAGGCCCCCCGCGGGCAATATGCCAGGCGATCAAGCCAGACATCGCACCCACGTAGCCCCGGTAAGCACAGCGCCACCGGGGA
>NZ_PIBO01000002.1:0-246019 GCF_002806725.1 Raoultella sp. T31
TCCATGTCACTTTGAGTGCCCACACAGATTGTCTGATAAATTGTTAAAGAGCAGTTGCGATGCGCTTTAGCGCTCTGTCGCGAGGTGGCGTATATTACGCTTTCCTCTTTCAGAGTCAACCCTGAATTTCAGAATTTTTTCTCTGCCGACCCGGCTTACTCTGTGAACTCGTTCACATGTGCCGTGTCAGTGGGAGCGCATTATAGGGAGCCGAACGGGAATGACAAGCGGAAAAATGCATTTTTATTTCAACCGCTCATCTTTTGTACTTAACGCCTATTTTTGCTGCTTTTTGATGGCTTCCGGCAGGTCTGCCAGGCTATTCAGCACCCAGTCGGCGGCCTTTTCCGCTTCCGGCGTGACCGGCTTACCGGTACGAACCAGGACTTTAGTCCCAATAGATGCAGCGGTAGCGGCCTGCATATCTTCCACTTTATCGCCAACCATATAAGAAGCGGCCATATCTATATGCAGATAGTCGCGCGCCGAGATCAGCATCCCCGGTTGCGGCTTGCGGCAATCACAGGTCTGACGAAACTCTTCAACCGTCCCCTGCGGGTGGTGCGGACAGTAATAGATGCCGTCCAGGTCGATACCGCGATCGGCCAGAGACCAGTCCATCCATTCGGTCAGCGTTTCAAACTGCGCTTCCGTGAATTTACCGCGCGCAATGCCGGACTGATTGGTGACCACCACCAGGGCGAATCCCATCTCCTTTAACTGACGCATCGCGTCAATGACGCCATCGATAAATTCAAAGTTGTCGATTTCGTGGACATAGCCATGATCGACATTAATCGTGCCGTCACGGTCGAGAAAAATTGCGGGTACTGACTTTGCCACCGGTTTACTCCTGATAAAGGCTAGTCTGATTAGTATCGCATGTTTCTGGAGGCAAGAAAGTGCTCATTATACAGAGGCAGATTGATTTAGACGTCTGGATGCCTTAACATCCATTTCATTGACAGGCATCGCCTGGACACGGCAGAAGAAAATGCCACGACAAACGGCTAAACGATAATAAATAACTGATGATTAAACTTTCGAATATCACCAAAGTGTTCCAGCAGGGGAATCGCACTATACAGGCGCTGAATAATGTCAGCCTGCATGTCCCTGCCGGGCAAATTTATGGCGTGATCGGCGCATCCGGCGCCGGTAAAAGTACGTTGATTCGCTGCGTCAACCTGCTTGAACGTCCGACCGAAGGCAGTGTCCAGGTTGGCGGCCAGGAGCTGACAGCGCTGTCTGAAAAAGAGCTGACCCGCGCGCGTCGCCAGATTGGCATGATTTTCCAGCACTTTAACCTGCTGGCCTCGCGCACCGTCTTCGGCAATGTGGCGCTTCCGCTGGAACTGGACAATACCCCGCAGGCGGAGATTAAACGCCGCGTCACTGAACTGCTGGAGCTGGTCGGTCTTGCCGATAAACATGACAGCTACCCGGCGAACCTTTCCGGCGGCCAGAAACAGCGTGTGGCGATTGCTCGCGCGCTGGCAAGCAACCCGAAGGTGCTGCTGTGTGACGAAGCCACCAGCGCCCTGGACCCGGCAACCACGCGCTCCATTCTGGAGTTGCTGAAAGATATCAACCGTCGCCTGGGCCTGACTATTCTGCTGATTACGCACGAGATGGATGTCGTCAAACGCATCTGCGATTGCGTCGCGGTTATCAGCAATGGCCAGTTGATCGAGCAGGATACGGTGAGTGAGGTCTTCTCTCACCCGAAAACCCCGCTGGCCCAGCAATTTATTCAATCCACGCTGCATCTGGATATTCCGGACGACTACCAGGCACGCCTGAAGCCGACCGCGCTGCCCGATAGCGTTCCTATGCTGCGCATGGAGTTCACCGGCCATTCTGTCGACGCTCCGCTGCTCTCTGAAACCGCCCGTCGCTTTAATGTAAATAACAACATTATTAGCGCGCAGATGGATTACGCCGGCGGCGTGAAGTTCGGCATTATGCTGACTGAGATGCACGGCACGCAGGAAGATACCCAGGCGGCTATCGCCTGGTTGCAGGAACACCATGTAAAAGTAGAGGTACTGGGATATGTCTGAGGCAATGATTTGGCTGCTGTTGCGCGGCGTGTGGGAAACGCTGGCCATGACGTTCGTCTCCGGCTTTTTCGGTTTCGTTATCGGCCTGCCGGTAGGTGTGCTGCTGTACGTCACCCGCCCAGGACAGATTGTCGCCAACGCAAAACTGTACCGGACGCTGTCCGCGCTGGTTAACATTTTCCGTTCCATTCCTTTCATTATCCTGCTGGTGTGGATGATTCCTTTCACCCGCGTGATTGTCGGTACGTCCATTGGGCTGCAGGCCGCCATTGTGCCGCTGACGGTTGGCGCGGCGCCGTTTATCGCCCGTATGGTGGAAAATGCGCTGCTGGAAATTCCAACCGGGCTTATCGAGGCATCCCGCGCGATGGGCGCCACGCCGATACAGATCGTGCGTAAAGTGCTGTTGCCTGAAGCGCTGCCGGGTCTGGTCAACGCCGCAACCATCACCCTCATCACGCTGGTCGGCTATTCCGCGATGGGCGGGGCGGTGGGCGCCGGCGGTCTGGGGCAGATTGGCTATCAGTACGGCTATATCGGCTACAACGCTACGGTAATGAATACCGTGCTGGTATTACTGGTTATTCTGGTTTATTTAATCCAATTCTCTGGCGATCGCATCGTCCGGGCTGTGACTCACAAATAACATTATCTACACCACCTCATTGGGCCGTCTTCGCGCGGCCCAATGACTCGTGTATACACAGACTCTTACAGAAGGAAATAACATGGCCTTTAATTTCAAAACCTTTGCGGCAGTTGGCGCATTAATCGGTTCTCTGGCTCTGGTGGGTTGTGGTCAGGATGAAAAAGATCCGAACCACATTAAAGTCGGCGTCATCGTAGGTGCCGAGCAGCAGGTTGCTGAAGTGGCACAAAAAGTGGCGAAAGAGAAATACGGTCTCGATGTTGAGCTGGTGACCTTTAACGATTACGTTCTGCCGAACGAAGCATTGAGCAAAGGCGATATCGACGTGAACGCCTTCCAGCACAAACCGTACCTCGATCAGCAAATTAAAGACCGTGGCTACAAACTGGTTGCCGTGGGCAACTCTTTTGTCTATCCGATTGCCGGTTATTCCAAAAAAATCAAGTCACTGGATGAGCTGCAGCCGGGCTCCCAGATTGCCATTCCTAACGATCCGACCAACCTCGGTCGTTCCCTGCTGCTGCTGCAACAGGTGGGCCTTATCAAACTGAAAGAAGGCGTAGGTCTGCTGCCGACCGCCCTGGATATCATTGAAAACCCGAAAAACCTGAAGATTGTTGAGCTGGAAGCACCGCAGTTGCCGCGTTCCCTCGACGATGCACAGATTGCGCTGGCAGTCATCAACACCACCTACGCCAGCCAGATCGGCCTGACCCCAGCCAAAGACGGTATTTTCGTAGAAGATAAAGACTCCCCGTACGTAAACCTGATTGTTGCTCGTGAAGACAACAAAGATGCGGAAAATGTTAAGAAATTTGTTCAGGCTTACCAGAGCGATGAAGTTTATGAAGCCGCTAACAAAATCTTTAACGGCGGTGCAGTGAAAGGCTGGTAATCTCTGTTCACCGTAATATCATTCAGGACGGGCTTTATGCCCGTCTTGTCATTTATGCAAGCGCCTGATTCAATAGCGCCCTGTTTGATCTTTTATTGAGGAAATACTATGCGTGCTTTACCGGTCTGTTTATTAGCACTCATGTTAAGCGGCTGTTCCATGCTAAGCAGATCTCCCGTCGAGCCTGTACAAAGTACCGTAACCGCACCGGCTAAAACGGAACCAGCCAAACCGAAAACCGTCCGCCCGGCGCCAGTAAGAATTTATACCGATGCTTCCGCACTGGTCGGGAAGCCATTTCGCGATCTCGGTGAGGTAACCGGCGAATCATGCCAGGCCAGCAATCAGGACTCACCGCCCAATATCCCAACCGCACGCAAGCGTCTGCAAATCAACGCCGCGAGAATGAAAGCCAACGCGGTCCTTCTGCACCGCTGTGAAGTCACCAGCGGCACGCCAGGTTGCTATCGCCAGGCCGTTTGCCTGGGGTCAGCGCTTGATGTCTCGGCGCAATGAGTGCTTTTCAGTTTACGCAGATAGGCGTTATTCGCTCGCCATATAAAGAAAAATTTGCCGTCCCGCGCCAGCCAGGCCTGGTCAAACATGGCGGCGGCGAATTGCATCTGCTGCCCCCTTATAACCAGGCTGATGCCGTACGCGGCCTGGAAGCATTCAGTCATCTGTGGGTGCTGTTTGTTTTCCATCAGACGATGGAAGGCGGCTGGCGACCCACCGTGCGCCCACCTCGCCTCGGCGGCAATGCGCGCATGGGCGTGTTCGCCACGCGTTCGACGTTTCGCCCGAATCCCATTGGGATGTCACTGGTTGAACTAAAAGGCATCCGCTGCCATAAAGATCGGGTCATCCTGGAGCTTGGCAGTCTGGATCTGGTTGACGGTACACCGGTCGTCGATATCAAACCCTATCTGCCGTTTGCCGAAGCGCTACCGGATGCCAGCGCCAGCTACGCCCAGCAGGCGCCGCAGGCGGAGATGGCGGTCAGCTTTACCCCTGAAACGCAGGCGCAGCTCTTCGCCCTGGAAAAGCGCTATCCGCACCTTAAAGCGTTCATCTGCGAGGTGCTGGCCCAGGATCCGCGGCCGGCCTATCGTAAAGAGGAAGAAGCGGGAAAAACCTATGCCGTCTGGCTGCTCGATTTTAACGTCCGCTGGCGGGTGATTCCGTCCGGTTTTGAAGTCTTTTCCCTTGAAGCGCGCTAATTTTATTTTCCTCTCTTTTGGCATCTTTGCCACACTGGTAAACTAAACCACTTTTTTGTTTCAGGCTGGTCCCCCAGCCTGTTCCGATCGTCCAAATGGAACCGTAACAACATGCGTACTAGCCAATACCTGCTCTCCACTCAAAAGGAGACACCTGCCGACGCCGAAGTCATCAGCCATCAGTTGATGCTGCGCGCCGGGATGATCCGCAAGCTGGCCTCCGGGTTGTATACCTGGCTGCCGACCGGTCTGCGCGTCCTGAAAAAAGTCGAAAACATCGTGCGTGAAGAGATGAACAACGCCGGTGCCATCGAGGTGTCCATGCCGGTAGTTCAGCCAGCGGACCTGTGGCAGGAGAGCGGTCGCTGGGAACAGTATGGTCCGGAACTGCTGCGTTTCGTTGACCGTGGCGATCGTCCGTTTGTGCTCGGCCCGACGCATGAAGAGGTCATTACCGACCTGATCCGTAACGAACTGAACTCTTATAAGCAGCTGCCGCTGAACTTCTTCCAGATTCAGACCAAGTTCCGTGACGAAGTTCGCCCGCGCTTTGGCGTGATGCGCTCCCGCGAGTTCCTGATGAAAGATGCCTACTCTTTCCACACCTCTCAGGAATCGCTGCAAGAGACCTACGATGCGATGTATGCCGCCTACAGCAAAATCTTCACCCGTATGGGTCTCGATTTCCGCGCGGTACAGGCTGATACCGGTTCAATCGGCGGTAGTGCTTCTCATGAGTTCCAGGTTCTGGCGCAGAGCGGCGAAGATGACGTGATCTTCTCTGACAGCTCCGACTTTGCGGCCAATATTGAGTTTGCAGAAGCGATCGCGCCGAAAGCGCCGCGCGCAGCGGCCACTCAGGAGATGAACCTGGTCGATACGCCGAATGCGAAAACCATCGCCGAGCTGGTTGAGCAGTTCAACCTGCCGGTTGAGAAAACCGTCAAAACGCTGCTGGTCAAAGCCGTTGAAGGCAGCAGCTATCCGCTGGTTGCCCTGCTGGTGCGCGGCGACCATGAGCTGAACGAAGTGAAGGCAGAAAAACTGGCGCAGGTTGCCAGCCCGCTGACTTTCGCCACCGAAGAAGAGATCCGCGCTATCATCAAAGCGGGCCCTGGCTCTCTCGGTCCGGTCAACATGACGGTTCCGCTGGTTATCGACCGTACCGTGGCGGCCATGAGCGATTTCGCTGCCGGCGCCAATATCGATGGCAAACACTACTTCGGTATTAACTGGGATCGCGATGTGGCGACCCCGGAAGTCGCTGATATCCGTAATGTTGTCGCCGGCGATCCGAGCCCGGATGGTCAGGGCACGCTGCTGATTAAGCGTGGCATCGAAGTGGGTCACATCTTCCAGTTGGGGACCAAGTACTCCCAGGCGATGAACGCCTCGGTGCAGGGTGAAGACGGTCGTAACCAGGTGCTGACGATGGGCTGCTACGGTATCGGGGTAACCCGCGTGGTGGCTGCCGCCATTGAGCAGAACCATGACGATCGCGGTATTATCTGGCCAGACGCGATTGCGCCGTTCCAGGTCGCCATCCTGCCGATGAACATGCACAAATCCTACCGCGTGCAGGAACTGGCAGAGAAGCTGTATAGCGAACTGCGCGCACAGGGCATCGAAGTGCTGATGGACGATCGTAAAGAGCGTCCGGGCGTGATGTTTGCCGATATGGAGCTGATTGGTATTCCGCATACCATCGTGCTCGGCGATCGCAACCTCGACAATGACGATATTGAATACAAATATCGTCGCAACGGCGAGAAGCAGCTGATCAAAACCGGCGATATTGTGAATTACCTGGTTAAAGCTATCAAAGGCTGACCCCACCGCTAAACGTAAAAGGCCCCGCTTCAGCGGGGCCTTTTTTTATTTCAACGCTGTTTGCCGCGTTCGCGAGAAAACGACTTACTGGTTACAGTCTTTGCCCGGCACGAATTTAATATCTTTATCCGCCATCAGCGTTTTCACCATCTCCCCGCTATCGGGATTGGCTTCCAGCGTAAAGTGCCCTTCCACCACCAGCAGTACCGGGCGCGTTTGCGTCCCGCGAGCGGCGGCATAATCGCGCTCAAGCTGGGCATTGTTAGCCACCGCGATCCGCTTACCGGTCGCGCAGTCGGTGAAGGTGGCCGCGTCCGCCATATAGAAATACATCCCGCGCATCGTCATCGGCGTGGTCGGCAGGCTGGCCTGGACCGATTTCAGGGTGTAGTTGAGCGTCGACTCAATGGGGTTGCCTTGCCGATCGAGCATCTCGAGGGTTTCCCCCTTCGCGCGATAGTAGGACTTATCACCTTTGCTGTCGGTCAGTACCAGCTTATCTGCGGTCCGCGCCCAGGTCCCGTAAGAGGCGAACGATGACGGCTCATGACTGACCCCCTGATAGCGTTCGTTCATTACCCAGCTGCCATCTTTTTCGAGGAACAACGAGGTTTCAATCCCTTCACAATCGGCGCAGGGCAAAATACCGCGCCAGCTTTGCTGCATCGGCTTCAGTTCTGCCATCGGCGCTGGCTGCAGCATCTCGACATCCGAACGATGATTGCAGCCAAATAGCGCAAAGAACGAACACGCTAGCGCAACGGAGAGTACGATTTTCTTCACTGTGAATTCCTTATAATCCATTCCACCCGTTCGCCATGCCGCTTACTGACGAACTTTCCCACGCAGTGCTTTGACTGAGGACTTTTGCGCCTTCGAGGCAAGACGACGCTCTTTTGACGCCCGGGTCGGCCGGGTCTCACGGCGACTTTTTTGCACTGCGGTTAATTCTTGTATTAACGCAACCAGACGAGAAATGGCCGCTTCGCGATTCATTTCCTGGCTGCGATATTCCTGAGCCTTAATGATAACCACACCATCGGCAGAAATTAAGTGGTGACTGGCGGCCAGTAAGCGTTCTTTATAAGAGTCAGGCAGGCTGGATGCTTTTATGTCAAAGCGCAGATGGATGGCGGTAGACGCTTTATTCACGTGCTGACCGCCCGCACCCTGCGCGCGTATCCCGGACAGGGTTATCTCTTCATCCGCAATCACCACGCTGCGGCTAATTGTAATCATGCCGACGGCTGCCACGCCGTTAAATGAATTTCCAGATTATTCTTAGCGTCGGATAGCCAGATGCCGCCGTCCTGTAACGTCGCCTGCAGCACCATTGAACGATCGGCAAAAGCGCTGAGCCGGGCGAGCTGCTCATCATCCAGATACCACACCGTCAGCTTGCTAAACTGCGCCATTTTGCTCTTGTTCTGCTGCCACCAGATTTCCGCCGCCCGGCTGTTGTAGGCAAACAGCACCACCTCCTGGGCCCGCGAACACGCTTTTTTAATCCGCCGCTCATCCGGCAAACCCAGCTCGATCCACAGGTCAACGCCGAGATGATCGTTGAGCAGCCACAGCTCCGCCTCATCATCTGACGACAGACCGCGGGTAAACTGCAGACGATCGTCGGCGTATTTGATCCACGCCAGCAGGCGAAGCATCATACGCTCCTGGGTTTCCGACGGATGTTGAGCCAGCGTCAGGCTGGCATCCAGAAACTGGTTGCGATCGAGATCGGCGACGTTCACCGTAGCCTTATAAATTGTCGCTTTCAGCGCCATGAATACACTCCTGAAATAAATGGCGTACATTGTAACGAAACTCACGACAAAAGGCTGCCGACAATCGGCGGCTCTCTTTTCATCCTGCTGATATTGCTTAAATGACTATGGTATAGTCACCTTGCTAAACAGAGTGTATCTTCGTAGGCTTAAACTTACATCCCACGGTTGAGTCAGAATACTGACAGGAGGGCATGTGGACCAATATTGTGAGTTAATACGCAAACGGTATGCGGAAATAGCCAGCGGAGACCTAGGGTATATTTCAGACGCGCTGGGTTGCGTGTTGAAAGTATTGAATGAAATTGCGGCGGATGAGGCCCTTTCGGAGTCAGTCAGGGAAAAGGCCGCCTGTGCGGCAGCAAACTTACTGGTGAGCGATTATGTCAATGAATGATACTTATCAACCCATCAATTGTGATGATTATGACAACCTCGAACTTGCCTGCCAGCATCACCTGGTGCTTGTCCTGACGCTCAAAGATGGTGAGCAGCTGCAAGCGAAGGCAAACGATCTTATCTCGCGCAAAAATATCGAGTATCTGGTGGTGGACCTGAGCGGAAACATTCGCGAGCTACGCCTGGATAAAATCGCCAGCTTCAGCCACCCGGAAATCGGTACCGTGGTGGTCAGTGAGTCCTGAATAAAAACGGGTGGCTCAGCCGCCCGTTTTCCTCCATATCATCTCTGTCCCCTCGCCTTCCCGCGCGGCCCCTTCGCAGGTGACGAACAGCGAATCCGCCGCCGCAATCAGCGTCTCGCCGTAAAACAGCAGCGGAGTCGTATCGCGGCGCCAGGGGGCAACCCCCAGCTCCTGCCAGATTTTCTTCAGCTTGCGGCCGCAGTGACGGCCGACAATATGCAGATTTCCGCTGGCGCGAAAGCGCACCGTCACCGGCTCTTCACCACGCGGGGCGCGTAACGGTCCGCCTGGCCGCAGCGTCAGCTCGCCAAGGCCTGCCGGCAACCGCAGCGGCTGGCGGTAATCCGGCCACGCTAGCACCGCATCCGTCTGACCGGGTTGATATCTGACCCACCACAGCCGCTGCTGATAACGACGCACGGAAAAATCGCCAAGACGCAAGCAGGGAAAGGCATCCTCCCGCGCCAGCGCGACTTCACGCCAGATTCGCTCCGGCACCTCGCGCGAGGGCATCGGCGCAGAGTGCCCGGCCAGCCAGCGCCGCAGCAGCGCGGCACGGCGCGGCGCGCTCATGGATGCCAGCGCGTCGATAGCTAACGAACCGTCATTCGCCACCAGTTTTGCCAAATCTTCCGCCAGCAGTTCATCCAGCAACTGCTCCTGCTCGCCGCACAGGCTGGCGCTACGGGCGACCGCCTCGGTAAAGTGGGGCCAGCGCGCGTTAAGCTGCGGAACGACGCGCAGACGGAGGAAGTTACGATCGTAGGTATCATCCTGATTGCTCTCGTCCTCAATCCAGCTGAGCTGATGGGCCAGCGCCCACTGGAGCAGCGTTTCACGGCGGGTACTCAGCAGAGGACGCAGCAGCCGCGTAGCGGCAAATTCGGAGGATGTCGCCATCGCCGCCAGCCCGGTTGGGCCGCTGCCGCGTTTGAGCGCCAGCAGGAAGGTTTCACACTGATCGTCGAGATGCTGAGCCGTCACCAGGGCTTCTCCCGGTTGCAGCGCCATCCGGAAAGCCTGATAACGCGCCTGACGCGCATGCGCCTCCACGCCCAGTCCGTCATCCGCCAGGGTAACGCGCTCGACCACCAGCGGCACCTGCCAGTGCTGACAAACCTGCTGGCAGTGCGCAACCCAGCTATCGGCATTCGCGCTCAGGCCATGGTGGATATGGATGGCCCGCAGCTGTAGCGTCGGGTCTCGTTCACGCCAGCAGACCAGCTGATGTAAAAGCACCGTCGAATCCAGACCGCCGCTGAAGGCGATCAAAAACTGACGACAGGGGTGTAGGGTTTGCGCAATATCGGGCGTCATCATCTTGATAGTGTCGCTGGGGAGATAGCCCGGCACGTTACCGGGCCGGGCGCGCTCTGGCAAGGGTTACTGCTGATAAATCTCCAGCGGCAGGCCGTCGGGATCGTTAAAAAAGGTGAAGTGTTTGCCGGTAAAAGGATCGATACGAATCCCCTCACAGGCCACCCCATGCGCTTGCAGATGGGCCACCGCCGCGTCAATATCATCCACGCTAAAGGCCAGATGACGCAGCCCACAGGCTTCCGGGCGGCTCGGACGAGCAGGCGGGAACGGGAAAGAGAACAGTTCAATGACATACTCGCCGTTCAACGCCAGATCGCCCTTCCATGAGTCGCGCTCTTCACGATAGAACTCGCTCTGCAACGTAAAGCCCAGGATATCGCAGTAAAAGGCCTTGCTCTGCGCATAGTTGGTCGCGATGATAGCAATATGGTGAACCCGTTTTAAACCCAGCATATCTACTCCTCCAGTTAATACCATCCAGGTGACTCGCGCCGCTTAACGCGGCGCAAGCAGTGGGTCATTTTTTAAGACTCGTACCCGGTAGACGCCGTCGTCATCGCGCTTCGCCCCGTGAATATCCGTTTCGAAGCCCGGATAATGGCGGCCAATCGAGCAAAGCATCAGCAGGAAATCGAGCACCGCCCGGCTCTCTTCGGTAATCATCTCACCGGGCATCAGCAGCGGCACGCCCGGCGGGTACGGCAGAATCATGTTAGCCGAAATGCGCCCGACCAGATTTTCCAGCTCAATGGTTTCGACTTCACCTTTGATTTGCCGCTGCCAGGCCTGATGTGGCGTCATTTTCATTTCCGGCAGCACATCAAACGCACTCAGCATCAGCTGTGACAGCTGGTGCTGGCGGATCAGGCGATGGATCCCCTGCGCCAGATCCTGAATACGCATATTGCGATAAAAATCGGGATCTTCCGCGTAGAGATCCGGCAGCATGTTCTTCACCCGCAGGTTGAGATCGTAGGCGCGCTTAAATTCGGTTAAGCCACGCAACAACCCCATCGCCCGGGTTTTATCGATACCAATACTGAACAGAAACAGCAGGTTGTAGGGCCCGGTTTTCTCCACCACCACGCCGCGCTCATCAAGGAATTTCGCCACCAGCGCCGCCGGGATCCCCTCGTCATCCATATTGCCCTGTTCATCCATTCCCGGCGTCAGGATAGTCACCTTCACCGGATCGAGGAACATATGGTTATCGTCAGCGTCTTTAAAACCGTGCCAGTTCTCACCGCTTGCCACCGGCCAGCACTGCACCTGCTCAATATCCTCCGGCTGCCAGATATCAAAGAACCAGCCGTCAGACTCTTCGCGCAGACGCTGGACCTCTTTGCGGAAATCCAGCGCTCGCTCAATGGAGCGCTGGATCAACCGCTTGCCCGAATTGCCGCGCAGCATCGCCGCCGCGGTTTCTATCGAAGCAACGATCGGATAGCTTGGCGACGTCGAGGTGTGCATCATAAAAGCTTCATTAAAGGTCTCTTCGTCGTAGCTACCTTTAATATGGATAAGCGAGGCCTGCGACAACGCCGCCAGCATTTTGTGCGTTGATTGCGTTTCGAAGACCACCTTGCCCGGAATGCGATCGCCGCTCATCCCGCTTTTCCCCTGATAGATCGGGTGGAAATGGGTGTAAGGCACCCAGGCGGAATCAAAATGGATCGAGGGCACATCGAGCGTCTCTTTGATCCAGGTGGTGTTATACAACAGTCCGTCATAGGTGGAGTTGGTGATCACCGCATGTACCGGCCACCCGGCGCCGCTCGCGGTATTGACCTTCTGCTGAATGCTGTCGCGAGTGAATTCCCGTTTCGGTATGCCGCCCAGAATGCCCAGCGCGTTACGCGTCGGTTTCAGCCACAGCGGAACAACATCGCTCATCATCAGCAGGTGCGCCAGTGACTTATGGCAGTTACGGTCAATCAGCAGCGTGCTGCCCGCTGGCGCCGAATACATGCCGACAATCTTGTTCGACGTCGAGGTCCCGTTGGTCACCATATAGCTCTGCTCGGCGCCAAAAGCGCGGGCGATATACTCTTCAGCCTCCAGGTGCGGCCCGCTGTGGTCGAGGAGCGACCCCAGCTCGGTGACCGAAATCGACACGTCGGCTTTCAGCGTATTACCGCCGAAGAAATCATAAAACAGGCAGCCAACCGGGCTTTTCTGGTACGCGCTTCCCCCCATATGCCCAGGCGTACAGAAGGTATATTTTCCCTCCTGCACATAGTTGAACAGGGCTTTGGTAAACGGCGGCGTGATGTTATCCAGGTATTCGCGCGTGTACTGGGCGATTCGGGTAGCTATCTCTTCTGCCAGACCAAGCGCGTATTCAAAGAACCACAGCGTCATACGCAGATCCTGGCTGCTGACATCCATCGTCGAATGCGCGTTGATAAAGGCGTATAGCGGGAGATACTCATTCAGCTGATTGATATCGCTGCACAGATCGGCGTTGTACTCATCCCAGTCAAAGATGACCCCGCAGATCCGCGGATTATGTTCGATAAACTGCAGCAGGTCGGCGCTGTTTTGCGGCCAGATAGTCTGAAAGCCTTGCCGTTGCAGGGCCGCCTCCAGCTCTTTGATCGGTTCGTCTTTGTGGTAGACGCCGTGGGGCCCCATAATGGCGATGATATTCACGCTTTCCTCCTGGAATTGACCTGAGTCAGGCATCATAGCAATCGCGCTGACGTATCGCACATAAAAAAGGGGCCGGAAAATCCGGCCCCTGGCAATATTGACGCGAGAAATAATCAGGCGTAGCCGTAGCTCATCAGACGCTGGTAGCGACGATTTAACAGCTCTTCTTTACTCAGCGTGTCGAGATCGGCCAGATCCGCCAGCAGCTGCGCCTTCAGGCTTGCCGCAATGGCTTCCGGGTTACGGTGGGCGCCGCCCAGCGGTTCCGCAATAATCGAGTCGATAAGCTTCAGCTCTTTCAGACGCGGGGCAACGATCCCCATCGCTTCGGCCGCCAGCGGGGCTTTATCCGCGCTTTTCCACAGAATGGAGGCGCAGCCTTCCGGCGAAATAACCGAGTAGGTGCTGTACTGCAGCATGTTGACCTTATCGCCAACGCCGATTGCCAGCGCGCCACCGGACCCGCCTTCCCCGATAACGGTACAGATGACCGGAACGCTCAGACGCGACATTTCGCGCAGGTTACGGGCAATCGCCTCGGACTGGCCGCGCTCTTCCGCGCCCACGCCCGGATAGGCGCCTGGGGTGTCGATAAAGGTGATGATCGGCATTTTGAAACGCTCGGCCATCTCCATCAGGCGCAGCGCCTTACGGTAGCCTTCCGGCGCCGGCATACCGAAGTTGCGACGAATCTTCTCTTTCGTTTCGCGTCCTTTCTGGTGGCCGATAATCATCACCGGACGCCCGTCCAGACGCGCAATACCGCCAACAATGGCTTTATCGTCAGCGTAAGCGCGGTCGCCGGCCAGTTCGTCAAATTCGTCGAATGCCAGGCGAACATAATCCAGGGTGTACGGGCGACGTGGATGGCGTGCCAGTTGAGCAACCTGCCATGCCCCCAGATCGGCGAAGATTTTACGCGTCAGTTCAACGCTTTTCTCGCGCAGACGATGCACTTCTTCGTCGATGTTAATATCGAGTTTCTCATCCTGACGGCTTACCGCAGTCAGGGAATCGATTTTCGCTTCCAGCTCTGCAATCGGCTGTTCAAAATCAAGGAAATTCAGACTCATAGTATTCCTGTATTAGTCAAACTCCAGTTCCACCTGCTCCGGGCCGATAAGGCCACGCAGATCGTTGAGTAAACGATCGCTCGGAGAGACGCGCCATGTTGCGCCAAAACGCAACCGAGCGCGCGCATCCGCCCTCTGATAATAGAGGTGTACTGGAATGGTTCCCGAACGGTGGGGTTCCAGAGACTGACGGAGTCGGTTTAAAAGCTGGTCATCAATTTGCCTGTCCGTCAGCGAGATAGCAAGCCCGCGAGCATATTTTTCCCGGGCTTCGTCAATGTCCATGACTTCGCGGGCGGTCATTTTAAGCCCCCCGCTGAAGTCATCAAAGCTGACCTGTCCGCTGACGATAAGTATGCGGTCTTTTTCCAGCAATTGCTGATATTTATCCAGCGCGTCGGTAAATAACATCACCTCCAGACGCCCGGAACGGTCATCCAACGTACAGATACCGATACGATTGCCGCGCTTGGTGACCATTACCCGCGCAGCAATAACGAGCCCCGCCGCCGTGGTGACTTTACCACGATCGGTCGGATGCATATCTTTGAGTCTCACGCCGCCAACATAGCGCTCAATCTCTTTCAAATACTGGTTGATAGGATGACCCGTCAGGTACAGCCCCAGGGTCTCCCGTTCACCATCCAGCACCACCTGCTCCGGCCACGGCTGGCAGTTGGCATAGGATTGCTCGATTTGTTCCGGCTCTTCCGCCAGCACCCCGAACATATCCGCCTGGCCAATCGCCTCGGCTTTTGCATGCTGATCGGCGGCCTTCAGCGCATCGCCCAGCGAATTCATTAATGCCGCGCGGTGCGGCCCGAGGCGGTCAAATGCCCCGGACATAATCAGTTTTTCCAGCACCCGACGGTTCAGTTTTTTGGTATCGGTGCGGGCGCAAAGATCGAACAACTCGCGGAAATAACCGCCGTTGTTACGTGCTTCAATAATAGCTTCAATTGGGCCTTCGCCGACCCCTTTAATCGCGCCGATACCGTAGACGATTTCACCGTCGTCGTTGACGTGGAAATGGTACAGACCGGAGTTAATATCCGGCGGCAGGATTTTCAGCCCCATTCGCCAGCACTCATCGACCAGCCCGACCACTTTCTCGGTGTTATCCATATCCGCGGTCATTACCGCCGCCATAAATTCGGCCGGATAGTGCGCTTTCAGCCACAGCGTCTGGTAGGAGACCAGCGCATAGGCCGCCGAGTGCGATTTGTTAAATCCATAACCGGCAAACTTCTCCACCAGGTCGAAGATTTTCATCGCCAGTTCGCCGTCCACGCCGCGCTTTTTCGCCCCTTCTTCGAAGGTACCGCGCTGCTTGGCCATCTCTTCCGGCTTCTTCTTACCCATCGCGCGACGCAGCATATCCGCGCCGCCGAGGGTATAGCCGGAAAGCTCCTGGGCAATCTGCATGACCTGTTCCTGATACAGGATAATGCCATACGTCGGCTCAAGCACCGGTTTCAGACACTCATGCTGCCACTGCACGTCCGGGTAAGAGATCTCTTCGCGGCCGTGTTTACGGTCGATAAAGTTATCTACCATCCCTGATTGCAGCGGCCCCGGACGGAACAGGGCCACCAGGGCTATCATATCTTCGAAGCAGTCGGGCTGAAGACGTTTAATCAGGTCTTTCATGCCGCGCGATTCAAGCTGGAACACCGCCGTGGTTTCCGAGCGTTGCAGCATATCGAAACTTTTCTTATCGTCCAGCGGAATCGCCGCGATATCCAGCGGCGGCTCGCCGTGCTTCGCCCGCCGCTTGTTGATCATCTCCAGCGCCCAGTTGATGATGGTCAGCGTACGCAGGCCAAGGAAGTCAAACTTCACCAGCCCGGCGTATTCGACGTCGTTCTTGTCAAACTGGGTGACCGGGTGCAGACCGGCTTCATCGCAATATAGCGGGGCGAAATCGGTAATTTTGGTCGGAGCGATAACCACCCCCCCCGCATGTTTACCGGCGTTACGCGTGACGCCTTCCAGTTTCCGCGCCATATCAATTAGCGCTTTAACCTCTTCGTCAGCTTCGTAGATCTCCGGCAGCTGCGGCTCGGCCTCAAACGCTTTCGCCAGCGTCATCCCCGGGTCGGGCGGCACCAGTTTTGAGATCCGGTCTACAAACCCGTACGGATGACCAAGCACGCGACCCACGTCGCGAATAACCGCTTTCGCCGCCATCGTACCGAAGGTGATGATCTGCGATACCGCATCGCGACCGTACATATCGGCGACGTGCTCGATAACCTGATCGCGCTTCTCCATGCAGAAGTCGACGTCAAAGTCGGGCATCGATACACGTTCAGGGTTGAGGAAACGTTCGAACAGCAGATCGAATTCCAGCGGATCGAGGTCGGTAATTTTCAGCGCATACGCAACCAGCGATCCGGCGCCGGAGCCGCGGCCTGGGCCGACCGGTACGCCGTTATCCTTGGACCACTGGATAAACTCCATAACGATCAGGAAGTAGCCGGGGAAGCCCATCTGGTTAATCACCTGCAGCTCGATATCCAGACGTTCATCGTACTCAGGACGGCGTTTAGCGCGCTCTTGCGGATCAGGGAACAGGAAAGCCAGACGCTCTTCCAGCCCTTCTTTCGATTTAACCACCAGGAAATCTTCCGTCGTCATATCCCCGGTCGGGAACTGCGGCAGGAAGTATTCGCCAAGGCGCACGGTGACGTTGCAGCGTTTGGCAATTTCGACGCTATTTTCCAGCGCCTCCGGAATATCAGAGAACAGCTCGCACATTTCTTCTTCGCTGCGCATATACTGCTGCGGCGAATAGTTACGCGGGCGCTTCGGATCGTCGAGGGTGAAACCGTCATGGATCGCCACGCGGATTTCATGCGCGTCAAAGTCGCCGGTCTCAAGGAAGCGCACGTCGTTGGTCGCCACTACCGGCAGCCCGCGCTCCTCCGCCAGCTGCACTGCGGCATGTAAATAGGTCTCTTCATCGGCGCGGCCGGTGCGGATCAGCTCCAGATAGTAGCAATCCGGGAAATGTTGCTGGTAGAACGCGAGGCATTGATCGACCAGTGCCGTATTGCCGCGCGTCAGACTGACGCCAACATCGCCCTTACGTGCGCCGGAAAGCAGGACCAGCCCTTCATGGTGTTCGGCCAGCCAGTCCCGGTCAATCCACGGACCCAGCGCGCCGTAGCCGCGTTGATAGGCGCGCGAAATCAGCAGCGTCAGGTTTTGATAACCCACATTGTTGGCCGCCAGCACCGTGAGTTCAGTGAACTCATCGCCCATCAGTTCGCTCTGGACGTGAAAATCCGCGCCGACGATAGGTTTCAGCCCGGCGCCATGTCCCGTTCCGTAGAACTTCACCAGCCCGCACAGGTTAGTAAAATCGGTGATCGCCAGCGCAGGCATGCCAAGCGAGGCCGCCTTTTTCACCAGCGGCCCGGTTTTTGCCAGCCCATCGATCATGGAATAGTCGCTATGCACCCGCAGGTGGACGAAACGTGGTTCAGACATCTTCAGATTCCGGTTTACTTATTTCTCGACACAAGAATCAGGACGCAAGGCCCAGCGCGCGTTTTACCGGGCCAAAACTACGCCGATGATGCTCGGTTGCGCCATGTTCGATCAGTTTTTCCAGATGGAAAGCGGTAGGATAGCCTTTATGCTGCGCAAAGCCGTATTGAGGAAATTCAAGGTCCAGCTCAGCCATTTCCGCATCGCGCGCGACTTTAGCCAGAATAGACGCTGCGCTGATTTCTGCCACCCGGCTGTCGCCTTTTACCACCGCCTGTGAAGGCACGGGCAGCGGCGGGCAGCGGTTGCCATCGATCAGCACAAACTCCGGCACAACCGGCAGAGCAGCAACGGCGCGCTGCATCGCCAGCATGGTCGCATGCAGAATATTCAGCTCGTCTATTTCGTGCGGTTCCGCACGGCCGAAACTCCAGGCCAACGCTTTCTCTTTGATTTCATCGAACAGCGCCAGACGACGCTTTTCGCTTAATTTTTTGGAGTCATTCAGACCCACAATTGGCCGTGCCGGGTCAAGGATCACTGCGGCGGTCACGACCGCGCCGACCAGCGGACCCCGACCGACTTCATCGACGCCGGCGACCAGGTGAGTATGCGGATACACAAACTCCATCATTTTGCTAACTCCAGTACTGCGTCCGCCGCCTGCTCATCCGCATTGCAGCGAATTTGTTGATGCAGAGCGCGGAAAGTGTCATGCATTTCATGGCTGGTTTTACCATCGGCCAGCAGCGGCCGCAGCGCATCCGCAAGCAACCCGGGCTGGCATTCGTCCTGCAACAGCTCTTTGACCAGTTCGCGGCCGGCCAGCAGGTTCGGCAACGACACGTAGTCGGTTTTCACCAGTCGTTTCGCCAGCCAGAAAGTAAACGGCTTCATACGATAGCCAACCACCATCGGACACTTGGCCAGCATGCACTCCAGCGCCGCGGTTCCGGAAGCCAGCAGGGCCGCATCGCTGGCGATCATGGCATCGCGCGCCTGGCCATCCAGCAGATGTACCGTCAGTTCCGGCGCCGTTTCCGCTTTAATACGTTCGAATTGCTCCCGCCTTCTGGCATTCACCAGCGGTACCAGGACCTGCAGGTCAGGGTAATCCTGGCGCAGAATTTGCGCGGTTTTCAGAAAATCTGCGCTGAGCATTTCGACTTCAGCGCCGCGACTGCCCGGCAGCAGCGCCAGGCAGTGCGCATCCCGGGCAATGCCCAGGCGATCCCGCGCGGCGCCTTTATCCGGATCCAACGACATGGCATCCGCCATGGTATGGCCGATAAAGCGGCAGGGAACGTTAAATTTGTCGTAAAACGCTTTTTCGAAAGGCAGAAATGCCAGTACCAGATTCGTCGATCTGCCGATTTTGAAAACGCGTTTTTGCCGCCAGGCCCATACGGAGGGGCTGACGTAATGAATGGTTTTAATACCCTGCTTTTTCAGGTTGCCTTCAAGCGTAATGTTAAAGTCCGGAGCGTCAATACCGACGAAAACATCAGGACGTAATTCGCTGAAGCGGCGGGTAAGATCGGCCCGGATATGCAGCAGGCGACGCAGGCGACCGAGCACTTCGACAATGCCCATCACCGCCAGCTCTTCCATCTCATACCAGGCCTCACAGCCTTCAGCCTGCATCAATGGGCCCGCCACGCCGACAAAGCGAGCATCGGGAATACGTGCTTTAAGGGCGCGGATCAGACCTGCACCAAGAATATCGCCGGAGGTTTCTCCGGCGACCAGGGCAATTGTCAGGGGACGCTGTGCGGACATTAACGAATCAGACCGCGTGTGGAGCGGGCGAAGAAATCGACAAATGGCTGAACTTCAGGATACTGAGCCGCCAGCTCGGCGATTTCCGGTTTCGCTTCATCCAGCGTTTTCCCGCTGCGGTACAGCAGTTTGTACGCATTGCGAATCGCGGTGATAGCTTCGCGGCTAAAGCCACGACGCTTCAGCCCTTCAATATTGACGCCATACGGCGTCGCGTGGTTGCCCTGAGCAATCACGAACGGCGGGACATCCTGCGCGACGCCTGAGCAGCCGCCGACCATGACGTGTGCGCCGATGATGCAGAACTGATGGACTGCCGTCATGCCGCCGATGATGACGAAATCATCCAGCGAGACATGTCCGGCGAGCGTGGCATTGTTGGCCAGAATACAGCGATCTCCGACCGTACAATCGTGTGCAACGTGCGCGTTGATCATCAGCAGGTTATCGCTGCCCACCTTCGTCAGTCCACCGCCCTGTACTGTGCCACGATGAATGGTGACGCTCTCGCGGATGCGGTTGCGATCGCCAATTTCCACACGTGTCGGTTCACCAGCGTATTTCAGGTCCTGGTTAACTTCACCGATGGAAGCGAACTGATAGATCTCATTATCACGACCAATTTTGGTATGGCCGTTAACAACAACATGAGACTTCAGTACGGTACCTTCGCCAATTTCGACGTTAGCACCAACAATACAAAACGGGCCAATGTGGGCGTTTGCACCGATAACGGCACCGTCTTCCACGATGGCAGTCGGATGAATAAAGGCGGTTTTATCAATCACGTATCAGGCCTCCCGGCTACGCGCACACATCATCGTTGCTTCGCAAACCACTTTACCATCGACCAGCGCGACGCCTTTAAAACGAGTCAGGCCGCGACGGGTTTTCTCGAAAGTGACTTCCATAATCATCTGATCGCCTGGTACTACCGGACGTTTGAAACGCGCTTCATCAATCCCGGCGAAGTAATAAAGTTCACCCGGCTCGAGCTTACCTACGCTTTTGAATGCCAGAATACCGGTGGCTTGCGCCATCGCTTCCAGAATCAGCACGCCCGGTAAAATCGGTTTACCAGGGAAGTGCCCCTGGAAAAACGGCTCGTTAACAGAAACATTTTTTACTGCGCGCAGAAAACGACCTTCTTCAAAATCCAGCACGCGGTCTACCAGCAGGAACGGGTAGCGGTGAGGGAGAAGTTCCAGAATCTCTTCAATGTGCAGAGTATGAGTTTCAGTAGTCAAAATACTCTTCCTGTCTAAATATACTAAAAGGCAATAATAACACGGCCTGCGGCAATCTTATGAATGCAACAGGCCGAAAATTTTTACACTTCATCTTTCAGGCAGCGTCTTTATCAGCGGCAGTTACCCACGCAGATGCTGCTTTGCATGATTTTGTGTGTCAACGAATGCGCTAATCTTGCTGATTAACCTTACGCTCAATCGATTTGAGGCGTTTGTTGATCTCATCAATATTCATCACCAGCGCCGCGGTTTTACGCCACACCTTATTCGGTTGCAGCGGAATACCTGAAGAATAGACGCCAGGCTCGGTGATAGGACGCATGACCATCCCCATCCCGGTGACGGTGACTTTGTCGCAAATTTCCATATGTCCGTTAATCACGCTGGCTCCGCCAATCATGCAGTAACGGCCAATTTTCAGGCTGCCTGCCATGATAACGCCACCCGCAACGGCAGTATTGTCACCAATCACCACGTTATGCGCAATCTGACACTGGTTATCAATGATAACGCCATTGCCGATCACGGTATCATCCAGCGCACCACGGTCAATGGTGGTACAGGCGCCGATCTCCACGCGATCGCCAATAATAACGCGACCCAGCTGCGGGATCTTCACCCAGTTACCGCGATCGTTGGCATAACCGAAACCATCGGCACCGATCACGGTGCTGGACTGAATCAGGCAATTCTCACCGATCTCAATTTCGTGGTAAACGGTCACGTTGGCCCACAAACGGGAGCCAGCGCCAATTTTCGTCTTTTTCCCAACGAAGCACCCGGCGCCAATCACCACATTGTCAGCAAGCACAACATCAGATTCGATCACCGCGTTAGGGCCAATCGAGACATTTTTACCCAGCTTCGCCGTGGCATCAATCACCGCGCTCGGGGCGATATTCTGCGCCGGCTGCGGCGTGGTATCCAGAATTTGAGCCATACGCGCATAGGTCAGGTAGGGATTACGCACGACCAGTGCGGCGCTGTGGGCAAAAGGTAAATCATCCTGCGTCATGACAACGGCAGAAGCCTGGCAGGCGGCCAGGTGTTCGCGGTACTTAGGATTGACCATGAACGTAATATGACCTGCTTTTGCAGTTTGCATGGACGCAACGCCGGTGATGACGATATCGCCATCACCGTGTAATTCTGCATCCAACTGCTGTGCCAGATCAGCCAGTCGAATAGAAGGCATTACTTAGTTAACCTGTTTCAGCACATCAGCGGTGATGTCTTTTACATCGCTGCTGTTGTATGCAACGGCATTAGAATCAACAACCAGGTCGATGCTCTGGCTGCTCGCTACGCTTTTCACAGCAGTCTGGATACGAGTAACCAGTTTGCCGCGCTCTTCGTTGGAGCGACGTGCGCGATCCTGCTCAAAAGACTGTGCTTTCTGAGAGAAGGTCTGGCGCTGAGCCATAACGTCTTTTTCCAGCTTGGTACGGTCGGCACCCGGTTTCATGGACTGCAGACGCTGCATCTTGGACTGCAGATCGCCTTCCATACGCTGCAGCTCGCTCGCACGGCCTTTGAACTCGTTTTCCAGCGTGTTAGAAACGCCTGTTTTCTGGGCAACCTGCTGGAACAGGCTGTTCATGTTAACCATTGCAATTTTATCTGCCGCCTGAGCGGAAGTTACCATTGCTAAACCCAGACCTGCAGCTAATAACCACTTTTTCACAATTAACTCCTTACCATCCCATGAGTACCCAGGGGTACCGTTATTTGCGTGGCCAGGCGATAACCGTAATTATCGCCTAAAGTCAGCGCTATACTGCACTTACATTCCATTGCCGCCCGCAATTACCAGGTTTTACCAATGTTAAACTGGAACTGCTCGGACTTGTCTCCTTCGTACTTTTTAAACGGTTGGGCGTAGGAGAATACCAACGGCCCCAACGGAGACATCCACTGTACCGCAATACCGGCGGACATACGGATGTTGCTCGGATCACCGTAATCCGGATAACCCGCGTAAGCGCTCGAATCCCAGTGCGTATCCCACGCGGTACCCACATCCCAGAAGAAGGAGGTACGGACCGAGTTAGCATATTTATCGCTGATAAACGGCGTCGGCGTAATCAGCTCCAGGCTGGCAACGGCCATGGCGTTACCGCCCACCGCATCATCCGATTTACACGGCGCGGATTCAGTGCTCTTACAGTTACTGTCATAGCTATTATCGCCATCGTGGCGGTTGCTGGCCGGGAAATAAACCGCTTTCGGACCAATGGTGTTCGACCGGAACCCGCGCACGGTGCTTGAGCCACCGGCATAGAAGTTCTCGTAGAACGGCATCTCTTTACCACCAATGCCATCACCGTAGCCAAAGCGGGTACGTCCCAGAACCACCCACTGATGATCGTTATCGATCGGTACGTAGGTCGCCGTATCCAGCGTCGCTTTGTAGTATTCGTTATCAGAACCTGGAATGGTCACTTTACCATTCAGGTTGACACGCGAACCTTCCGTCGGGAAGAAGCCACGGTCGAGCTTGTTATAGGTCCAACCGTAGTTGAAGGTGAAATCGTTGGCGCTAAACGAGTTTCTGTCATTCGTGTCGCTCGGATATTGCCCCATCGAGTTCAGATAACGCCACATCGCCACCTGCGGCTGCATATTGGACAGGGCGTTATGGACATAACCTAAGCCCGCGCGCAGCGTATTGTATTCGTTGATCGGGAAGCCCAGCGTAACGTCCGTACCATAGCTTTTGTTGGTATAGTCAGACAGATCCGCGTCGTTCGCGTCGAAGTCGTTATAGAAAATACGACCACCGAGGCTCACGCCGTCAACGGTGAAATACGGGTTAGTGACCGACAGTTCAGTATAGGTCTGGTAATCGTTTTTGGTGCCGTTAATTCCAACGGAATAGCCGGTACCCAACCAGTTGTCCTGCTGAACGCCAGCCTGGAAGCTGACGCCGCTTTCCGTACCGTAGCCGACACCAAAGTTGAAGCTACCGGTGTTACGTTCTTTGACTTTATAGACCACGTCGACCTGATCCGGGCTGCCCGGTACGCGCTGCGTATCGGTATCTACCGTTTCAAAATAGCCTAAGCGGTTGAGACGATCTTTACCCTGGTCGACCAGGTCGCTGCCCAGCCATGCCCCTTCCATCTGACGCATTTCGCGACGCAGGACGGAGTCTTTGGAGGTGTCGTTGCCCTCGAAGCGAATTTTACGCACGTAGTAGCGGTTGCCGGCATCGACGTTAACGTGCAGCTTCACAGTCTTATCGCTATCGTTAATTTCCGGCTGAGACTGGACGCGCGGATAGGCGTAGCCATAGCGACCGAGGAGTTTCTTAATATCATTCTCCATTTTGGTCACTTTGGCGCCGTTATACAGCTCGCCCGGCTCGACTTTGGTCAACGCTTCGATTTCTGCCGAATGCCCCGCCAGATCGCCCGTCACCTGGACACCGGAAAGCTTGTACTGCTCGCCTTCAGTGATATTCACGGTGATGTAGATGCCTTTTTTATCCGGCGTCAGGCTCACCTGCGTGGAGTCGATGTTGAAACGCGCGTAGCCGCGATCCAGATAGTAGCTGCGCAGGGTTTCGAGATCCCCGGCCAGCTTCTGCTTCTGGTATTTGCGATCGCCGACAACGTTCCACCACGGCACTTCATCGCGCAGCTGGAATGTTGAGATCAGTTCATCGGTGCTGAACGCATGGTTACCGACAATGTTAATCTGCTGGATTTTCGCCGAGACGCCTTCCTGGAATACCAGTTTCAGGTCGACGCGGTTACGCGGCAGCGGCGTGACGACAGCTTTTACACTGGCGCTGTACTTACCGACGCTGTAGTAGAAATCTTCCAGCCCTTTCTCGATATCAGCGAGGGTCGTGCGGTCAAGGGACTCCCCAACGCGAACGCCGGATGCCTCAAGGTTTTGCTTGAGCATGTCATCCTTCACCGACTTGTTACCGGAGAAAGTGATGCTGGCAATCGTTGGGCGCTCTTTCACCTGCACCAACAGGGTATCACCATCGCGCAGGACGCGGACGTCCTCAAAGTTGCCAGTGGCAAACAAAGCACGAATGGTGTTACTGATATCATCATCGGTCACCGTATCGCCAGGACGCACTGGCATACTGAGGAGGGCCGCACCAACAGCGACACGCTGCAAGCCTTCGAAATGAATGTCCTTCACCACGAACCCTTCAGCACCGTATACGGTTGCGCTGCTAAACAGCAGCGACGCTATGAGCAACTTTTTCATCGCCATCGTTATTATGCGTTCTTCCTAACAAACTCTCTTACAACCGAGAGAAATCATTGAAAAGTGCAAGCCCCATTAACAACACCAGCAGTATTGAGCCAATGCGATAACTAAAGTCTTGAACTCGCTCGGATACCGGCCCGCCCTTCAGCTTTTCAATCGCCAAAAATAGCAGGTGCCCCCCGTCCAGGACGGGAAGCGGGAACAGATTGATTATCCCGAGGTTCACGCTAATCAGCGCAAGGAACATCAGATAGTAAATCAACCCAAACTCCGCTGACATTCCAGCCCCCTGGGCGATAGAAATCGGCCCGCTGAGGTTGTTCAGTTTGACATCACCGGTTATCAATTTACCCAGCATCCTGACGGTTAATGACATCAGTTGCCAGGTTTTATCCGTGGCTTCAGCAATGGCGGCAAACGGCCCGTACTGACGCACTGTCTTATATTCATCAGGCAGCGGGATGACCTTAGGTACAACCCCTGCAAACCCTTCGGCTTGACCTTTTGCGGATCGGCTATCTGGCGTCAGCGTAACAGACGAGGGACTCCCCTGTCGCTCGATCTCCAGAACCAGCGCCTTACCCGGATTATCACGCACCAGATTGACAAACGTCATCCACTGCGTTAACGGTTGACCATCGACTTTAACGATCCTGTCGCCCGCTTGCAAACCGGCCTTCTGCGCCGCCGAACCAGATTGTACTTCAGCCAGCACCGTATCAATCTGCGCGCTGCGAGGCTGAATGCCCAGCGATGTCACCGGATCTTGTTTATCCGGCTCAAACGCCCAGTGCCGCAGATCGAGGATTTTATCCTGGCGCTGACTGCTCCCGAAAGGGGCGAGCGTAACTATTGTTTGCTCGTCGCCTATCTTAGAGACCAGCGCCATACGCACTGCATCCCAATCAGGCGTTTCGATGCCATCTATCGCTTTAAGTTCCGTACCTTTTGCAATTTGTGCATGCGCGGCAATCGAGTCGGGTACTATTTCACCAACAACCGGACGTACGCCAGGGACACCGATAATAAAGACCAGCCAGTAGGCAAAGATGGCAAAAATGAAGTTCGCGACAGGACCAGCGGCAATGATGGCCGCACGCTGGCCAACGGTTTTGTTATTGAAAGCGTAGTGGCGCATCTCAGGCACCACCGGCTCGACGCGTTCGTCGAGCATTTTGACATAGCCGCCGAGTGGAATAAGAGCGATGACGAATTCCGTTCCCTGCTTGTCAAAACGCCGCCATAGCGCTTTACCAAAGCCAATGGAAAAACGCTCAACGCGAACGCCGCAGCGACGAGCCACCCAGAAATGGCCAAACTCATGCACGGTGATCAATACGCCCAGCGCAATGATAAAGGCAGCCAAATTCCAGAGAACGCTTAGCATAAAACCTTCCGTCAAATCGTCCTGAAGACCAACAATAGCAGACAAGCAAACACCGGTACCGCCGCCGTCAGGCTGTCGATACGATCGAGTATTCCACCGTGTCCGGGAATCAGATGACCGCTATCCTTAATGCCGGCCTCTCGCTTAAACATACTCTCTGTCAGATCGCCGAGCACTGAGGCCAGCGCCGCAACAACGGAACAAACCAGCAATACCGTTGGCGTAACATCCAGATTCGCCCACTGACCGTAGGCCCAGGAGATGATCGCCGCCGTCACCAGGCCACCGAAGAAACCCTGCCAGGTTTTACCCGGAGACACTTTCGGTGCCAGCTTATGCTTGCCGAACATCTTGCCAAACACATAGGCGCCAGAGTCCGCGCCCCAGACCAGAATCATCACGTACAGCAGCCACAGCGCGCCGCTGTAATGGTTATCCGCATAATGCCAGGCGCGCAGCACCAGCATGCCCCAGAAGAACGGGACGATAGTCAGAATACCAAAGATCAGACGCAGCGCTTTCGAGTTGCGCCAGAAAGCAGCGGACGCCGGGTAAGAAAGCACCAGCAGCAGCGCCACAATCCACCAGCCAAACGACGCCCAGAGCGATCCTTCAACCAGCGGTTGATGAACGTCATAGTGATATTCCGGCATCAGGAAAAGCATCAACGCCAGTAGCAGGCCACACAGCAGCGCCAGCCAGATGCGTTGTGAAGTTGAAGTGAAACCGCTAAATTGCCCCCACTCCCACGCAGCGAGCATACACACCACGAGCGTGACGATGGCAAAACCCGCAGGCGGCAACAGAAAAAGCGCCGCAATCACCACGGGGATTAAAACGAAAGCCGATATCAGGCGATACTTCAGCAAAAGTGACCCCCATCAGGCATGATTGCCACCCGGCTCAGTGCCGCCAAAACGACGCTCTCGATTAACAAAGGCATGGAGTGCACCTTCAAAGTCCTGTTCAGCAAAATCGGGCCAAAGAACATCGGTAAAGTAAAGTTCGGCATACGCAATTTGCCAAATCAAAAAATTACTGATGCGATGCTCTCCCCCGGTCCTAATAACTAAATCTACAGGTGCCAGTTCATGCATACAGACCTGCTGACTCAGCATGTCTTCCGTGATCTGTTCGGGCTGAAGTAACCCGTTCTGAACCTGTCTTGCCAGATTGCGGACACCCTGAATAATATCCCAGCGCCCACCGTAGTTCGCCGCAATATTCAGCGTTAAGCCCGTGTTGTTCTCCGTCAGCGCTTCCGCTTTGCGGATACGCTCCTGCAGGCGAGCATTAAAACGCGTTGTCTCGCCGATGATCCGCAGGCGGACGTTATGCCGATGCAGGCTTTTCACTTCGCTATCCAGCGCCCAAACGAACAGCTCCATCAGGGCACTGACTTCCTGCTCGGGGCGGTTCCAGTTCTCGCTGCTGAATGCATACAGCGTCAACGCTTCAATACCATTGTTCGCCGCGAAGGAGACCGCGCGACGAACCGACTTCGCCCCGGCTTTATGGCCGAATGCGCGAATTTTTCCTTGCTGTTTCGCCCAACGACCGTTGCCGTCCATGATAATGGCGACATGACGACAGCCATGTGCAGGCGATATTTCGCTGACAGTGTGATTAGCAGACAACATAACGCGTTTTAAGTCCATAATAAGGATTAGCCAAGCCACTAAACGCGAGCAACCGGTCAGCGCTGTATACGCATTTTTATCCAGTGCCGAAGCTACAGCTCATCGCAGAGAACAACCCAAAGCTTTACGCAAAAAAGCCGTGTTTTTCCACGGCCACCACAATCTTTTACAACAAAATGCAACGATTGGGTGGCGCAGACTATATCACTGAAGCCCAGCGCCCACAAATATCACAACGTGGCGTGAGGTTCAGCCCCGCGTTGTCAGATGTTTAATCTGCTTCCCGGCAACGACTCTGGCCTGAGCGTCAATAACCAGCACCTCATCAATGCTTTGCGGTTCATCCAGCGTCAGCTGATCCAGTACTGCCAGGTTGACTCCCGCAATGTCGGTAAAGCGAATCTCTTCAGCCAGGAAGGCTGCCACTGAGATTTCATTTGCCGCATTCAGCGCCGTTGTCGCCGCCTGACCGTGATCGAATGCGTCCATCGCCAGTTTGAGACACGGATAGCGCCCGTAGTCCGGCGCGGAAAAGCTCAGGTGGCTCAACTGACAGAAGTCTAACGCCGGCACGCCAGAATTCAGGCGATCTGGCCAGCCCATCGTATGGGCGATAGGCGTGCGCATATCCGGTTCACCGAGTTGCGCGATGACGCTGCCGTCAAGATAACGCACCATCGAGTGAATGACAGACTGCGGGTGGATCAGCACTTCCATCTGCCGGGCTGAAGCGTTGAACAGCCAGCGGGCTTCGATATATTCCAGCCCTTTGTTCATCATCGTGGCGGAATCGACAGAGATTTTGCGTCCCATTGACCAGTTGGGGTGACGGCAGGCCTGATCCGGCGTCATCGCCACCAGTTCCGCTATCGCCGTTTCCCGGAAAGGACCACCGGAACCGGTCAGCAGAATCGACGAAACGCCATTCTGCGTTAAGTCAGCGTATCCAAGATTATGCTGCACCGTTACCGGCATACTCTGAAAAATCGCGTTATGTTCGCTGTCCACGGGCAGCAGGTGCGCGCCGTACTGTTGCACAGCATCCATAAACAGGCGCCCGCAGGTGACCAGCGACTCTTTATTCGCCAGCAGCACCGTTTTGCCGGCACGGATGGCCGACAGCGTTGGCACCAGTCCCGCAGCCCCCACAATCGCCGCCATCACCTGGTCAACCTCGTCCAGCGCAGCCACTTCCGCGGCAGCGTGCTGGCCGCTCAATACCTCAGTGCGGCTACCGTTTTCACGCAGGCGGATGCGCAGCGCGTCGGCGCTTTGAACATCGTCCATCACCGCGTAGCGGGGAGAGAATTCCAGACATTGTTCAACCATGCGGTCGACATTTTTCCCTGCGACCAGCGCGGCGATGGAAAAGCTATCGGGGTTATGGCGCACCACATCCAGCGTGCTGCAGCCAATTGAACCGGTCGAACCGAGAACGGTTAATTGCTTCATGAGATGTCCAGAAGAATTGAGACAGGATAAAAAGAAAAACGCCGCCAGTAGCCCTTACGCCACAATCATCCGGGAGCAGGTCGGCGGTCTATCACCTTCGGCAAGCATGCCAGAGGCTACAGGGCCGACCGTGTTAACACAATCCCAGGAATTGAGCGTTCGGTCTTCTGTACGGCGTTTCAGACTTAACGCCCGCAGCCCATGAATAATGGCAGGCGGCGAGCGTATCGGCAGAGAATCAGAACTGCATCAGTTCCGCTTCTTTATCTGTCAGCGCCGCATCCACTTTCTTGATGGCGGCGTCAGTCATTTTCTGCACGTCGTCCTGAGAACGGCGATCGTCATCTTCGCTGATCTCTTTATCTTTCAACAGCGCTTTTACTTTATCATTGGCGTCACGACGCACGTTACGCACGGCAACACGCGCTTGTTCGGCTTCACCGCGAACGATCTTCGTCAGATCCTTACGACGTTCTTCGGTCAGCGGCGGCAACGGAACACGGATGTCGCTGCCCGCAGAGCTTGGGTTCAGACCGAGATCGGAAGCCATGATCGCTTTCTCAACGGCCGGGCTCATGGAGCGATCGAACACGTTAATTTTCAGAGTACGGGAGTCTTCCACCGTGACGCTTGCCAGCTGACGCAGCGGCGTCGGCGTGCCGTAGTATTCTACGACGATGCCATCCAGCAGGCTGGGAGAAGCACGACCCGTGCGTATTTTGCTGATTTGGGTTTTGAACGCTTCGACGCATTTTTCCATGCGTACTTCAGCATCTTTTCTGATATCGCTAATCACGTTACGAATCCTTGAAAACTTGTCTCAGACAGACCAGACGGTCGCTCACCGCGAAAGTGAGCTAAGTATAGTCAGATTTAATGCAAATCACCGGGCAATCAGCCCGCGAAAGTAAGGCGGAATATTACCCGGATTTGGCGCTGACGGGAATTATTCCGTAATCAGTGTGCCTTCTTTTTCGCCCATCACCACGCGACGCAGTGCGCCAGGTTTATTCATGTTGAAAACGCGAATCGGCAATTTATGGTCACGCGCCAGGGTAAAGGCGGCCAAATCCATGACTTTCAGCTCTTTATCGAGTACTTCGCTGTAGGTCAGCTGATCGTACATGGTGGCAGACGGGTCTTTGGCCGGATCAGCGGTAAACACACCGTCGACTTTGGTGGCTTTCAGCACCACATCAGCTTCGATTTCAATACCGCGCAGGCAGGCAGCGGAATCGGTGGTGAAGAACGGGTTACCGGTGCCGGCGGAAAGAATCACCACGCGATTATTACGCAGCAGGCTGATGGCCTCTGCCCAGCTGTAGTTATCACACACGCCATTCAGCGGAATCGCTGACATCAGGCGAGCGTTCACATAGGCGCGATGCAGTGAGTCACGCATGGCGAGGCCGTTCATCACCGTTGCCAGCATGCCCATGTGGTCGCCCACAACGCGGTTCATACCCGCTTTCGCCAGCCCAGCACCACGGAACAGGTTACCACCACCAATCACTACACCAACCTGAATACCCAGTTCAACCAGTTCTTTGATTTCCTGAGCCATACGGTCAAGTATGCTTGCATCAATACCGAAGCCTTCCGAACCCTGCAGAGCTTCGCCACTTAACTTAAGCAGAATACGTTTGTAGACGGGTTTTGCATTGGTAGCCATGTTTCTTTCCTGAGACTGTCAACGAGTGAGATGAGTTAATTCTGGCGACATTGTATGCCGCTTTTCAGCACAGCCACTATAAGCGATGAGCTGAATTTACAAAACGGGCGCAAAAAGAAGCCGCCCTCAGGCGGCTCCTTTTGAAAATTAAGACTGCTTGGACATCGCAGCAACTTCTGCTGCAAAGTCAGTCTCAACTTTCTCGATGCCTTCGCCCACTTCAAAGCGGATGAAGCCAGTAACGTCGGCATTGTGCTCTTTCAGCAGCTGAGCAACAGATTTGCTCGGGTCCATAACGAAAGGCTGGCCGGTCAGAGAAACTTCGCCGGTGAATTTCTTCATGCGGCCTTCAACCATTTTCTCAGCGATTTCTTTCGGCTTACCAGACTGCATCGCGATGTCCAGCTGAACCTGGTACTCTTTCTCTACCACTTCAGCAGACACGTCTTCCGGCTTAACGAATTCCGGCTTGCTTGCAGCGATGTGCATTGCCAGCTGTTTAACCAGCTCCTGGTCAGCGCCTTTAGCCGCAACCAGAACGCCGATACGCGCGCCGTGCTGGTATGAACCCAGAACTTCGCCTTCCAGGGCCGCAACGCGACGGATGTTGATGTTCTCACCGATTTTAGCAACCAGCGCAACACGCTCTTCTTCGAACTGTGCTTTCAGAACTTCAACGTCGGTGATTTTACCAGCCACAGCTGCATCCAGAACTTTGTTAGCAAATGCCTGGAAACCGCCATCTTTAGCAACGAAGTCAGTCTGGCAGTTAACTTCCAGAATGATGCCGTAGGTACCGTCGATCTTAGTGATGATCACGCCGTCAGCAGCAACGTTACCTGCTTTTTTCGCCGCTTTGATTGCGCCGGATTTACGCATGTTTTCGATTGCCAGCTCGATGTCGCCGTTCGCTTCGGTCAGCGCTTTCTTGCAATCCATCATGCCTGCGCCAGTACGCTCACGCAGCTCTTTTACCAGGGATGCGGTAATTTCAGCCATTCTTAAATCCTCGGGAGATGTGAACTGCCCGGCCGGGGGCCAAACAGTATAAATTGAAAAAAGGGGCCAAAAATGGGCCCCTATTCATACACGGTACTAATAAGGGGTGAAACCTTATTATTCAGCTTCTACGAAGCTTTCTTCCGCCTGAGAAGCCAGATCCTGAGAACGACCTTCGCGCACGGTTGTAGCTACAGCGCCCAGGTACAGGCTAACAGCGCGGATTGCGTCGTCGTTACCCGGGATAACGAAGTCTACGCCGTCCGGATCGGAGTTAGTATCAACGATAGCAAATACCGGGATACCCAGGTTGTTTGCTTCTTTGATAGCGATGTGCTCGTGGTCAGCGTCGATAACAAACAGTGCGTCCGGCAGGCCGCCCATGTCTTTGATACCGCCCAGGCTGTTTTCCAGCTTGTCCAGCTCACGAGTGCGCATCAGCGCTTCTTTCTTGGTCAGCTTCTCGAAAGTACCGTCCTGGGACTGAGTTTCCAGGTCTTTCAGACGTTTGATGGACTGACGAACGGTTTTCCAGTTAGTCAGCATGCCGCCCAACCAGCGATGGTTCACGAAGAACTGGTCGCAGCTGTTAGCAGCTTCTTTTACCGCTTCGCTTGCAGCGCGTTTAGTACCAACGAAAAGGATTTTACCTTTACGAGCAGAGATCTTGTTCAGTTCAGCCAGAGCTTCGTTGAACATCGGTACAGTTTTCTCAAGGTTGATGATGTGAACTTTGTTACGCGCGCCGAAGATGAAAGGCTTCATTTTCGGGTTCCAGTAACGGGTCTGGTGACCAAAGTGAACACCAGCCTTGAGCATGTCGCGCATGGAAACAGTTGCCATGTTTAAAACCTCTATAGATAAAGTTGGGGTTATGCCTCCACGTATCCCATATTACCGACCCCAAAGGGCACCCCGGAATATGTGTCGATACGTGTGTGTTATTTACACAAAGTGAGATTTGTCGCTTCAGTCCATCCTGTGTAGTACCAAATGGAACGGAAGTCCGGCGCGCTTTATACCACAAAATCCGATCGGAAACCAACTGTTGTTGACGCTGAGTGCTGTTAATGATTCTCAATTTGGCACCAGGACACCCGGACTGTTAACATTGGCAGGAATAACTCTATTATTGTCGAAAAAACCGACACAGCTGGACACAATCCATGGCTATATCTATCAAAACATCTGAAGACATCGAAAAAATGCGCGTCGCCGGCCGCCTGGCCGCTGAAGTGCTGGAAATGATCGAACCCTACGTTAAACCTGGGGTCAGCACCGGCGAACTGGACCGTATCTGTAACGATTACATTGTTAACGAACAGAAAGCGATCTCCGCCTGCCTCGGCTACCACGGCTACCCGAAATCCGTCTGTATCTCTATTAACGAAGTCGTCTGTCACGGGATTCCTGACGACGAAAAACTGTTGAAAGACGGCGACATCGTCAACATTGATGTCACGGTCATTAAGGATGATTTCCACGGCGACACCTCTAAAATGTTCATCGTCGGCAAACCGACGATTCTTGGCGAGCGCCTGTGCCGCATCACTCAGGAAAGCCTGTATCTGGCCCTGAAGATGGTTAAGCCGGGAATTAACCTGCGCGCCATCGGCGCAGCCATCCAGAAATTCGTCGAAGCGGAAGGTTTCTCGGTGGTGCGTGAGTATTGCGGTCACGGTATCGGTCGTGGTTTCCATGAAGAGCCGCAGGTGCTGCACTACGACTCGCCAGAGACCAATGTGGTGCTCAAGCCTGGCATGACCTTTACCATCGAACCGATGGTCAATGCCGGCAAGAAAGAGATCCGCAGTATGAAAGACGGCTGGACGGTGAAAACCAAAGACCGGAGCTTGTCTGCGCAGTACGAGCATACTATTGTGGTGACAGAGAACGGCTGCGAGATTCTGACGCTACGCAAGGATGACACCATCCCGGCGATAATCTCGCACAACGCATAACGAAAAGCCGGCGCCCGCCGGCTTTTTTATGACGGGCGTCCTGCCCGTCACCCTACGGGCCGCCGCAAGCGACGTTAAAAATCGTTCCCGGCGATTTTGTATGACGGGCGTCCTGCCCGTCACCCTACGGGCCGCCGCAAGCGACGTTAAAAATCGTTCCCGGCGATTTTGTATGACGGGCGTCCTGCCCGTCACCCTACGGGCCGCCGCAAGCGACGTTAAAAATCGCTCCCGGCGATTTTTTATGGGCGATAGTTGATAGTTTTTTCATATGGTGACGCGATGAGTAACTCTTTACCTGATACTGTCTCCCCTACCCTCTCCGCTCAACCTGAGAATCCAGGTAGCTGGCCACAAGGGGATTTGAACTGTGCCGCCATCAAGGCACATCTCGATATTTTCCAGCGCTGGCTGGGCGAAGCATTTGATAGCGGTATCCCCGCCGGGGAGCTCATCGAAGCGCGAACCGAATTTATCGACCAGCTGCTCCAGCGCCTGTGGGTGGATTACGGTTTTGGTTCGGTCAGCGATCTGGCGCTGGTCGCGGTTGGAGGATACGGTCGCGGCGAGCTGCACCCGCTCTCCGACATCGACCTGCTGATTCTCAGCCGCAAAAAACTCTCCGATGAGCAGGCGCAGAAAGTGGGCGAACTGCTGACGCTGCTGTGGGATATCAAGCTCGAAGTCGGCCACAGCGTGCGTACGCTCGAAGAGTGCCTGCTGGAAGGACTGTCCGATCTGACCGTTGCCACCAACCTGATCGAAACGCGTCTGCTGATTGGCGACGTCGCGCTATTTCTGGAGCTACAAAAACATATTTTCAGCGATGGCTTCTGGCCCTCGGAGAAGTTTTTCGCCGCCAAGGTCGAAGAGCAGAATATACGCCACCAGCGCTACCACGGCACCAGCTATAACCTCGAACCGGACGTGAAAAGCAGTCCCGGCGGCCTGCGCGATATCCACACCCTGCAGTGGGTCGCCCGTCGTCACTTCGGCGCCACTTCGCTGGATGAAATGGTCGGTTTCGGCTTTCTTACCGAAGCCGAACGTAACGAGCTTAACGAATGTCTGCACCAGCTGTGGCGGATTCGCTTTGCGCTGCACCTCGAGTTAAACCGCTACGACAACCGTCTGTTATTCGATCGCCAGTTCAGCGTCGCCCGCCGACTGCGCTACGAAGGCGAAGGCAATCAGCCTATCGAATACATGATGAAGGATTTCTTCCGCGTCACCCGGCGGGTCAGCGAACTGAATCACATGCTGCTCCAGCTGTTTGATGAAGCCATCCTCGCCCTCACCGAAGATGAAAAGCCGCGGCCCATCGATGATGATTTTCAACTGCGCGGCACGCTGATTGACCTACGCGACGACACGCTGTTTATCCGCGAACCGCAGGCTATCCTGCGCATGTTCTATATTATGGTGCGTAACAGCAGCATCACCGGCATCTACTCGACGACGCTTCGCCACCTGCGTCACGCGCGGCGCCACCTGACGCAGCCGCTGTGCTATATCCCGGAAGCGCGCACGATTTTCCTCAGCATGTTGCGTCACCAGGGCGCGGTCAGCCGGGGGCTGTTGCCGATGCACCGCCACAGCGTACTGTGGGCCTATATGCCGCAGTGGTCGCATATCGTGGGCCAGATGCAGTTTGACCTGTTCCATGCCTATACGGTCGATGAGCATACGATCCGCGTGCTGCTGAAGCTGGAAAGCTTCGCTAAAGAAGAGACCCGCAGCCGCCATCCGCTGTGCGTGGAACTGTGGCCTCGCCTGACGCACCCGGAGCTGATTCTGATTGCCGCCCTGTTCCATGATATTGCCAAAGGTCGCGGCGGCGATCATTCGGTCCTCGGCGCCCAGGATGTGCTGAAATTCGCCGAGCTGCACGGGCTTAACTCGCGGGAAACCCAGCTGGTCGCCTGGCTGGTGCGCCATCATCTGTTAATGTCGGTCACCGCCCAGCGCCGTGATATTCAGGATCCCGAGGTCATCAAGCAGTTTGCCGAAGAGGTGCAAACTGAAAACCGCCTGCGCTACCTGGTATGCCTGACCGTCGCCGATATCTGTGCGACCAACGAAACCTTGTGGAACAGCTGGAAGCAGAGCCTGCTGCGCGAGCTCTATTTCGCCACCGAAAAACAGCTGCGGCGCGGCATGCAAAGCACGCCGGATATGCGCGAACGGGTTCGCCATCATCAGCTGCAGGCGCTGGCGCTGCTGCGGATGGAAAATATTAATGAAGAGGCGCTGCATCAAATCTGGAATCGCTGCCGCGCCAACTACTTCGTGCGCCATACGCCCAACCAGCTCGCCTGGCACGCCCGCAATTTGCTCAAACACGACCTGAGCAAACCGATGATCCTGCTCAGCTCGCAGGCCACGCGCGGCGGGACCGAAATTTTTATCTGGAGCCCGGACCGCCCGTATCTGTTTGCCGCCGTCTGTGGTGAGCTGGATCGCCGCAACCTCAGCGTTCACGATGCCCAGATTTTTACCACCCGCGACGGCATGGCGATGGATACCTTTATTGTGCTGGAGCCGGACGGCAGTCCGCTTTCCGCCGATCGCCATGAGATTATCCGTCACGGTCTGGAACAGACCATTACCCAGCGCAGCTGGCAGCCGCCGGCCCCGCGCCGTCAGGCGGCGAAACTTCGCCATTTCTCCGTCGTTACCGAAGTCAATTTCCTGCCGACGCACACCGACAGAAAATCGTTTCTTGAGCTGATTGCGCTCGATCAGCCGGGCCTGCTGGCGCGCGTGGGTCAGGTGTTCGCCGACCTCAATATTTCGCTTCACGGAGCGCGAATTACGACAATCGGTGAGCGAGTAGAAGATTTATTTATAATCGCGACGGCGGACCGGCGTGCGCTTAATAATGCGCTGCAACAAGAAGTACAACAACGGTTGACAGAGGCCCTCAATCCAAACGATAAAGGGTGACGAACTTTTAATGTGTAAAGAGAAAGAGTAAAACAATGCAGCAATTACAGAATGTTATTGAGTCCGCTTTTGAGCGTCGCGCCGACATCACGCCGGCAAATGTGGATACCGTAACCCGCGAAGCGGTTAACCAGGTGATTTCTCTGCTTGATTCCGGCGCGCTGCGTGTCGCTGAAAAGATCGATGGCCAGTGGGTCACCCATCAATGGCTGAAGAAGGCGGTTCTGCTCTCTTTCCGTATTAACGATAACCAGGTTATCGACGGTGCTGAAAGCCGCTACTTCGATAAAGTGCCGATGAAATTCGCTGACTATGATGAAGCGCGTTTCCAGAAAGAAGGCTTCCGCGTGGTTCCGCCGGCGGCGGTTCGTCAGGGCGCATTTATTGCCCGCAACACCGTGCTGATGCCGTCCTACGTCAACATCGGCGCCTACGTGGACGAAGGCTCCATGGTAGATACCTGGGCCACCGTGGGTTCCTGCGCGCAGATTGGTAAAAACGTGCACCTGTCCGGCGGCGTCGGTATCGGCGGCGTCCTCGAGCCGCTGCAGGCTAACCCGACCATCATCGAAGACAACTGCTTCATCGGCGCGCGCTCTGAAGTGGTTGAAGGCGTGATCGTTGAAGAAGGTTCCGTGATCTCCATGGGCGTGTACCTGGGTCAGAGCACCAAAATTTACGATCGCGAAACCGGCGAAGTCCATTACGGCCGCGTTCCGGCGGGTTCAGTGGTGGTTTCCGGCAACCTGCCGTCGAAAGATGGCAAGTACAGCCTGTACTGCGCCGTTATCGTGAAGAAAGTGGATGCGAAAACTCGCGGCAAGGTCGGCATTAACGAACTGCTGCGTACCATCGACTAAGCAGAATAAAAAGCGGGAGATATCCCGCTTTTTTTATATTTGAAGCTGGCGAAGATGGATCTTTTCGTTAATTATTCAAAGGTTATGATGATATCAAAGGTACCGTTATGTACGATAATCTGAAAAGTCTTGGCATTACCAATCCCGATGAGATCGATCGCTATAGCCTGCGGCAGGAAGCCAACAACGACATTCTGAAAATCTATTTTCAGAAAGACAAAGGCGAGTTCTTCGCCAAAAGCGTCAAGTTTAAATACCCGCGCCAGCGTAAGACCGTTGTCGCCGATGGCGTAGGCCAGGGGTATAAAGAGGTTCAGGAAATTAGCCCGAATCTGCGCTACGTTATCGATGAGCTGGATCAGATCTGCCAGCGCGATCGTACCGAAGTCGACCTCAAACGTAAGATCCTCGACGATCTGCGTCATCTGGAAAGCGTCGTCACCCATAAGATCAGTGAAATTGAAGCCGATCTGGAAAAACTGACGCGCAAATAGCCGTACGCGGATGGCTCTGTAGGCCGGGTCAGGCGAAGCCGCCACCCGGCATTTTTTTGTCTAAAACAGACTATCTTTGCTCATCCAACTGCAGCGCGATATACAGCAGCAGGCGGTCATCAAAATTCCCCAGGTTCAGCCCCGTCAGTTCAGCAATACGATTCAGGCGATACTCCAGCGTATTGCGATGAATAAACAGCGCCTTTGACGTCGCCAGCGGCTGCACGTTATGGCGAAACCAGGCTTGTAGCGTGCGTCGCAGCAGACCGTTATTATCCATCGCCTTCAGCCGCACCAGTGGACGGGCAAGCTCATTCGCCTGCCAGCCGCCGCGCAGGCTATCGAGCAGCACCGGCAACATTAAATCCTGATAAAAATAGCTACGGCTCTCAGGCATGCGCTGTTTGCCGACCATCATTGTGGTACGGGCGGTGCGCCAGGAACGGGCGATGCTGCCGGGACCGGTAAAGAAGTTCCCCAGCGCCACGCGAAAACGCAGCTGGCCGTTTTCTTTCATTCGGGCGATCAGCTGATCGATCCTTTTGCGGTGATCCTCCGCGTCCCAGCGGCCAAAAGCATTCAATGCCGGTTTGAGCACCACCATCTCGGTCAGTGAGACAATCGCCACCAGATTGTGGCGATCGGGCGTGGTCAGGGCGGTTTGCAGCTGCTGCAGTTCGGCCATAGCGCTGTCTACGCCGAGCTGACCGCTATCCACTTCAATCATGGCGACCACGCGAGGCTGGTTCAGATCGATACCCAGCCGCTGCGCCCACTCGGTTAATGCGGGCGTATTCTCTTCGGCCTGGATCAGGTTCATAACCAGCTCTTCGCGCAGGCGGCTATCCTGGGCCAGAAGGTGCATCAGCCGGGACTGCTCCAGCATCATCTCGGCAGTCATGCACACCAGCTCGCCATATTTACGCAGCGTTTCGGGTTCGCCGGTCAGGCCGATGACGCCGACGATCTCCCCCTCCAGGCGCAAAGGCAGATTAATCCCCTGACGCACGCCGTGCAGATGGCGAGCGACCGCATCATCAATATCCACAACCCGTCCCTGGGAAAGCACCAGCAGCGCGCCTTCGTGCAATTCCCCAATCCGCTCGCGATCGCCGCTGCCGATAATGCGCCCGCGGGCGTCCATTACGTTGATATTGGTATCAATGATGCGCATCGTACGCGCCACAATATCCTGCGCCATGTTGGTATCAAGATGCCAGCCAGCCATGTAATCCTCCCGTCAACAGGAGGCCAGCATAAAAGAGTCGGCTGGACGCTGCATTGTGCATACGCATAAAGCATGACAGAGAAGTATGGAGTTGCGTGTGGAGTCACAGAAAGGGAAACGCACCGGATAGCGGGGCCAAAAAAAGCCCCTTCCCTCAACGAGGAGAAGGGGCAGGCTTAGCCGTTGGCGATTACTGCATCAGCAGATAGATAATGCTATCGCCACGCTGGATGTTCAGCGCCAGTACCGAAGGTTTGGCATCAAAGATTTTGCGCAGATCGGCGATATTTTTCACCGGCTGCTGGTTAGCGCCGACGATGATGTCACCTTTCTTGAGGCCAATTTGTGCCGCCGGAGTCCCCGCTTTCACATTATTGACCACCACACCTTTGTCCTGACCTTTGTTGCTCATTTCCGCACCTTCAATACCATTGAAGATGGTGCTGGAGTCAACCTGATTCTGGCTACTCTGCTGCAGCTCGACGGTCGCATTGACCGCTTTGCCATCGCGGACCAGCCCCAGCTCGACTTTGCTGCCGATAGGCATAGTACCGACTTGCGCACGCAGCGCAGCAAAGCTGCTGATAGGCTTACCGTTCAGCGAGGTAATCACGTCACCGGCTTTGATACCCGCTTTCGCGGCCGCGGAACCCGGCATAACCTGACTGACGAAGGCACCGCGCTGCGCATCAACCTTCATGGCTTTCGCCAGCTCAGAGTTCAGCTCGGTTCCCATAATACCCAGCTCGCCGCGTTTCACCTGGCCATACTTGACCATCTGCTCGGTCAGGTTTTTGACCATGTTGCTCGGGATGGCAAAACCGATACCGATATTGCCGCCGTCCGGCGCCAGGATCGCGGTATTAATCCCGATCAGTTCGCCGTTGAGGTTCACCAGCGCGCCGCCGGAGTTACCGCGGTTGATCGCCGCATCGGTCTGGATAAAGTTTTCGTAGTTTTCAACGTTCAGGCCGCTACGGCCAAGCGCGGAGACAATCCCCGACGTGACGGTTTCACCCAAACCAAACGGGTTACCGATAGCCACGGTGTAGTCGCCGACGCGCAGCGCATCGGAATCTGCCAGCTTAATCGCCGTCAAATCTTTCGGATCCTGAATCTGGATCAGCGCAATGTCGGAACGCGGATCTTTGCCGACGACTTTGGCATCAAACTTCCGTCCGTCGCTCAACTGGACTTTAATCGTGGTCGCATTATCGACAACGTGGTTATTGGTCACGACATAGCCTTTATTAGCATCAATGATGACCCCGGAGCCCAGCGCCATAAATTTCTGCTGCTGGCTGCCATCAGCCGGTGCCCCGCCGCCCTGTCCACCGCCCTGACAGAACGGGGAACTCTGGAACGGCGAACCATCCTGGCAGAACGGTGAATTATCACCAAAGAACTGCTGGAAGTTACGCGGCATCCGCGGAGTGTTGACGGTCGTGCTGCCCTCAACATTAATGCTGACAACCGACGGCATCACTTTTTCCAGCATCGGAGCCAGGCTTGGCATTTGCTGTGTACTTGAGGCCGAAGAGGACGTTTCTGCCGCGCTCGCAGAGAGCGGTGATAACGCCAGACCTAAACTCAGAGCCAGTGCACTCATTGCTAACGTGGTTTTTTTCATCATGTCTCACTCTATTTTAGATAACGAAAATTGCTATGTATGTGACCATCAGAGTCATTTTATCGCGCTAAGTTCCGGAATTAAGTATCTGGAAAAAGTAAAAATTTATTGTCCGTCTTTACAAAACCTGTACCTATTCCACCGCCATCAAGCGCCGATATTCATCCCATGCATACAAATCCGTCATCCCACTGATATAGTCCTGTATCAGGCGACAGCGATAATAATATTCCATCACCGGAAATTCCTCAGCATCTCGTGAAACCTTATTTACTGCTTCAACATAGGCCAACCGATGACGCGTCGAAAGTTTCTGGAACAAGCGCGAGGCGATAGGTAAGCTCCTCACCCGCTCTTTCTCCACTAATAAGCTGAACTCCTCCAGCGATAATTTTAGCAACGGCTCATAGATATCCAGAAGACCGCTAATCACCCGATAGCCTTGTAATTCCAGCTGTTCAACATCAGGATGACTAAATACATGTTTTATCGCGACGTTTTTATATAGCTCCAGCAGTTGACTGCAGTCGCTATCGTCCTCAAGCAACGCATGATTAAAATCACCGGTAAAGATCTTCGGTAAATTATCGATAAACCGGCGGGCCGCATACGGCACCAGTTTATTCAGCGTATTGACTCGTAAATACATAAAGAACTGATCTTCCGTACTCCGACTCAGAGAATTAGAGCGCGATTTATCCCAGGCATTTTCCACCACCTGCGAAAATAAAGAGCCTTTCTCATGCTGTCCCCACGCCTCGTGAAGGAGTTGATAGAGTTGCTCTACGCTGAAAATACGTTTTTCTACCGCATCCTCAAGATCGGCCACACAATATGAGATATCGTCCGCCGCCTCCATAATCCATGTCAAAGGGAAGCGATTGTAAGGAGCCAGAGCAAGTTCTTTACGCAACCTCTCAATATACCCCTCTTCGGCTAAATAATAACCAGGCTTCTTCATTAAATAACTGTGGCTGGCGGGGAGTTCTCCCCGCCACCACGCCGGGCGAGTATATTTTAGAATGCAGCCAACCTGCGCCCAGGTCAGATTCATCCGCATGAGGGTATGCACTAAGCGAATCCCCTGCGCGTTGCCTTCAAACCAGCACAGATCCTGACGAACCTTGCTCCGCAGCGCATTCAGCCCGCCAGCATCCTCCTGCAAACGGAGCGCCTCCACCGTACAACGATCCTGCGCTAACGGCGCGCCGGCCGCATCGTCAGGCGCGAGCCGCTGACGGAACCAGTCATTTATCGCCGCCTCGCCAAAATGGCCGAACGGCGGATTGCCGATGTCATGCATCAGACAGGCCATTTCCACCACGCTCTCAAACGGCCCGGTGAGCTCATCCAGCCCGTAGGCCTCCAGCTGACGCTGCTCTTTCAGGCGGCTGAGGATCTCTTTGGCGATATAGCGTCCCACCTGCTGAACTTCAAGGGAGTGGGTTAACCGGGTACGCACCGCGGCATTACGTTCCAGCGGGAAGACCTGGGTTTTTTGCTGTAAACGGCGGATGGCCGGCGAGTTGATAATTCGCCCGCGGTCGCTTTCAAAAATACGCAGGATCTCACGTTCCGTTTCGACCCCTTGCGGCGAGCGGTAGCGCCGACGCCAGTTAATCTTGTTGCGAAAATCAATCTTTGCCATGGCCTCTCCCGCGCGAGCAATAACGTTTCCCTTTGAGTGCATGATAGACTATGCAACTAAACCTGACACATCGCGAGTAAATCTATGAAAATCGGCATTATTGGCGCTATGGAAGAAGAAGTTACCCTTCTGCGCGACAAAATCGAAAACCGCCAGACTCTGACCCATGGCGGGAGCGAAATCTACACCGGTCAGCTGAACGGCACCGATGTTGTCCTGCTCAAATCAGGCATTGGCAAAGTGGCTGCGGCCATGGGCGCAGCCCTGCTGCTGGAGATTTGTAAGCCGGACGTGATTATCAACACCGGTTCCGCAGGCGGACTGGCGTCGACGCTGAAAGTCGGCGATATCGTTATCTCCGACGAGACGCGCTACCACGATGCTGACGTCACCGCCTTTGGTTATGAGTATGGCCAGCTGCCCGGCTGCCCGGCAGGCTTCAAAGCCGACGATAAGCTGATTGCCGCCGCGCAAAGCTGCATCGAAGCGCTGAATCTGCACGCGGTCCGCGGCCTGATCGTTAGCGGCGACGCCTTCATCAACGGCTCGGTCGGACTGGCGAAAATCCGCCACAACTTCCCGCAGGCCGTAGCGGTTGAAATGGAAGCCACGGCCATCGCCCATGTTTGCCACAACTTCGGCGTGCCGTTCGTGGTGGTACGCGCGATTTCCGACGTGGCGGATCAGCAGTCTCATCTGAGCTTTGATGAGTTCCTCGCCGTTGCCGCCAGACAGTCCACGCTGATGGTGGAAAAGCTGGTACAGACGCTGGCGCGTGGCTAAGTCGCTAAAACGGGCGCTTGCCGCTCTGCTGCTGCTTACCCCGGCGTGGCTCTTCGCCGCGCCGCGGGTAATCACGCTGTCACCGTCCAATACCGAACTGGCCTTTGCCGCCGGCATTACGCCGGTTGGCGTCAGCAGCCATTCCGATTATCCAGCGGAAGCTGTCGGTATCGAGCAGGTTGCCAGCTGGCAAGGGATGAACCTTGAGCGCATCGTCGCGCTGAAACCGGATCTGATTCTGGCATGGCGCGGCGGCAATGCCGAGCGGCAGGTTAATCAACTGAGCGCGCTGGGGATCAAGGTACTGTGGGTCAATACCGCCACGATTGAAGAGATCATTGCGACGCTACGGCAGCTGGCGCAGTGGAGTCCGCAGCCGGAAAAGGCCCGCGCATCCGCACAGCGCATGCAGGACGACTATGAGGCTCTCAAAGCCCGCTACGCCCATACGCCGAAAAAACGCGTCTTTCTGCAGTTTGGCACCAATCCTCTTTTCACCAGCAGTCGGGGGTCGATTCAGGACCAGGTGCTGACATTGTGCGGCGGTGACAATATATTTGCCTCCAGCCCGGTTCCCTGGCCCCAGGTGAGCCGTGAACAGGTCCTGGCGAGACAGCCTCAGGCCATTGTTATCGCCGGTGATGCCCGCCAACTCCCTGAAGTTGAACGCTACTGGCATAATCAGTTAAAAATTTCCCTGATTGCAGTCGATGGCGACTGGTTTGAACGCGCAAGCCCGCGTATTATCCTCGCCGCAAAACAGCTCTGCGAGGCGCTCGGGCAGGTTAAATAAGCACCGTTTGCGCAGGGTAAAACGACATCCGGCACAGAGAACGCCAGCGCGTAACCGCTATACGAACGCCTGGCGGACGCTGTGCCGATTCAATTTGATGAGTAAAACAGCCCAGAGAACCGGGCGCTTAACGAGAACTGACGATGCTAGTCTATTGGCTGGATATTATTGGCACCGCCGTATTTGCTATCTCGGGCGTATTACTGGCCGGAAAACTCCGGATGGACCCCTTTGGCGTACTGGTGCTCGGCGTGGTCACCGCCGTGGGCGGTGGAACCATTCGCGATATGGCGCTCGCCAACGGCCCGGTGTTCTGGGTCAAAGACCCCACCGACCTGGTGGTGGCGATGGTCACCAGCATGATGACCATTCTGCTGGTGCGTCAGCCGCGTCGGCTGCCGAAATGGATATTGCCGGTGCTTGATGCCGTTGGGCTGGCGGTGTTTGTCGGCATCGGGGTGAATAAAGCGTTTCTGGCCCACAGCGGCCCGCTGGTCGCTATCTGTATGGGGGTCGTCACCGGCGTGGGTGGCGGGATTATTCGCGACGTGCTGGCCCGCGAAATTCCGATGATTTTACGCACGGAAATCTATGCCACGGCCTGTATTGCCGGCGGTATTGTGCACGCCACGGCCTATGACGCGTTTCATGTTTCGCTACAAAATTCGGCGATGATGGGCATGGTCGTCACGCTGGTGATTCGCCTTGCGGCCATCCGTTGGCATCTGAAGCTGCCGACTTTTGCTCTCGACGATAACGGGCGCTAAAACGGGGGAATTGCCCCGGCGGAGAAACTCTACCGGAGCGAGAATCCAGTGCGGGGATCAGACGCTGAATGAGGACCCGCAGCCGCAGGTACTTTTCGCATTCGGGTTGGTCACGATAAAACGCGAACCTTCCAGGCCTTCGGTGTAGTCGACGGCACCGCCGACCAGATACTGCAGGCTCATCGGATCGACCACCAGGCCGACGCCCTGTTTTTCGATGGTCATATCGCCTTCGTTAACCTGATCGTCGAAGGTGAAGCCGTACTGGAAACCACTGCAACCACCACCGGTGATATACACACGCAGTTTCAGGTTTGGATTGTCTTCATCTGCAATCAGGAATTTTACTTTTTTGGCTGCAGCTTCAGTAAACTCCAGCGGCAACGCTACGTCATCACTCATTTTATGCTCCCATTGATACTTCTGACCGGTTAAAGAATAACCCGACCTTATGAGCCATTATCTAATACGGGGTCAAATCGTTCAAGTATTCTCCCCGGCAACCTGCTGCGCTTTTGCCGCCTGTTCTGCGGCCTGTTTCGCCAGCGTGCGCTCCAGGATCGTCGAATACAAAGGCTTACCGCCAAGGAATTGCGCCAGTAGTGTTGCGCCAAGACAGGTAATAATCATTGGCAAAATGAGCTGATAGTTATCGGTCATCTCCAGTACCAGCACAATCCCGGTCAGCGGAGCGCGGATTGATGCCGCCAGCAGAGCCCCCATTCCGGCAATCGCAAAGGTCCCGGCATCCAGATGATAGGCCGGCAGCATCGGCGTTACCGCCATCCCGAAGGCGGTTCCCAGCAAGGTTCCCAGCGCCAGCATCGGCGCAAAAATGCCGCCGGGCGCCCCGGAGGAGAAACAGAGTAAGGTGGTAATCACGCGGGCGATAAAGATAAACAGCAGCAGCCCGACGGAAAAATTGCCCGCCGCCGCAATCGGAATCAGGTTAAAGCCGCCCCCCGTCGTCGCCGGTTGAATCAGCCCGAGGATGCCGCACATCCCGCCGATTAACCCGCCGATCAGCACCCACTTCTTTGTATTGCCGCCATGAATACGTTGGAACGTATCCTGGGTGCGCAGCACCAGGCTATTAAACAGCGGGCCGACGCAGCCAAAAATCATCCCCAGGATCAGGTACAGCCACAGCGTATTCACCGGCGCATCGCTCAGCTTGCCGACTTCAATAATCGCCGATTCGCCATTAAAGATACGGAACACGATGCTCGACATAATCACGCCGGTAAAGACGGCTTTAATCGAAATCAGGTTGTAGCGAAACTGCGGGCGCATCTCTTCAATAATGAATAAGATCCCCGCCAGCGGCGCGTTAAATGCCGCAGAGAGCCCCGCCGCTGCCCCGGTGGCCAGCAACGTATGACGCGCTTCGGGACTGCGCATACGGAAGATATCCAGCACCATTCGCCCGACGTTGCCGCCCAACTGCACCGTCGGCCCTTCGCGACCGAGCACCATGCCAGCGCCCAGCGTCCCCATCCCGCCGATAAATTTTACCGGCAGCACTCGCCACCAGCGAACCGGACGCAACTCTTCCAGCGCCCCTTCGATCTCCGGTATGCCGGATCCCCCCGCCTCCGGCGCAAAACGTCGCACCAGAAAATAGCCCACCATCGCCAGCAAGGCAGATAAAATAAAGGCCAACGGCCAAATCAGGAACCCGTGATCCGCCACCTGCGCCAGCGAACCGATGCGCATGTTCTGCACCCAGTTGACGCTCTTTTCAAAAGCGACCCCCACCAGCCCGGCCAGCGTACCGACTACGGCGGCCATCAGCAGCACCGCCAGCGGCGTTTTGTCACGTTGAACTAAGCGACGTACCACATCGCCACGACGCAAGCGCACGATTTGTTTTGCTTCAAAAGTAGAGGCTTCTGTTTTCATACTCTTATCGTCAATAGTCATACCAATACGAAGAGGACAGTTTAGCCTTCTGAACGTCCCGCGTCGCGGAGAAAATGCGCCTGCCACGCCTTGTTTCAATTGGGCAAAACTTTCATAACTATCCGGGAATAACTTAGAATAACCAGCAAAACATTTATCACGAACCAGGATCATGGCAATGAGCAAATCTGAAACACTCTATAGCGCCGCACGTGAACTCATCCCCGGCGGCGTGAACTCGCCGGTTCGCGCCTTTAGCGGCGTGGGCGGTACGCCGCTGTTTATCGAACGCGCCGACGGCGCCAGACTGTACGATGTCGACGGTAAAGCGTATATCGATTATGTCGGCTCCTGGGGACCTATGGTGCTGGGCCATAACCATCCGGCCATTCGCAACGCGGTGATTGAAGCCGCAGAGCGCGGCCTGAGCTTTGGCGCGCCGACGGAAATGGAAGTCAAAATGGCGGAGCTGGTGACCGAGCTGGTCCCAACGATGGATATGGTGCGGATGGTGAACTCCGGTACCGAGGCGACGATGAGCGCCATTCGCCTGGCTCGTGGCTTTACCGGCCGCGACAAAATCATCAAGTTTGAAGGCTGCTATCACGGCCATGCCGACTGTCTGCTGGTGAAAGCAGGCTCCGGCGCACTGACGCTGGGCCAGCCGAACTCGCCGGGCGTACCGGCTGATTTCGCTAAACATACCCTGACCTGCACCTATAACGATCTGGCTTCCGTTCGCGCCGCGTTCGAGCAGTATCCGCAAGAGATTGCCTGCATCATCGTGGAGCCGGTCGCTGGCAACATGAACTGCATCCCACCGCTGCCGGCGTTCCTGCCTGGCCTGCGCGCACTGTGCGACGAATTTGGCGCGCTGCTGATTATCGATGAAGTGATGACCGGCTTCCGCGTGGCGCTGGCGGGCGCGCAGTCATACTATGACGTGGTCCCGGATCTGACCTGTCTGGGCAAAATCATCGGGGGCGGTATGCCGGTCGGCGCATTTGGCGGTCGTCGCGATGTGATGGATGCCCTGGCCCCGACCGGCCCGGTGTATCAGGCCGGGACCTTGTCTGGTAACCCGATTGCCATGGCGGCCGGTTTTGCCTGCCTGAACGAAGTCGCGCAGCCGGGCGTCCACGAAACGTTAACGGATTTAACCAATCAGCTCTCGCAAGGGCTGCTGGATGCCGCACGCGAAGCGGGCATTCCACTGGTGGTAAATAATGTCGGCGGTATGTTTGGCCTCTTCTTTACCGACGCCGAAACGGTCACCTGCTATCAGGATGTGCTGAAGTGCGACGTTGAGCGCTTTAAGCGTTTCTTCCATCTGATGCTGGACGAAGGCGTCTATCTGGCGCCATCGGCATTTGAGGCCGGCTTTATGTCGATTGCCCACACCCCCGATGATATCAACGACACCATCGCCGCCGCCCGCAAGGCGTTTGCGAAGCTGTAACGCAATGCCGGGCGGCGCTTCGCTTGCCCGGCCTACATTTTTATCGCCCCGGTAAGCAAAGCGCCGCCAGGGATACTTTTTTTGTAGCCCCGGTAAGCAAAGCGCCACCAGGGATACTTTTTTGTAGCCCCGGTAAGCGAAGCGCCACCGGGGGGCATTTCTGTCGCCCTGGCAAGTAAAGCACCACCCAGATGCATTTTTGTCGCCCTGTTAAGCGAAGCACCACCGGGAATACTTTTTTTGTAGCCCCGGTAAGCGAAGCGCCACCGGGGGCATTACCGGCTCTGTTTCCTCAGCAGATAAATAAAGTACGGCGCACCGATAAAGGTCGACAATAGCCCGGCCGGGATCTGATACGGGAACATCATCATTCGCCCGCACCAGTCGGCAAAGACCAACAGCAACCCACCGATCAGCCCGGCCATCACCATCTGCGGCATCGTGCGGCGAAAGCCCATCATGCGCGCAATATGCGGCGCCATCAGGCCAACAAAACTTAACGGACCGATAGTCAGCGTGGCCGCTGCCGTCAGACAGGCGGCCAGCAGCAGCAGAGCAACCCGCGACGATGTCAGCGCCATGCCTACCGCGCGCGCGGCTTCACCGCCCAACGGCAGAATCGTCAGCCAGCGCCGACACAGCGGCAGCAGAATCAGGAGTAGCACCATGGCGATCCCGCTGCGTATCACCATTTCCGGCGTTGCGCTGTACGTCGACCCGGAGATCCACGTCAGAATCTGCGCCATTCGCGGATCGCCGCTGGCCTGCAGCATCATCAACAGCATGGTGAAGGCGGTGCTGAGCGCCATCCCCGCCAGCAGCATCCGGTGCGGCGAGAAACCGCCGCGCCCGGCAGCAACGAGGATCACCAGCAGCGTCACAGCTGCCCCCAGACTACCGGCAGGCAGCAGCCAGCCGAAAGCATTACCGGGAACGAAAAACAGCATCAGGACAATACCAAAAGCTGCGCCGGAGCTGATGCCCAGCACTTCCGGACTGGCCATCGGGTTACCGGTCAGGCGCTGGATAATACAGCCCGCGACCGCCAGCATCACCCCGGCGAACAGCGCGGCGAACACCCGCGGCCAGCGCCACGGCATCAGTTGATCCAGCTGCGAGCCGCTCGCCCAGTGCCAGCTCTGAGCATCCCGCCCAAAGGCCAGCGCAACGAGGAGCGCCAGCAGCAGAATCAGCCCGCCCCCCAACGCAAATCCCGATACGTTTTGCCGTTCCACCGGCACCTTATCACCGGCATTCATCACCGGCGCACTGATGCTGCGCAAGCGCGGCAGCAGCCACAGCAGCAGCGGCGCGCCGATCAGCGCCGTCACGGAGCCAGTGGAAACCTCCCGCCACACCCGGGTCAGCCACAGAATAATTTGGTCCGACAGCCAGAGAATGAGCGCGCCAATCAGCGCCGCCAGCAGCAGACGCGACAGCAGACGACGCGCGCCGAGCATTTTCGCCAGCAGCGGCGAAAACAGGCCGATAAAACCGATAATCCCCACCGCGTTCACCAGCATCGCGCTGATAACGATCGCCAGCGTCAGCGTGGCCAGGCGCGCCAGGGAAAGCGCCAGTCCAAGATTACGCGCCACGCCATCATCCAGCCCCATCAGCGTGAGGGGGCGCAGCAGCAGCAGCGTTAAGATGAAGCCACCGAGCAGCAGCGGCCATAGCCGTTGCACCACGTTCCAGTCGGTTTGCGTCAGCGTACCGGTGCTCCACAGAAACATACTTTGCAGCTGATCGTGATGGAAAATAACCATCAGTTGATTCAGCGCCCCGCAGTACAGACTGACCACCAGACCGGCAAGAATCAGGGTCACCGGCGAGAGCCGCTTCCCCCACGAGACGCCGAAAACCAGCGCTCCGACAAGACAGGCCCCCGCCAGCGCGGCAAACTGCGAAGCCAGTACCCCGGGAATCGCCCACAGCGTCGTCACCGTCATCCCCAACTGGGCGCCAGTCGCCACCCCGAGGGTGGTCGGTTCCGCCAGCGGGTTACGCAGCACCTGCTGGAACAGCACGCCCACCAGTCCGAGTCCCGCGCCAACCAGCAGCGACACCGCCAGCCTCGGCAGCAGGCTGTAGTGGAATAACATCTGAGCGATATTGTCGATATCCGGCTGCCACAGCGCCTGACGCCACTCATGCTGCGGCAGCGCTGCCTGGAGATTCAAGAAGCTGAACGCAAACGCGGAAATCGCCAGCACGGTCAGCAGCAGAGCCGCCAGAGGAGACAGTCGCGATCTCATGCCGCACCTCCCTGGGCATCCGCCAGCACGCGGGCAAAATGCATCGCCGACAGCGTCGCGCCGTAGAACCAGACAGCCGGCACGCGCTGGAAGCGCCCTTCGCGGACAAACGGCATCGCCTGCCATAGCGGCGTACTCATCAGTTGGCGCATTTCGGCATGATTACCATGGTCAAAGCAGATGACATCGGTCTCTTTGTAGGCGGCCAGCCGATCGATTCCCACGCTGACGCTGCCCCAGAAGGCGCTTTCACCGCGCCAGGCATTTTTAATGCCGAAGCGATCGAGCACTTCCTGGAACAGACAATTCTGGCCGAAAACCAGGACATGACGGGGATCGAGCACAGTGATCATCAGCAGCGGACGCTCGCCGCGATGGGCGAAGCGCGGGCGCAGGTTCTCCATCAGCGCATCAAACTCCGCCAGATGGCGCTTCGCCGCCTGCTGCCGGCCAATCAGCCCGGCCATCTCGTTGAGGGATTGCTGCGCCATCAGCAGCGGTCGTTTACCGTCGCTGAAGGTGAATCCCCGCCCCGGAGCAATGCGCGCCAGCTTCTCTGCCGACGGTCCATATCCGGCCGACCAGACGATAAACGACGGTTTCATCTGCGTCAGCAGCTCGAGATTCGGCTCCGTACGCAGCCCGACATCAATCACCGAGGAGGGCAGCGCCGGTTCATTCACCCACAGGTTATAGTTCGGGATATCGGCCACGCCGTAGGGCGTCACGCCAAGCGCCAGCAGGAGTTCTGCCGGCAGCCACTCCAGCGCCACAATACGCTGCGGATCAAGGGTTGCAGCCTGGGCGCCGCGCATCTGCCACAGCAGAGGCGACAGGGCCATCGCCGTCAGCAGACGGCGACGGGTGATTAAAGGGGTCTTTTCCATCAATAGACAAAGCTTACCGGCGCGCTACCCGCCGGATGCGGCAGAATACCCATCGCAATACCGTAAATTTGCTCCAGCGTTTCGCTGCGCATCAGCTGCGCGGGCGTTCCCTGCGCAATCATCTCACCGCCGCGTAACGCGACCAGATAATCGCAGTAACGGGCGGCCATGTTGATATCGTGCAGGACGGCTATCACCGTTAACCCGCGCTGTTGACTCAGACGGTGTACCAGCGCCAGGACATCAACCTGATGGGCAATATCCAGCGCCGAGGTAGGTTCATCCAGCAGTAAACAACGGCTGTCCTGCGCCACCAGCATAGCAATCCACGCCCGCTGGCGTTCGCCGCCGGACAGGCTATCAACCAGCCGGTGCGCCAGCGGTTTCAGGCCGACCAGCGCAATCGCCTCTTCAACTTTCTGCCGATCGGCGGTGCCAAAACGCCCCAACGCACCGTGCCACGGATAGCGGCCAATGGCCACCAGCTCGCGCACCGTCATCCCTTCCGCTGGCGGCAACTGCTGCGGCAGATAGGCCACTTTACGGGCAAAGGCTTTGCTGCCCCAGCTATCCAGCGGCTGCCCGTCCAGCAGTACATCGCCTTGCGACGGCGGCTGATGGCGGCCGAGCATTTTCAGCAGCGTGGATTTGCCGGAGCCGTTATGGCCAATCAGCCCCGTCACTTTTCCCGCCGGGAAAGTTAAGGAGAGAGAATGCAGCAGCGTACGGCCTGGTACGCGAAAGGTAACGTGATTCAACGAAAACGTGGTATCAGCGTGCGGAGAGTTTTCCTGCATAGCGGCGACCTGGTGAACGGCGCGGCGAACCGCGCCCGGTAAGTGATTAGAAGCGGAAGGTTGCAGTTGCAATAACCTGACGTCCTGCGCCCCAGTAGCAGGCGTATTCGCTGTAGCAGCTGGATACGTACTCACGATCGAACAGGTTGTTCACGTTGATCCCCACTGACGAACCTGGCAGACCAAAACGCGCCAGATCGTATTTCACCGTGGCATCCATCAATGCATAGCCAGTCACGTTGAAGGCGTCGTTTTTCTTCCCGGAGTCCGTATCATTTTTGTAGTAGCTCACCGTCGAGCCGATATAACGCGCGCCGGCCCCGACCGTCAGACCGCTCAGCGCGTTCTCGTGGAAGGTATAATCCGCCCACAGCGATGCCATATTGCGCGGTACTTCCGCCGGGCGTTTGCCTTTGAATACAGTGTCTTCGGTGTATTCTGCATCGGTATAGCTATAGGCCGCCGTCAGATTGATATTGGCATTGACCGCCGCTTTTGCTTCCAGCTCAAAACCGCGTGAGCGAATTTCACCTGTTTGAACGCTATAAATTCCATACGGATCATTGGGATCAGCCGTCAGGTTTTTATCTTTGGTCAGCTGATAGACCGCCGCGGTCACCACCACCGGCATATCTTTCGGAACGTATTTCACGCCCGCTTCATACTGCTCGCCGCGAGAAGGATCGAACGGCCTGCCTTCGCGGGAAGAGCCGGAAACCGGTTCGAAGGACTGGCTATAGCTGAAGTACGGAGAGATGCCGTTGTCAAACAGATAGTTAATACCACCACGCCAGGTAAACTGCCGATCGTGGTTTTCCGCGAGATCGTCAGAAGAGCGCGTCAGGGTCGAAGCCATGGCGTAATCATAGCGGCCGCCCAACGTCATCACCCATTTGTCCCACTCCATCTGATCCTGGGCATACAGGCCGGTCTGCTCCATGCGGTTCAGCACCGCGTAGGGGAAGTTCACATTGACGTTCGCATCACCGTATTGCGGGTTGTTCATGCTGATGGCATCGGCAGAACCGTAATCGGCATTGATATCATTACGCATGCGCGAGTAATCAACTCCGGTCAGCAAGGTATGGTTGACCGCGCCAGTGGCAAAGTCAGACTGCAGCTGCGTATCAACGGTGAACGTATTGAGATGTTCATCAGATCGCACATAGGCGCGCTTGATTTGGCCCGTAGCCGAATAGCCATTACCGTAAACGGAGCGATACAGCGTCTTCACGTCGCTATAGCGCAGGTTCTGACGCACCGTGAAGGTGTCATCGAACTGATGCGAGAAGCTGTAGCCGACCATCTGCTGACGGCGGGACATCTTGTTATCCGGCTCGCCTTCATTGTAATCAGTCGGCAGTTTATGGGCGTTGCCGTTGGCGTCATAATACGGCACCACGGTCCCTTCGCGAGGCAGCCAGCCGTAGTAACCGGCATACGGATCGTTCTGGAAGTTGCTCAGGAAAGTGAAGTCGGTTTTATCATCCGGACGCCAGCTGAAGGAGGGTGCGACCGCATAGCGAGTCGATTTCGCCATCTGCTGCTGCGCATCCTGACTGCGGCCTAAACCGGTCAGTCGATACGACCATACGCCGTTATCATCGATGGCATCACTGAAGTCAAAACCGGTCTGCCACAGATTATCGGTACCCATTTTGAACTGAATTTCTTTCAGCGGTTCGGTCGTCGGACGCTTGCTCACCATGCTGACGATGCCGCCAGGGTTGCTGTTGCCGTACAGTACCGATGTTGGCCCACGCATCACTTCCACCCGTTCAAGGAAGTAAGGGTCCATTGACACTTCGGCATAGTTGTTCCCCTGCAGCTTCATACCGTCCAGATACTGGTTGGTATTGACCGTTGTGGAAGTCGTGAAGCCGCGAATGGTCACCACGTCATAGGTGGTAGAGCTGCCGCGGGTGGAGAACACGCTCGGCGTATAGGACAGCGCCTCTTTCACCGTCGTCGGCTGCTTCATGTCCATCTCGGCACGGGTGACGACGGAGACAGACTGCGGTGTTTTTTCAATCGGGGTATCGGTCTTGGTCGCCGTCGCCGAATGTTTCGCCGCGATCGTGGGCGCCGGACCCCAGGCACTCTCTTGCGGGGCTGGCGCCGCGATAACGGTGATGGTTTCTTCTTGCTTCGGTTCAACTGCTGCCTGCGCATAGACAGACATGCCGCTAACCGCCGTGGCTACTACGACTGCGATTTTACGCAGCGAGTGATTTGGCTGAGCAGTTTTTGGACGCGCCATGGGGATATCTCTGATGAAAGTGAATAATAACGTAAACGAGAATTATTATTATGACTATTTCTATAATAGGCGAAACGCAGAATGCAAGGCAAGAGCTATGCCCCATGCGGCAGACCGAAGGATGAAATAATAACCAGGCAGTTACTGTGGGGATAAGTGACTGTTAAGTCATGCGCAGAAATAAAAAAGCCCCCTGATACTCTGCTATCAGGGGGCCTGGTGACGACGATCAGTTACCGCCGAACATATCCTTAATCCAGCCTGCTACGCCATCGCTCTTTTCCTGCTTCGCTTGCTGTTGCTGCTGTTGCTGTTGTGCCGGCTGCTGCTGCCCGGACTGATTGAACGGATTGTTCTGCTGCTGTTGCTCCAGCTGCTGCTGTTGCATCTGCTCGCCCTGGCGACACAGCGCATCCGGGGTGGTTGTCCAGACCGGAAGCGAACGCATTCCCCCGCTACACACGAAGTTGCCATTGCTGTCCACGCCCATATCCACCACGTCTTCCGGTGCCGTCAACGCCAGCGGCGTCGGCGTCTGGTTAGCCAGATAGCGCTGGTAAATAGACATTGCGCCGCTGGCACCGTAGAGTTTCGTCGGCTGGTTGTTATCGCGCCCCACCCAGGTAATGGTCACCTGGCTGCCGTCAATCCCGGCAAACCAGGTATCGACGTTATTGTTGGTGGTCCCGGTTTTCCCCGCCAGATGCAGACCCGGATACTTCGCGCCAAGCTGACGGCCGGTACCGCGCTGCACAACCTGCTGCATGGTCCACAGCGTCATGTACGCAGCCTGCGCCGGCACCACCCGCTCTGCCTGTGGATAGCTCTGATACAGCACGGTACCATCTTCGGCGATGACCGAACGCAGCGCCGAAAGCGTCGCGCGGTTACCGCCGCTGGCGATAGTCTGGAACGCCTGCGCGACTTCAATCGGCGTCAGGTTCAGCGCCCCGAGAATCATCGCCGGCACCGGGTGCAGCTGATCTTTCGGCGCCCCCAGTTTGACCCAGGTGTCGGTTATCGCCGGCAGACCCAGCGCCATCCCGAGGTTAACGGTCGGCACGTTCATCGAGCGCGTCAACGCATCCACCAGCATCACCTGACCGCTAAAACGGCGATCGTCGTTCTGCGGGGACCAGGTTTGACCGTTGGGCAGACGGATGGTGATCGGCGCATCGGCAATCGAGGTGTTCAGGCGATACTGGTTCGGCAAGCTGAGCGCCGTCAGATAGGTCGCTGGCTTCGCCAGAGAACCGATTGAACGGCGGGCCTGCATCGCGCGGTTGTAACCGGCAAACTGCGGTTCCGCACCGCCGACCATCGCCCGCACTTCACCGGTAAAGCGGTCAACCACCACCATCGCGGTTTCCAGATCCGGCAGCTTACGCTGTTTCTTCAACAGCGGAATGCCGTCGGTCGCCGCTTTTTCCGCCGCATCCTGCGCGACGGAGTCAAAGGTCGTAAAGATCTTCACGCCGGAGAGATCTTTCACCTTATCACCCAGTTTCGCCTGCAGTTCCTGACGAACCATCTGCATAAACGCCGGCTGTGGCGAGATCACGCCGCCGCGCGGCTGCACGCCCAGCGGACGCGCGCTCAGCATGTCATACAGCTCCTGATCGATCACGTTCTGCTGCTGCAGCAGACGCAGCACCAGGTTGCGTCTTTCCAGCGCCAGCTTCGGATTACGCCACGGGTTGTAAATCGATGCGCCTTTCACCATCCCGACCAGCAGCGCCTGCTGATCGAGGCTGAGCTCTTCGACCGGGCGGCCAAAGTAATAAAGGCTCGCCAGCGGGAAACCGCGAATTTCGTTGTCGCCGCTCTGACCGAGGTACACCTCGTTCATATACAGCTCAAGGATACGATCCTTGCTGTAACGCGCATCAACGATCAGCGCCATATAGGCTTCGTTCGCTTTACGCCAGTAAGAGCGCTCGCTGGAAAGGAACAGGTTTTTCACCAGCTGCTGGGTCAGCGTACTGGCCCCCTGCACCGTGCGCCCGGCCGTCAGGTTCGCCAGCACCGCGCGACCAATCGAGTACAGGCTAATCCCGTCGTGTTCATAGAAGTGACGGTCTTCGGTCGCCAGCAGCGTATCCACCAGCAGATCCGGGAAGCCGCTGCGCTTGACAAACAGACGCTGTTCGCCATTTGCCGACTGCAGCATGGTAATCAGCCGCGGATCGAGACGGAAGAAACCGAACTGGCGGTTGTTCTCCATATTCTCGATCGTCTCCAGGTGATCGCCGTCAAAGGTCAGGCGCGCGCGCACCTGCCCTTCTTTACTATCAGGGAAATCAAACGGACGACGGATCATCTCAATGCTGTTGGCCTGCACGGTATACTCGCCCGGACGCGTCATCGCGCTGACCTGGCGGTACTGCGTGGCATTCAGCAGACGAACCATCTCGCTTTTGCTGATCTGCATATCCGGTTCGAGGTTAACCATGCGGCCATAAACCGCCGCCGGAAGCTCCCAAACCTTGCCGTCGATACGGCTACGGATTTTCTGATCGAGATAGACACCGTAAGCGGCAACCAGCACCGCAATCACGACCCCTATCTTGAACAGCAGCCATAGCCAGGTCCGTTTACGGCGAGGCTTGTTACCTTTGCCTTTTGCTTTCTTCGGCATCGGCTCTTGATCCTCATAATCATCGTCGTCGTAATCATCGTCATAGTCCTCATCCCGGACCCGACGACGAGTCACCTTTTGTTTTGCCGGACGCGAGGGCTTTCCCTTACGTCCGATAGGCTCGCGGTCATCTCCCGCCATGCTTCTTCTCCGCAACTTTCAGGCGTAAAAGCCTGATTCTCAATACTTCCTCTTGAAAGAGGAAGAAGATATCTCTCAAATTCACGCCCGGAGGTCGCCATCCGCAGACAACGCCCCTGGTATCACCGCGCGTCGCGTCTCAGGGCGCGGTCATGATGTACGCTTATGCACTCGTTGATAATTCATAATATAAATCATCACGTTACACACATCGCCTGACGAGAATTTTGGGACATAGCACAAATAGTCCAGGTGACACAGGATAGCACTAAACCGGGACAGGCTTAACCAGCATTTTACTCCCTCACGAGGTAACAAAAGCGAAAATATTATGTTTTTTAATAACATAAAATATCCTCCGCCGTTCATCGCCTCAGCGGTCTGCCTGAGGACCTCTTCGGTGATAAAAAACAACGGCTTCAGCGCTGGATGAATATGATATTCCGCCGGTAACCAGAAATATTCGGGCAAAGAAGTGAAGAGCAACAGTCCGCCGGAAGCCGCAGAATGCAGCCAGTTTAATCGCCCGCTAGCGCCATTTATTGATTGCCTACGCCGTCAGTCATGACCAAATAGCCTACCTGTGTTTTATTTCACACCGTTTTATTCCCCTGGGCTGTCTTCAATAATGCCTCCTGGCCCGTCCGCTACGAATACTTTTTGGTGCGCCGCGTTGGCGCGGTATTGGCCGGATCGTCCGGCCAGACGTGTTTGGGGTAACGTCCCTTCATCTCTTTTTGCACCTCGCGATAGGTCCCCTGCCAGAAAGCACTGAGGTCGCGGGTAATCTGCAGCGGACGCTGCGCAGGCGACAGCAGCTCCAGCACCAGCGCGACCCGGCCCTGGGCTATCGTCGGCGTGGCGGCTTCGCCAAACATCTCCTGCATACGTACCGCCAGCGCGGGCGGATTGTCGGCATGGTAGCGGATCGCTATCCGGCTCCCGGTCGGCACCGTGTAATGGGTTGGCAGTTCGCTGTCCAGCGTCTGGCGCAACGACCACGGCAGCCAGTTTTGTAGCGCCTGGCGCACATCCAACGCTTTCAGCGCGCGCAGCGAGTGCACCCCGCTCATCTGCGGTAGCAGCCAGGCTTCCAGCGACTCCAGCAGCGAGGCGTCGTCGACGGCCGGCCACGCCTCTTCTGGCAACCATTGTGCTGCGCAGTGCAGGCGCAGGCGCAGTTGTTCGGCTTCCGCCGTCCAGTTAAGCACGCCGAGGCCCTTATCGCGGATGCCGTTGAGCATCGCCTGATGCAGCTCCTCTTCCGAGGGCTTCGCCAGCGGCTGGGTTTTGAACACCAGTTGACCAATGCAGGTGCGTCGCCAGGCCTTCAGCGTCCCCTGCGCCTCATCCCATTCGACGGTATCGGAACATTGCGCCAGCCCGGGGCACTGCGCCAGCAGCGCATTGACGTCCAGCGGCAGCGCCAGCAGAATCCGCGCGTCCGGCGAGGCGCTTCCCTGCAGGAGCAGAGGCGCAATCAGCCATTCGTGGCGCCCGAGCGCATCGTCGGCGTCCAGCATCGCCCCCATCCCGTTGGCGAGTTGATAGCGCCCTTCCTGACCGCGGCGACGGGCGATCCGGTCGACAAATGCCGGGGCCAGCAGCGGCGCCAGGCGTTGTGCATCGGGCTGGCCATCGCGGCTGCCCAGCCGCTTCAGAAGCTGCCGGGCCCGCTGCTGCCAGTTCGGCTGCTGGCGGGCAAACGCCGCGCCGAGATCGCTGCTTGCGCCGCGCGGAGGCTCTTCGAGGATCGCCGCCAGTTTCGCCGCAGTCGCCGCATCATCCGCATCAGTGGCCGCCGTCAACATCGCCGCGAGACGCGGATCGTTACCCAGGGCGGCCATTTCGCGCCCGCGCGCCGATAGTCTGTTCCCCTCCAGCGCCGATAGCGCCGTCAGCAAGCACCGCGCCGCGGCCAGGTTTGCCTCAGGCGGCAAATCGAGCCAGTTCAGCTGCGCCGGATCGGGGCATCCCCACTGTAAAAGCTCCAGCAGCAGCGCAGAGAGATCGCTGTGCAGTATCTCCGGATCGCTCTGAGCCGCCGCGCGTTCCGCCTGCTCTTTGCCAAGCAAATGCAGACAAATCCCCGGCTCCAGACGACCGGCGCGACCGGCGCGTTGGGCCATCGACGCCTGGCTGATGCGTTGTGTCATCAGGCGGGTTAAGCCGGTACGGGCGTCAAAGCGAGCGACGCGCTCCTGGGCGCTATCGACTACCAGCCGGATGCCTTCGATGGTTAAGCTGGTCTCGGCGATATTGGTCGCCAGCACCACCTTACGTTTGCCTGCCGCTGCGGGGAGAATCGCTTTGCGCTGATCGCTCAGCGGCAACGCTCCGTACAGCGGGCACAGCACCACATCGTCGGCCACCCGTTCGGCCAGCTGCGCCTGTACCCGCTGAATTTCCCCCACACCCGGGAGGAACAGCAGCAGCGAGCCGCGCTCCTGGCGCAGCAGTTCCGTAGCGGCGATGGCGACCGCTTCATCGAAACGCTGATGCGCGGCAAGCGCCTGAAATCGTTTTTCCACCGGGAACGCACGCCCTTCAGAGCAAATGGTCGGAGCCGAAGGCAACAGCCGCTGCAGGCGATCGTTATCCAGCGTCGCTGACATAATCAGCAGTTTAAGATCCTCCCGTAGCCCCTGCTGGACATCCAGCAATAGCGCCAGCGCCAGATCCGCCTGCAGACTACGCTCGTGGAACTCATCAAGGATCACCAGCCCGACGCCGCTCAGTTCGGGATCGTGCTGGATCATCCGCGTCAGGATACCTTCAGTCACCACCTCCAGCCGCGTATTTGGTCCGACGCAGGTTTCGGCGCGCATCCGGTAGCCGACGGTCTCCCCCGGTTTCTCGCCCAGCAGCTCCGCCAGGCGTTGGGCCACGTTGCGGGCGGCCAATCGCCGCGGCTCCAGCAGGATAATGCGCCCGTCGATATGACCATCGGCGAGTATTTGCAGCGGCAGCCAGGTCGATTTCCCGGCGCCGGTTGGCGCATTGAGCAATACCTGAGGCGCCTGCTGCAGTGCGGAAAGAAGTTCAGGGAGGACGGCGGCAACCGGCAATTGGGACACGAATGGCTCCGGAGGTTAACATTTGCGGGCAAGCATTGTAGCATCCTGATAATTCATTACCGAGTCTCTATCATGTCCGAGCCGAAAAGGCTGTTTTTCGCCCTTGAGCTACCGCCTGAAGCCCAGCGGCAAATCGTTCACTGGCGCGCGGCGAACTTTGCGGAAGATGCCGGACGGCCGGTGGCCGCAGATAACCTGCACCTGACGCTGGCCTTTCTTGGCGAAGTCAGCGCGGACAAGCAGCGTGCGCTGGCGGCGCTGGCCGGACGCATCCACCAGCCCGGATTTACGCTCACCCTCGACGATGCCGGCCAGTGGCTGCGTTCCCGCGTGGTGTGGCTCGGCCCCCGCCGGCCTCCGCGCGGCCTGTTACAGCTGGCCAGCCTGCTGCGCGCCCAGGCGGCACGCAGCGGCTGCTATCAAAGTCCGCAGCCGTTTCATCCGCATATCACCCTGCTGCGCGAGGCCCGCCACGCGGTGCCCATTCCGCCGCCGGGCTTCAGCTGGACCTTTGCCGTCAGCGAATTTGTGCTTTATGAATCCCGTTTTTCCCGCGGACGCACCCGCTATACCGCGCTGGAACGTTACCCCTTTAACAAGGAAAGCTGATGCAGTTCAATCCATCTTTACAATCCGCCATCCTGATTCAGCGTTACAAACGGTTTTTGGCGGATGTGGTCACCCCCGACGGCCGGGAACTTACGCTGCACTGCCCGAATACCGGCGCGATGACCGGCTGCGCGACTCCCGGCGATACCGTCTGGTACTCCACATCGGATAATCCGAAACGCAAATACGCTCATACCTGGGAATTAACGCAAACCCAGCGCGGCGCGATAATTTGTGTTAATACTCTACGCGCGAATATACTGGCAAAAGAGGCGATACTGGCGGGGAATATTGTCGAACTTTCTGGTTATAACACGCTGAAAAGTGAAGTAAAATACGGCGAGGAAAAGAGTCGCATTGACATAATGTTACAGGCAGAAGATCGACAAAACTGCTATATTGAAGTGAAATCGGTTACGTTGGCGGAAAATGACAGCGGTTATTTCCCCGATGCAGTGACCGAACGCGGTCAAAAGCACCTTCGGGAGCTGATGAGCGTGGCGGCGGCAGGCGACCGGGCCGTAATCTTGTTCGCCGTGCTCCATTCGGCGATCGACTGTTTCTCACCCGCGCATCATATTGATGCCAGATACGCACAGCTGTTGATTGAGGCGCAAACCAAGGGGGTAGAAATTCTCGTTTATAAAGCGGAACTTTCTACCGAGATGATGACTCTGAATAAGCCGATTGCCGCGGTGTTAACCCCCGGTAAATAAACGGCTAAATTATGTCCGGGTCGCGAGCGCAAATACGCTTTTCTTCACAGGGTTGTCAAGTGTAACGTTTAGATAATTGCTATCCGGAAAAGCATCTGCTATTTATAGCGGCCTGATTTTTCCCCCAACATGGGGATCGATAGTGCGTGTTAAGGAGAAGCAACATGCAAGAAGGGCAAAACCGTAAAACATCGTCCCTGAGTATTCTCGCCATCGCTGGGGTGGAGCCGTATCAAGAGAAGCCGGGCGAAGAGTATATGAACGAAGCCCAGCTGGCGCACTTCAAGCGTATTCTTGAAGCATGGCGTAATCAACTCAGGGATGAAGTGGATCGCACCGTATCGCACATGCAGGATGAAGCGGCTAACTTCCCGGATCCGGTAGACCGTGCCGCTCAGGAAGAAGAGTTCAGCCTGGAACTGCGTAACCGCGACCGCGAACGTAAACTGATCAAAAAGATCGAGAAAACGCTGAAGAAAGTCGAAGATGAGGATTTCGGCTTCTGCGAATCCTGCGGCGTTGAGATTGGCATTCGCCGTCTGGAAGCGCGTCCGACCGCTGACCTGTGCATCGACTGCAAAACGCTGGCGGAAATTCGCGAAAAGCAGATGGCTGGCTAATTCGCTTCGCTATCGTATCTCCGGCGGGAGTCTCTCCCGCCTACATGTTTTATTCGTCACTCATGAATGACTCACACTATATTGGCCGCTTTGCCCCCTCACCTTCCGGCGAACTTCATTTCGGCTCTTTGATTGCCGCTCTCGGCAGCTATCTTCAGGCCCGTGCGCACAACGGTATCTGGCGCGTACGCATTGAAGATATCGATCCGCCGCGTGAAGTCCCCGGCGCCGCCAGTACGATTCTGCGCCAGCTAGAGCACTACGGCCTGCACTGGGACGGCGAAGTGCTGTGGCAGTCGCAGCGTCACGAAGCCTACCGCGAACGGCTGGCCTGGCTGCACGAACAGGGACTCTGCTATTACTGCACCTGCACCCGGGCACGCATACACGCCGTCGGCGGCGTGTATGACGGCCACTGCCGCGATTTACGACTCGGCGCACATGACGCCGCCCTGCGTTTACGTCAGACGCGGCCGGTCCTCGCGTTTGATGACCGTCTGCGCGGCCCCCTCGTCGCCGATGAGGCGCTGGCGCGGGAGGATTTCATTATTCACCGCCGCGACGGCCTGTTCGCCTATAATCTGGCGGTGGTCGTGGACGATCATTTTCAGGGGGTCAGCGAAATCGTCCGCGGGGCGGATCTTATCGAACCGACAGTGCGCCAGATTTCGCTGTATCAGCATTTTGGCTGGCAGGCCCCGGACTATGTCCATCTGCCGCTGGCAGTGAATGCCCAGGGGAATAAACTCTCCAAACAAAACCACGCCCCGGCGCTGCCGGAGGGCGATCCGCGCCCCGAAATTATGCGGGCGTTAATGTTTCTTAATCAGGATATTGAGCAGGAATGGCGAGCGTTGACTATTGAGGATCTGCTGAAGAATGCGGTAGCCAACTGGGACCTGCAAAAAATCCAGCATTCTCAAATGGCTCTCTCTGAGCTATGATTAGCCGCTATTTTTCTCGTCGCCTTTCAAGTTGCTCCTGCGTTGGCTGCACTTGTTCACCCCAGTCACATAGTTCTCTATGCTGCCGGGACTCACAAGTTTGCCACCTTGCTGCAACCCGAAATGCCTAGAGTAATATTTTGATCTGAAGTCCGTCTGACACTACGAGGTGCAACATTTTTACCCGAGTCGCTAATTTTTGCCGTAAGGTGCTAAGCCGTGAAGAGCGCGACGCAGAAGCCGCCGTTGAACAAACGCATATGACGGTTATCCCGCGTGAACAGCATGCAATTTCCCGCAAAGATATCAGTGATAATGCCCTCAAGGTGCTCTATCGACTGAACAAGGCGGGCTATGAAGCCTATCTCGTCGGCGGTGGCGTACGTGACCTTCTGCTTGGTAAAAAACCGAAAGATTTTGACGTGACAACCAGCGCGACGCCGGATCAGGTCCGTAAACTGTTCCGCAACTGTCGTCTGGTGGGCCGTCGTTTCCGCCTCGCGCACGTGATGTTCGGGCCGGAAATCATCGAAGTCGCCACCTTCCGCGGCCACCATGAAGGGCACACCACCGACCGTGTGACTTCACAGCGCGGCCAGAACGGGATGCTGCTACGCGACAACATCTTCGGTTCGATCGAAGAAGATGCCCAGCGTCGCGACTTCACCATTAACAGCCTGTATTACAGCGTGGCCGATTTTACCGTGCGCGACTACGTCGGCGGCATGAAAGATCTGCAGGAGGGCATGATTCGCCTGATTGGCGATCCGGAAACCCGCTACCGCGAAGATCCGGTCCGCATGCTGCGCGCCGTGCGTTTTGCCGCCAAGCTCAATATGAACATCAGCGCGGAAACCGCCGAGCCGATTCCGCGTCTTGCCGCACTGCTCCACGACGTTCCTCCGGCGCGTCTGTTCGAAGAAGTGCTGAAGCTGCTGCAGGCGGGCTATGGCTATGATACCTACATGCTGCTGCGCGAATATAACCTGTTCCAGCCGCTGTTCCCGACCATCACCCGCTACTTTACCGAGCGCGGCGATAGCCCGATGGAACACATCATTACCCAGGTGCTGAAGAATACCGATAACCGCATCCATAACGATATGCGCGTTAACCCGGCGTTCCTGTTCGCGGTCATGTTCTGGTATCCGCTGCTGGAAATGGCGCAGAAAATCACCCAGGAGAGCGGTCTGGCCTACAACGACGCTTTCGCCCTGGCGATGAACGATGTGCTGGATGAAGCCTGCCGTACGCTGGCCATTCCGAAGCGTATTACCACTCTGGTCCGCGATATCTGGCAGCTGCAGCTGCGCATGTCCCGCCGCCAGGGCAAACGCGCCTGGAAGCTGATGGAACATCCGAAGTTCCGCGCCGCCTACGATCTGCTGGAGCTGCGTGCCGGCGCCGAGAAGAATGGCGAACTGCAGCGTCTGACCAAATGGTGGGGCGAGTTCCAGGTTGCCGCGCCGCCAGATCAAAAAGAGATGCTTAACGAGCTTGATGACGAACCCATACCGCGCCGCCGCCATCGCCGCCCGCGTAAACGCGCTCCGCGTCAGGGTGGCGCATGACCCGCGTCTACATCGCGATCGGCAGTAATCTGGCTTCTCCTCTGGAGCAGGTCAATGCTGCCGTGACGGCGCTGGCGGCCATCCCGGACAGCCGGATGGTCGCCGTCTCCTCTTTTTACCGCACGCCGCCGTTGGGGCCGCAGGATCAGCCTGACTACCTCAACGCCGCCGTCGCCCTGGAGACGGAACTGCAGGCTGAAGCTTTGCTGGATCATACCCAGCGCATCGAACTGCAGCAGGGCCGTCAACGCAAAGCCGAACGCTGGGGCCCCCGCACGCTGGATCTCGATATCATGCTGTTTGGTGATGCGGTGATTCACAGCGAGCGCCTGACGGTACCGCACTACGATATGAAAAACCGCGGTTTTATGCTGTGGCCGCTGTATGAGATTGCCCCGACGCTCCATTTCCCTGACGGCGCCACTCTGCGTCAGGTGCTGGAAAACCTTGGCGCCGAAAAGCCGGCGATCTGGTAGTTTCCCCCTTCCCCATTTTTAGCCATTACGGCGATCGTCGTTATCGGTTGCCTAAAACCATTGCCCCTCTGAACGCTGCTGTTAGAATGCCGGTTAATATGACTTTCATCATCAGGAAACGTTATGAAACCGACCACTATCGCCCTGCTGCAGAAATGCAAACAGGAGAAGCAGCGCTTCGCCACCATCACCGCCTATGACTACAGCTTTGCGAAGCTGTTTGCCGATGAAGGGATCAACGTGATGCTGGTAGGTGACTCGCTGGGCATGACGGTGCAAGGGCACGACTCGACCTTGCCGGTGACCGTGGAAGATATCGCCTATCACACCCAGGCAGTACGCCGCGGCGCCCCCCATTGCCTGCTGCTCGCTGACCTGCCGTTTATGACCTATGCCACCCCTGAACAGACCTTCGCTAACGCCGCCATCGTGATGCGCGCAGGCGCCAACATGGTCAAGCTTGAAGGCGGCGCCTGGCTTGCGGAAACGGTAAAAATGCTGACGGAACGCGCGGTGCCGGTTTGCGGCCACCTCGGTCTGACCCCGCAGTCGGTCAATATTTTTGGCGGCTATAAAGTGCAGGGCCGCGGCGATGCGGCGCAGGCGCTGTTCGACGACGCGCTGGCACTGGAAGCGGCAGGCGCACAGCTGCTGGTCCTTGAGTGCGTCCCGGTCGAACTGGCCCAACGTATCACCGAGGCGTTAACCATTCCGGTTATCGGCATTGGTGCAGGCAACGTCACCGACGGGCAGATCCTCGTGATGCATGACGCTTTCGGGATCACCGGCGGCCATATCCCTAAATTTGCTAAAAATTTCCTGGCTGAAGCGGGCGACATGCGCGCCGCAGTGCGGCAGTATATTGCCGACGTGGAGTCCGGCGTTTATCCGGGCGAAGAACACAGTTTCCATTAAGGAGTCTTGTTGTGCTGATTATTGAATCCCTGCCGCTGCTGCGCCAGCATATTCGCCGTTTGCGCCAGGAAGGTAAGCGTATCGCGCTGGTTCCCACTATGGGCAACCTGCACGACGGTCATATGCAACTGGTGGATACCGCAAAAGCCAGCGCCGATGTCGTGGTGGTCACTATTTTCGTCAACCCGATGCAGTTCGATCGTCCTGACGACCTGTCGCGCTATCCGCGTACCCTGCAGGATGATTGCGAAAAGCTGAACAAACGTAAGGTGGATTTTGTTTTCGCCCCCGCGCCGGCAGAGATCTATCCGCACGGCACCGAAAACCAGACCAGTGTGGATGTGCCGGGGCTGTCGACCATGCTTGAGGGCGCCAGTCGTCCAGGCCACTTTCGCGGCGTATCGACCATCGTCAGCAAGCTGTTTAACCTGGTGCAGCCAGACGTCGCCTGCTTTGGCGAGAAAGACTTCCAGCAGCTGGCGCTGATTCGTAAAATGGTTGCCGACATGGATTACGATATTGAGATAATCGGCGTACCGATTATTCGTGCTAAAGATGGTTTGGCGCTGAGCTCACGCAACGGCTACCTCACCGCAGAGCAGCGTAAAATTGCGCCGGGCCTGTATAAAGTGCTGAGCGCCGTCGCCGACAAGCTTGCCGCCGGTGAACGTAACCTGGATGAAATCATTACCCTTGCCGGGCAGGAGCTGAACGAGAAAGGCTTCCGCGCCGACGATATCCAGATCCGGGATGCGGATACGCTGCTGGAGCTGACGGCAACCAGTCAACGTGCGGTGATCCTGATGGCCGCATGGTTGGGACAGGCGCGGTTGATCGATAACCACATCGTCGAGCTGGGTCAGTAGACAAGGGTTAAAAATCTGGCAATATTGCCGGACATTTACTCAAAGCGGATGTCATGTCCGCTTCGTATCATTAAGGTATAGACCCTGACTCATCCGCTTGCAGAGCGGCGGCAGGCAAGAGCATTACGGTCCCCCGGCAGGGAAAGTCGCTCGCCCGCCAGCCCCTGTACGCTGGAGCAGAACGGGAAGAAAGGTAGACATCATGATTCGTAATATGCTGCAGGGCAAACTCCACCGCGTAAAAGTCACGCAGGCCGACCTGCACTATGAAGGTTCCTGCGCCATTGACCAGGATTTTCTGGATGCCTCCGGTATTCTTGAAAACGAAGCGATCCACATCTGGAACGTGACCAACGGCAACCGCTTCTCCACCTATGCCATTGCCGCCGAACGTGGCTCGCGAATCATTTCGGTGAACGGCGCTGCCGCACACTGCGCCAGCGTGGGTGACATTCTGATTATTGCCAGCTTCGTCACCATGCCTGATGAAGAAGCCCGCCGCTGGCAGCCGAAAGTGGCCTATTTCGAAGGCGACAACGAAATGAAACGCCAGGCAAAGGCCATTCCGGTGCAGGTTGCCTGATAGCCAATCGCTGACGGTGCGCCGCCCAGGCGGAGCACCGTTTATTTATAATAGAATAGTCAGGATAAACGTCTTTTAACTGCAGCCGTTACATAAACCACTATTGCTACGATGAATAGTGAAGCAATACAAAGCGACAGAAAGTAATACTTATCCCATATATCACCAGGTATAACTTCTGTATAGCGCCTGATCAGATAGTAGGTTTTGACTTCAGGCATAAATAAAAACAGCAGCACGAATACTACTGTATATAATAATGCTTCGCCAATCCATAATAGCGCGTATTGTATCGGTTTCATTAGTACACCTGTATGGTCCCGAAGGCAGTCAATGAGGCTGCTATCTGTATTGTGGGCGTATTAAGTAATGCAGCACGTAACAACATAAAATCAGATAGTCGGGGTAGAGTCATACAACCTTCACTAACCCCCCCTTATAACCTGCTGGATGAAGTCTAAAATGTCCCCTCTGTACTTCTCCCACCCATGTTAGATCGTCTATCATGCCATTGCCGCCGAACGTGGCTCGCGAATCATTTCGGTGCAGGTTGCCTGATAGCCAATCGCTGACGGTGCGCCGCCCAGGCGGGGCACCGTTTATTTATAATAGAACAGTCAGGCTAAACGTCTTTTAACTGCAGCCGTTACATAAACCACTATTGCCACGATGAATAGTGAAGCAATACAAAGAGCCAAAAAATAATACTTATCCCATGTAAAATCGGACATGAATCCTGTTAATTCTGTAATCAGTCTGTACATCTTTATTTCTGGTATCAGCACGTATAACAGGACAAACACAACTGTAAACAGCAATGCTTGCCCAAACCATAATAGTACGTATTGTATTGGCTTCATGAGAACACCTGTACGGTACCGAAAGCAGTTAATGACGCTGCTTCCTGTATTGTGGGCGAATCAAATCAAATAACCATAAATAAAAAATGGACTTTATGCCAGATAACAAATTCTGAAAATAAATAAGATGCTCTATGGAAAACCTTGTCAGGAATTTATTCGCGGGGTGGCCGGTTTCGTATCACCGACATCCTTTATCCCTGCGGCTGATTGCTGATCAACCGCGACATCGTCTCCAGCGAATCGGTCCGCAGAATATAGAGCCTTTTTAGTAAGAACGGGTTATCCCCCGGCGTCACCTTCCCTCTCACCGTGGTCACCGCCATATGAAAACCGGCGTCGTTCGCCGCCTTGATCGCCGTCGCGTTATAGCCGCCGAAGGGATAAGAAAGATAGAGCACATGCGGATTGAACTGCGAAAGCGCGCGCCGTGAATGCTCAAAATCAAACAGAATATTATGGTAGCTGCGACTCAACAAAATCGGATGGCGTAGCGCATCCACCCGATGCAGGAAGTGCGTATGGGACTGTATATCAAAAACGTCCTGAATCTGCTTGAGCTCGGAAACGCTCATAAACTGCAGCGATTTCGGCTCCCACTTCTGCGGGTGGCGCTTGATACGCGATGAGATAATAAATGCCGTCGCGTGAAAGCCATACTGCTTCAAAATCGGGTACGCATAGCGGTTAACCGACTTCAGACCATCGTCAAAGGTAATCACCACCGAGCGGGCCGGCAGATTGATTTTATTACGCAGATAGCCTTCCAGCTGATACATGGTCAGCGTGGTGTAGCCCCGATCGCGGAGCCAGGTCATCTGGTTGCTGAAGGCACGTACCGAAGTCGTGGTAGAGGTGTGGCGAAAACGGGTGTTCTCTTCATCGCGCAGAATGTGATGATAGGTCAGCATCGGAATACCGCGATCTTCCTGCGCGTCGAGGCTGCTGACCCACGCCAGCCGGTTACCAAGGCGAATTTGAAACCAGGTCTGGTTAAGGCGGTCTTTCAGCTTGCTGATAATGGGATAGCGCAGATTATTCGCCAGGGTGCCAAACGGCGCGCTGCCGACGGCAGGCGCATCGTACACCGGCGTATCTTTCCAGGTAAGCAGATTCTGGTTACTCAGCGGTTTATGCAAATCGCCAAGACTGTCTTCAACCCGCTGCTTGCCCTGCACCGGTTCGAGGTGGCCCTTATCAATAAAGCCGGTGCCGAAACCGAAGCTGAATTCATAATAATCGGCGGACGTCGGCACCACGGCGATAATTTGCCCGGCCCGAATGTTCCCCACGCTCACCACGTCATTGCCGATCTGCGCCCAGATAACCGCATCTTCCGTCGTCTGCATGTAGCGGGCGGGCATGCCCTGCTGGCTAAGCAGACTGGCTGAAGCGCTGAGTGATGTCAGTAAAAGGAGCAGGGCAAAAATTCGGGCAAACATGCAGGTCGGACCGCTAGAGAAATCAGCCGCCATTGTAACAAAAGCGGCATCAATACCAATGCTTAATTCCCGAACGCATCATGACGCAGGCGAAAAGGCGGATTTTTTTGCTGCTGGTGCCAGAGGCTGCTGACGACCGGGCTTCCGCTGCTCACGATCGCATCGCGAAACGCTTCGCTGCTCAGGGTGTAGCGCAGAAGATACATGCTCTCCAGTAATGGATAGCTGATGCCGGAGATCACTTCACAGTGGGTATGTTTATGGCTCATCAGGGCCGCCACGCGATAGGGAGGCGCTCCGGTGTTATCGGTCAAAAAAATCACCCCATCGCCGCTGTCCGTGGCGTGCAGCGCATCGCACATCATCCGGCTCAACATATTGCTGCTAAGATTACGCCAGTAATTTACCGCCCGGCATTGCGCCAGCGGGCCAAACTTTTTTTCCAGACGATCCAGCAGCACTTCCGCCTTCTCATCATGACAGGTAATCACCCACCCCAACATAGACAGCCTCCTTAGCAGAGAAACACTGTAACAAAGGGGATGACGCAGATGAGTGATGGCAGTCAAGATTAGCAGATAGCGCCTCGCCTGAAGGCCAGGCGCTATTCGCCGACGCGCGGTTAGCTGCGCAGACCGCGTCCACGCTGGATCAGATACCAGCACAGCGCGTAGAACAGAACAATAAAGACCACCAGCACGCCAAAAGTCGTAACCAGCGGAACATCGTTGATACCGAGGAATCCATAGCGGAAGCCGCTGATCATGTACACGATCGGGTTAAGGTGCGACAGCGCCTGCCAGAAGGGCGGCAGCAGGGTCAGGGAGTAAAATACCCCCCCGAGGTAGGTCAGCGGCGTCAGCACAAAGGTGGGGATCAGGCTGATATCATCAAAGGTTTTGGCAAAAACCGCGTTCAGCAAACCCGCCAGCGAAAAGAGGACCGCGGTCAGAATCAGCGTCAGCCCAACGAACAGCCAGGAATGCACCTGGAACGGCACGAAGAACAACGAGATCGCGGTAACCAGAATCCCTACGCACAGCCCGCGCGCAACCCCGCCGCCAACATAACCGGCGATAACCACGTGCGTTGGCACCGGCGCCACCAGCAGCTCTTCGATATTGCGCTGAAATTTCGCGCTGAAGAACGAGGAGGCCACGTTGGCATAGGCGTTGGTGATCACCGCCATCATGATCAGACCCGGCACAATAAACTGCATATAGGTAAAGCCATGCATTTCGCCGATCCGCGAGCCGATCAAATTGCCAAAGATGACAAAATAGAGGGTCATGGTGATCACCGGCGGCACCAGCGTCTGGATCCAGATACGCATAAAGCGGTGAATTTCCTTGGTCCAGATGCTTTTCAGCGCGATCCAATAAAGCTGCATCATGCTGATTCTCCTTTTCTGTCCTGCACCAGCGTGACAAACAGCTCTTCCAGCCGGTTGGCTTTGTTACGCATACTTAACACCTGAACGCCCTGGGCACTCAGCTGGGCAAATACGCTGTTAATCCCCTGCTCGCGCAGCACTTCGACTTCCAGCGTGGAGGTATCCACCAGGCGATACTGGTAACCTTCCAGCGTCGGCAGCGGGCTTTTCGGCGCCAGATCGAGAATGAACGTTTCTGATTTCAACTTGGCAAGCAGCGCCTTCATCGAGGTGTTTTCCACCAGTTCTCCCCGTTGAATAATCCCGATATTGCGACACAGCATCTCCGCCTCTTCCAGATAATGGGTGGTCAGGATGATGGTGGTGCCTTTATCGTTCAAATCCTTGAGAAAACCCCACATCGAGCGGCGAAGTTCGATATCCACGCCCGCGGTGGGTTCATCGAGGATCAGCAGTTTAGGTTCATGCATCAGCGCGCGGGCGATCATCAGGCGTCGCTTCATCCCGCCGGAGAGCATCCGTGCACGTTCGTTGCGCTTTTCCCACAGATCGAGCTGTTTTAAGTACTTTTCGCTGCGCAGAAGCGCTTCTTTATGCTCCACGCCGTAGTAGCCCGCCTGATGCACGACGATCTGCTGGACGGTTTCAAACGGGTTGAAGTTGAACTCCTGCGGCACCAGCCCGAGCTGACGCTTGGCGTTCACCACGTCCTTTTGCAGGTCGTAGCCAAAGACGTTGACCTCGCCGGAGGTTTTATTTACCAGCGAGCTGATAATGCCAATCGTGGTGGATTTCCCCGCCCCGTTAGGGCCGAGCAGCGCATAAAAATCCCCGGCTTCCACCTGCAGATCGATTCCCCGCAGCGCCTGAACCCCGCCGGGGTAGGTCTTGGTGAGCTGTTTTAATTCCAGAGCAATGGTCATTAAATATCTCTTCTCGTGTCATGACACGCGATGGGTTGTTTTAAATAAAGTGAGGTTAACCTATATTAGCCCAACGCACTTACTTGGTTACAGGCCGTAAACGTCCATGAATGATATAGATACACTCATCAGCAATAATGCACTATGGTCAAAAATGCTGGTGGAAGAAGACCCCGGCTTTTTCGCAAAATTGTCACAAGCGCAGAAGCCACGCTTTCTGTGGATTGGATGTTCTGATAGCCGTGTTCCTGCGGAACGGTTAACCGGCCTTGAGCCCGGTGAACTGTTTGTCCATCGTAACGTCGCCAATCTGGTGATTCATACCGACCTGAACTGTCTTTCCGTGGTGCAGTATGCCGTCGACGTGCTGGAAGTCGAGCATATCATCATCTGCGGCCACTATGGCTGCGGCGGCGTGCAGGCGGCGGTAGAAAACACCGAGCTGGGGCTTATCGACAACTGGCTGCTGCATATTCGCGATATCTGGTTCAAACACAGCTCGCTGCTGGGCGAAATGCCCGAAGAGCGCCGACTGGATACATTATGTGAACTGAACGTGATGGAGCAGGTTTATAACCTGGGCCACTCGACTATTATGCAGTCGGCGTGGAAACGGGGTCAGAAGGTCACCATCCACGGCTGGGCCTACGGTATCCATGACGGGATGCTACGCGATCTTGATGTGACCGCCGTCAGCCGTGAAACCCTTGAACAGCGCTACCGTCACGGGATTTCCAACCTCAAGAGCAAACACGCCAACCACAAGTAAGCCACCCGCTGAGAAAACCCCGGCAGCGCGGCGCGCCATCGTCCGGGGTCGCATGAAACCTTACTCGTCCAGCAGTACCACTTTGCCGACGTACGGCAGATGACGGTAGCGCTGCGCGTAATCAATCCCGTAGCCGACCACGAACTCATCCGGGATGGCAAAACCAACAAACTCGACCGGCACGTTCACTTCACGACGGCTCGGCTTATCCAGCAGCGTACAAATAGCCAGAGATTTCGGCTCACGCAGGCTGAGAATTTCACGCACTTTAGACAGCGTGTTGCCGGAATCGATAATGTCTTCCACAATCAATACGTCTTTACCGCGAATGTCTTCATCCAGATCTTTCAGGATTTTCACGTCACGGGTCGTCGACATGCCGCTGCCGTAGCTGGAGGCGGTCATAAAATCGACTTCATGCGGCACCTGCACTTCACGGCACAGGTCGGCCATAAACATAAATGAGCCGCGCAGCAGCCCCACCAGCACCATTTCGCTGCCGCTGTCTTTGTAGCACTCGTTGATTTGACGACCCAGTTCGGCGATACGCGCTTTGATCTCGGCTTCCGGGATCATCACTTCTACAGTATGTTTCATTAAACTAACCATTTGATTCTTAAGATAAATCATCAACACCGTTGCGAATGCACCGACATTGACCGGCAAGCTATGCAGTATACCAGTAAAAAGAAATATGCGATGCAGGGAATAATAAAGCCCATTTTGTGATTCCGATCACACTTGTTAAATCCTATAATTAATTGCAATTAAAAATTAACAAACAACCGAGTGTCTTTCTATGGCAGAAACAAAGTCTCAACAATCACGGCTTCTCGTGACGCTGACAGCTCTCTTTGCAGCGTTCTGCGGCCTGTATCTTCTTATTGGCGGGGTATGGCTGGCGGCTCTTGGCGGCTCCTGGTACTACCCTATTGCTGGCCTGGTCATGCTGGCCGTCACCGTGATGCTGTTACAGGGCAAACGCGCAGCGCTCTGGCTGTATGCTGCGCTGCTTCTCGCCACCATGATCTGGGGCGTCTGGGAAGTCGGCTTTGACTTCTGGGCGCTTACGCCGCGTAGCGATATCCTGGTCTTCTTCGGCATCTGGCTTATTTTGCCTTTTGTCTGGCGTCGTCTGCCGATCCCATCGGGCGGCGCGGTCGCCGGTCTGGTCGTTGCCCTGCTGATCAGCGGTGGTATCCTGACCTGGGCCGGTTTTAATGACCCGCAGGAAGTGAACGGCACCCTGAATGCCGATGCGACGCCTGCGGCGCCGATCTCCGCGGTTGCCGATAGCGACTGGCCGGCGTATGGCCGTAATCAGGAAGGTCAGCGTTATTCGCCGCTGAAGCAAATCAATGCCGATAACGTGAAAAACCTGAAGGAAGCCTGGGTGTTCCGCACCGGCGACCTGAAGCAGCCGAACGATCCGGGTGAAATCACCAACGAAGTGACGCCAATTAAAGTGGGGAACATGCTGTACCTGTGTACCGCCCACCAGCGTCTGTTTGCTCTTGATGCGGCTACCGGGAAAGAAAAATGGCACTTTGACCCGCAGCTGAACGCGGATCCGTCCTTCCAGCACGTCACCTGTCGCGGCGTCTCTTATCACGAAGCGAAAGCAGACAAGGCGCCGGCAGACGTCGTCGCCAACTGTCCGCGCCGGATTATCCTGCCGGTCAACGATGGTCGCCTGTTCGCGATTAACGCCGACAACGGCCAGCTGTGCGAATCCTTTGCCAACAAAGGTATTCTCAATCTGCAGACCAATATGCCGGTCACCACGCCGGGGATGTATGAACCAACGTCTCCGCCGATCGTGACCGATACCACCATTATCATTGCCGGCGCCGTGACCGATAACTTCTCGACGCGCGAACCGTCGGGCGTTATTCGCGGCTTTGACGTCAACACCGGTAAACTGCTGTGGGTCTTCGATCCGGGCGCGAAAGATCCGAACGCCATTCCGGATGATCAACATCATTTCACGCTGAACTCCCCGAACTCCTGGGCGCCTGCGGCCTATGATGCGAAGCTGGACCTCGTGTACCTGCCGATGGGCGTGACCACGCCGGATATCTGGGGCGGTAACCGTACGCCGGAACAGGAACGCTACGCCAGCTCTATCGTGGCGCTGAACGCGACCACCGGTAAACTGGCATGGAGCTATCAGACCGTTCACCACGATCTGTGGGACATGGATATGCCGTCTCAGCCTACGCTGGCGGATATCGACGTTAACGGTAAAACTGTTCCGGTCATCTACGCACCGGCCAAAACCGGTAATATCTTCGTTCTCGACCGTCGTAACGGCGAACTGGTTGTCCCGGCACCGGAAAAACCGGTTCCTCAGGGCGCAGCGAAAGGCGATTATGTCTCGAAAACTCAGCCATTCTCCGACCTGAGCTTCCGTCCGAAGAAAGATTTGACCGGCGCGGATATGTGGGGCGCCACCATGTTCGATCAGCTGGTGTGCCGCGTTATCTTCCACCAGCTGCGTTATGAAGGCATCTTCACCCCGCCGTCAGAACAAGGCACGCTGGTCTTCCCGGGTAACCTGGGAATGTTTGAATGGGGCGGGATTTCCGTTGATCCGAACCGTCAGGTGGCCATCGCCAACCCAATGGCGCTGCCGTTTGTATCGAAACTGATCCCACGCGGCCCGGGCAACCCGATGGAGCCGCCAAAAGACGCGAAAGGTTCCGGTACCGAATCCGGCATCCAGCCGCAGTATGGCGTACCGTTCGGCGTGACCCTCAACGCCTTCCTGTCGCCGTTTGGCCTGCCGTGCAAACAGCCGGCCTGGGGTTACATCTCCGCGCTGGATCTGAAAACCAACGAAGTGGTATGGAAAAAACGTATCGGTACGCCGCAGGATAGCCTGCCGTTCCCGATGCCGGTCCAGCTGCCGTTTAACCTCGGTATGCCGATGCTTGGTGGCCCAATCTCCACCGCGGGCAACGTGCTGTTTATTGGCGCTACCGCCGATAACTACCTGCGTGCCTACAACATGAGCAACGGGGAAAAACTGTGGCAGGCCCGTCTGCCGGCAGGCGGCCAGGCGACGCCGATGACCTATGAAGTAAATGGCAAACAGTATGTGGTCATCGCCGCAGGCGGCCACGGCTCGTTTGGCACGAAGATGGGTGACTATATCGTCGCCTATGCGCTGCCTGATGAGGCGCAATAAGCCCAGGTAAAAACGCAGTAACAAAACAGAAGGCCCGGTGAACACCGGGCCTCTCTATTATGCGGGCAGAATATCCCCGGCGGGGAAAAACCTACACCGTAAAGCCGAGCATCATGCCGGTATCTTCATGTTCCAGCAGGTGGCAGTGCGCCATATAAGCATGCGTTTTCGACGCCCCGTGATCGAACTTCACCAACACTTCACTAACGCCCCCCTCAACCCGGACGGTATCTTTCCAGCCTGAACGATGCGCGGCAGGCGCAGCGCCATTTTCCGACAGAATACGGAACTGGGTGCCGTGAATATGGAACGGGTGCAGCATCATGTCGCCTTTGCCGGAAATCACCCAGCGCTCAAACTGCCCTTTCGCCGCGGCGAACAGCGGGGTATTCATATCAAAGGCCTGGCCATTGATCCGGTTAGCATTATGGAAATCGAAACCGTCGGCACCGTGGTTCATCTGTCCCATGCCGCCGTGGTTCATGTTCCCCATATCGCCATGATTCATCTGCCCCTTGGCGCTCATATTGCCCATCATGCCGTGACCCATATTGCCGTGATCCATCATGCTACCATGGTTCATGCCGGACATCGCCTGATCACCATATTTTTGCATCAGCGCCTGCATTCCCATCATATCCAGCATCGGATCCATCGACAGCTGGAGCGTGCGCTGTGTCAGCCCCTCCAGCGACGGCAGCGCCGGCATACTGACCAAAGAATCCGGCAGGGTACCGGATGCCTGGATAGTCAGCGGCTGGATGCGCAGGACCGGCTGCGGGGTGTCGAACGGCGCGATCGCCATCCCCATTTGACTCACCGGCAAGGTGAGCAGATCGAAAGCTTTACCGTCGCGGGTATCCACCAGCACTTCAAAGCGCTCCCCCATTAACACCAGCAGCTCGCTGACCTTCACCGGTTCGGCAAGCAGTCCGCCGTCGCTGGCGATAACGTACATCGGCCGGTTATCGCTGGTGGCGAAATTCAGCGAGCGGGCGTTACAGCCGTTCAGTAAACGTAAGCGCAGCCAGCCGCGCGGCGCGGCATGTTCAGGGTAGAGCGCCCCGTTTGCCAGCAAGGTATCGCCAAACCAGCCGACCGCCGCGCTCATCATGTCGAGCTGATAATCAATCTCGCCGGCGGCAGTAAAACGCTTATCCTGCACAATCAGCGGTACATCATCGATCCCCCACTGCCTGGGCAACAGCAACCGCTCGCTTTCCTCATCAGAAATCAGCACCAGCCCCGCCAGCCCCATCGCCACCTGACGACCGGTTTTTCCATGCTGGTGCGGGTGGAACCAGCAGGTGGCGGCCCGCTGGCTGGGAGTAAAGTTCACGCTGCGGGAGGCGCCTGGCGCGATGATCCCCTGCGGACCGCCGTCGACCTCACCCGGCACCTCCAGCCCATGCCAGTGTACGGTGGTCTCTTCGGCCAGGCGGTTATGGATATCCACGGTCACCGCCTCCCCTTTTTTGAGCTTCAGCGCTGGCCCCAGCAGATTGCCGTTATAGCCCCAGGTGGTCGCCTGATGCGGACCAAACTGCGTTTTTCCGGCCTGGATCGTTAATGTGATGCGATTACGTGCGTCGGCGGTCAGAAGATCGGGCACCGGCAGAACCGGACGGCTGGCGGCGAAAACCGAGCGGCTCCACAGCGGCAGCGCGCTGAATACGCTGGCCGCCGCGGTTAATTTGATAAATTCACGACGTTGCATTTTCACATCCTTTTTATTCTGCTGGTGAACTTTTGAGCTTAAACCTTCCACCAGCAGGAAGGTCAAGCAGAAGAGTAAGAATAAAGCTCTACGTAGTGTAAAGAAGTATGCTAACGTTGAGCGTCCGTGATCCAATGGTAGAGAAAATGAAGACGCTTTTCAGAACAATAGTGCTCGGCAGCCTGCTTGCTCTATCCGCCAATAGCTATGCGTTAAGTGAGTCCGAAGCGGAAGATATGGCTGATTTAACGGCGGTATTTGTCTTTCTGAAAAACGACTGCGGTTACCAGAATCTGCCGAATACCCAAATTCGTCGCGCGCTGGTCTTTTTTGCTCAACAGAACCAATGGGATCTGAGCAACTACGACAGCTTCAATATGAAGGCGCTCGGTGAAGACAGCTACCGCGACCTCAGCGGTATCAAAATCCCCACGACGAAAAAATGCAAGGCGTTGGCCCGCGATTCGCTGAGCCTGCTCGCTTACGTGAAATAGTCCACCCGCCGGGCCCGAACACAATCCCGCCGCCTGTATAAGGTGGCATGGTCTTCCCGTCCCGCCATTCCTGCCATGCAGCCTGCCGCCATGCGAACGGCTGAAATATCCACCGTGCATCATCATCCAGAGTTGGCTATGATGTTGCGCTCGTTTTTCGAGCGTACCGGATGTTCACAATGGAGGAACCCGCCTGTGGCTGATAACAATCTGTGGCATGAAACGCTGCACGACCATTTTGGTCAGTATTTTGCGGTTGATAAGGTGCTGTATCACGAAAAGACCGATCACCAGGATTTGATCATTTTTGAGAATGCAGCCTTTGGCCGCGTGATGGCGCTGGACGGGGTGGTACAAACCAGCGAACGCGATGAGTTTATCTATCATGAGATGATGACCCATGTCCCGCTGATGGCCCACGGCCAGGCGAAACATGTGCTGATCATCGGCGGCGGTGACGGCGCGATGCTGCGAGAAGTGTCTCGTCACAGCACCATCGAAACCATCACCATGGTCGAAATCGACGCTGGCGTGGTCTCATTCTGCCGCCAGTATCTGCCAAATCATAACGCGGGCGCTTATGACGATCCGCGCTTTACGCTGGTGATTGACGATGGCGTCAATTTTGTTAACCAGACCACGCAAACGTTTGATGTGATAATTTCCGACTGCACCGACCCTATCGGTCCCGGCGAGAGCCTGTTCACCTCAGCCTTTTACGAAGGCTGCAAGCGTTGCCTGAACCCCGGCGGCATTTTTGTCGCCCAGAACGGCGTCTGCTTCCTGCAACAGGATGAAGCGATCGACAGCCACCGCAAACTCGGCCACTATTTCAGCGATGTCAGCTTCTATCAGGCCGCGATTCCGACCTACTATGGCGGCATTATGACCTTCGCGTGGGCGACCGATAATGATGCCCTGCGCGACCTGTCCAATGAAATTATCCAGGCGCGTTTTCACAAAGCGAACCTGAAGTGCCGTTACTATAATCCGGCCATTCACAAGGCGGCCTTTGCCCTACCGCAATATTTACAGGATGCGCTGTCCGCCAGCGATCCTCAGTAAGGGGGTGAACTAAATTGAAAAAACTGAAGCTGCACGGCTTTAACAACCTGACCAAGAGCCTGAGTTTTTGTATTTACGATATCTGCTACGCCAAAACGGCAGAGGAGCGCGATGGCTACATCGCCTATATCGATGAACTCTATAACGCCAACCGTCTGACCGAGATTTTGTCAGAGACCTGCTCGATCATCGGTGCCAACATTCTGAACATTGCCCGCCAGGATTATGAACCTCAGGGGGCCAGCGTCACGATTCTGGTCAGTGAAGAACCGGTTGATCCGCAGCTTATCGACCAGACCGAACGCCCGGGCCCGCTCCCGGAAGCCGTCGTCGCCCATCTCGACAAGAGCCATATTTGCGTGCACACCTACCCGGAAAGCCATCCCGAGGGCGGGCTGTGCACCTTCCGTGCCGATATCGAAGTCTCCACCTGTGGGGTTATTTCACCGCTTAATGCGTTGAATTATCTCATCCATCAGCTGGAATCTGACATTGTCACTATTGATTATCGCGTCCGCGGTTTTACCCGTGATATCAATGGCATGAAGCACTTTATTGACCATGAAATCAATTCCATTCAGAACTTTATGTCCGAGGACATCAAAGCGCTGTATGACATGGTGGACGTCAACGTCTATCAGGAAAATATCTTCCACACCAAAATGCTGCTGAAAGAGTTCGATCTGAAGCACTACATGTTCCACACCAGGCCCGAAGACCTCAGCGCAGAAGAGCGCAAGTCCATCACCAGTCTACTGTGGAAAGAGATGCGAGAAATTTACTACGCCCGCAACATTCCGCATATCTGAGAAACGCAGACAGGGCTACGGCAGTGGCCCTGTCTGGTTATGCCAGGTGAAGCCGGCAAGGCAGGTTGGCGAGCGCCTCCTGCGCCTGGGTCGTCAGGCCGCGATCGGTGACGATATCCGTCAGACTGGCAAGCGGGGTGACGCAAAACAGCGACCAGGAGCCATATTTGCTGCTGTCCGCTAACAGCACCCGGCGGCTCGCATTCAGCGCCAGATCCTGCTTGAGCCCCGCCTTCTCTTCCGTCGGCGTGGTAATCCCCTTCTCCAGACTCCATGAATTACAGCTAATAAATGCGATATCCGGGTAGATACCGCGCAGCAGTTTACGACCGTGATCGCCAATGCATGACTGGCTGCTGTCATCGATGCGACCGCCGATGATGGTCACCTCGATCTGCTTAAACTCCGAGAGAAACAGGGCGATGCGTAAATCGGAGGTAATTACGCGCAGCGGCAGCGAAGTCAGGTTACGCGCCAGCTCCAGCATCGTCGTCCCGGCATCCAGCACAACCGAATCGCCGGCTTTAATCATCGACAGGGCCAGTTGGGCAATCGCACTCTTTTCCTGGGGATGCAGCAGCTGCTTTTCATTGGTCGTCGGCTGGGCCGGGATAAAGCGGTTAAGCGCCACGCCGCCGTGGCTGCGATTAATCACGCCCTGCTCATCCAGCTTAATCAGATCGCGACGTATGGTCGCGGGCGAAGCGTCAATAGCGGTAACCAGTTGTTCAACGGTGACCAGATTATGGCCTTTCAGATAGTCCAGAATCTGGTCTAAGCGATTTTGTGACTTCATATCCCTTTCATCTTTCACGTTGTAAGCCGACAGCCACGCCAGCGCTTAACCGGCGCGGGTAACCGCCTCAGGCACTGCGGACTGCCGCCTTGTGCAACCTGAATGAATCCGGATAACAGTCTATAAATTAAGCAAGCTGAGCGGCTAGCTGGATAGAAATCGCCATGCTCTCAGACTTAGCTTTACCTGTCCAGGCAATATCAAACGCGGTGCCATGATCCGCTGAGGTGCGGATAAACGGCAGCCCGGCGGTGATATTGACGCCATCATAGAAGCCAAGCAGCTTCAACGGAATATGCCCCTGGTCGTGATACATCGCCACCACCATATCGTACTGCCCTTCCCAGGCCTGCAGAAAGACGGTATCCGGCGGGCAAGGGCCATAAACGGCCACGCCCTGCTGCTGCATCTGCGCAATCGCCGGGCCGACAATGTTGATCTCCTCATCGCCAAAAAGACCGTTTTCACCAGCATGAGGATTAACGCCGGCGACCGCGATACGCGGGGAACTGAACCCCACGCGCCGTAAGAAAGTGTCGGCAAGCGAGATAACCGTTTTAATACGCTCGCCGTTCAGCGTATCGAGAAACTTACGCAGCGCAATATGCGTCGAAACGTGTATGACCTTCAGCTTGTCGGTATACAGCACCATCGCATAATCGCGGCTGTCCGTCAGGCGGGCCAGCAGTTCGGTATGACCCGGATACATGTGCCCCGCCAGATGAAGCGCCTCTTTATTCAGCGGCGCGGTCGCAATGGCGGAAACCTCTCCCGCCAGCGCCATTTCGGTGGCCCGCTTAACGCAGCGGTACGCCAGATCGCCAGCCTGAGCCTGCACCTTTCCCGGTATAAGCCTGGCCGGGTCTTTCAGCGGTTCGTCAATGACGTTAACGATCCCCGGCGCAAAGCGCGCCTGGGAAACCTGCTTGATCGGACGTAATTCTACGGGCGGCGTGACGCCGGACGCCTGCAGACGCTGTAGCGTCTGTAAACATCCCACCACCACTGCCGGCGTGCCGGAAAGCGCGCCTTCGGCCAGAGATTTGATAATGATTTCGGGCCCGATGCCTGCCGGGTCGCCCATCGTGACGGCAATTACGTTATTTGTCACTGTACAGCTCCTCAATAAAATAAAGTGCATCCCGAAGCGTGGCTTCGCCGCCAAATCCACCGGCTTTGGTGATCACCGGCAGATCGTCAATTTCGCTGTTCACCAACGTTCCGCAGGGCACGCAGGGCGCCACTTCGCTGGCGATACGATAGCCTTCAGCCCCGAGCGCTCTCGCCACGGCGATGGCAATATCTCCGCCCGTGAGGAACAGCCCCCCGATTTGCGCCCGGTTGATGACGGCGAGCGTGATACCGCCTAGTGCTGAGCTAATGCAGTCTCCGAGCTGCTGGCGTGAAAGCTGGTAGCGTTCGCACAGCGTCTCAATCATCCCGCGCGCATCGGCGTCGCGGCAGGTTCTCAGCACACAATGCTGACGGTCGCGCAAAATGGCGCTGGCCTGGCGGACTATCTTTTCCTTTATGCTATCGCTGTCCGTTTGTAGCAGCGCCTCAACATCAATATCGACAATCCCCAGCGCCCTCTCTTTCGCCGCAAACACAATCTGCTGCCGGGTTGCCTCACTCATCGAACCGGCAACCACCAGCACCGGCAGCTGCAGCCGTGGACTGAGGTAACACTCTGCCGGCAGCGCGTTAGCAAAACCCGCTGCGCCAACGAGTAAGTAACGCTGGTTAAGCCCGGCCACCGCCTGCGCCAGCAGAGCCAAATCGCCATCGTTTTCGGCATCAACGACCACAATCCCGCCGTCGCTCTCGCCGATACGCTGGAGTTCGGCGCCTGAGCCACCGCCACGTACCGTCGCCAGATCCAGCTCATAAACCGGACAGGTGGTCTGCAATTCAAGCAATGTCTTGATATGGGAAGAGATAATCGGTGTTTTGGGATCGCTGGCAAATTCTGTTTCGACGAGCGGTACGCCATGCACCAGACATTGCCCGTTCCTCGTCACCCGCCCCGCCGCGGGAATCGCTGCCGCCACGATGGCCAGCCTGGCACCACTGGCCTGCATTGCCGCCTCGACCTCCGCGCCGACGTTACCGCGGAACGTCGAATCTATCTTTTTGTATACCAGCGGTGGATTGCCCCGCTCGCAAAACCAGGGCGCGACGACCGCGCCCACCTTCTCTGCCGCCTGAGCCGGCTCCAACGCCCTGCTTTCGGTATTTATCACCAGCACATCAGCCTGACGTGACGCTTGCTGCCGCTCATTGAACATGACCTCAGTACGCGCGCCCTTTTTGGCCAGCTGGACTCCTGTATCATTTGCTCCGGTAAAATCATCTGCGATAACAATCATCTTCATTATGGTTTCTCCCCGAGGACTACCTTCGCCTGCTGCTGGTTACGTTTCGCCACCCACGACGTCAGCGCTGGCGTTAAGAGGGCGGTCACAATCACCGACGTGGCCACCAGCGGCGTTGCCACCGCCACGATCTCGCCCAGCGCAGGATCCGCCTGGGCAATGGCCATCGGCGTGGCAACGGCGTTACCCGCGGTGCTGGAAGCCGCTGCGCCGGCAATACCAGTGCCGCCCAGCAGACGATCGACTTTAATATTGAAGAAACCGCCTACCAGAGTGGTCAGCACGCCCAGCAGGATCCCGGCAAGCCCGCCCTTCAGCAGCATGGACAGGTCGATTCCGGCGCCTAGCGCAAAAGCAAAGAACGGGATCAGCAGCGGGCCGCCTTTCGTGAGGAATTCACGCATCTGCACATCCAGATTGCCGAGCAGCATGCCGATAAGCATGGGGATCAGCACCACCACGATCGACATCAGCGGAATATTAGCCATACCCGCCGCGCCCAGAGCGATCATCGTCAGTATCGGGCCGTCGCTCAGCGACATCAGCGGCGTAGCTCCCACCTCATTCTCGCTGCCAAACTCGCCGGCCAGTGCGGCATACAGGCCGCCATTCGTGTTGCTCATCGCGGCAATAATGGCGACGGAGGAGAGCCCCCACAGACCGTCGACGCCAAAAAACGTCTCGACGGTAAATCCAAGCGCCACCGCCACAACAAATTTAGTGAAGGTAATACCGCCGCCAATCAACAGAGATTTAGGGGCGGCTTTTATATGGATACCCGCCCCCATGCAGAGTAAAAACGCCCCGATAAGCGGCGCGGCGCCGTTCTTAAATAATGCCGTGGTAAAGCCCCCGACCTGCAGCGCCTCGGGGGCGAAAGTATTGAGCATAGCCCCCAGCACAAGCGGGACGACCATCATCCCTCCCGGGATTTTTTCTATTGTCGCTTTAATTTTCACATCGCCCTCCTGGTTGATTTAATGCAATCACAAATGATTATAATAAATCAAATAAAAGAAAGATAAGGCTCAGATCGCAGTTCGAGGCCAATATTAAGCCGTTTAATGATTATTTGATTAAATGTAATCAAGAAGGGTAGTGCGGGCAGCGCCTGAAAGAGCGCTGCCGGGGAGTTAGCGGTCTTGTAAGAAGCGACGGTAGGCGGCAACGACCTGTAAAAAATCCTCAACGCCGCACAAAGAGAGGCTTTCTTCGTCGTAGTAGCTCATGCCCTCTTCTATTTCATCACCTGAAATCTCCAGCTGGTTGGCGCGAATCATCACCTCTTCGCCATCCAGCCATAGCGTGTATTCATGTCCGGCACGCTGCCAGGAACGCTCGCTGCCTTGTACGGTACGCGCGGCCTGTTCCACTTCGTCCAGCAGGGCGAGGTTATCTTTCACCTCTTCGTTAAACCAGTGCCCTACCACCTCGTGGCCCATCGACATTCGCACCTTTACCACTCCGGTAATATCGCGCAGAAATTCGTAATCCATAGTGTCTTCCTCTGCAAGGGCAATGCGTCACCGCTACATTGTACCCATAGGGTAATTATCGCAGTACCGGGGAAGAAAAAAAGCCGGGCGGATGAAGGATTGGAAATAAAAATGCCCGGTGATGCAATGTTCACCGGGCATAGGAGAGTTTACAGGCAATTCGTCAGGCGAGCTGACGCCTCACCTTAGACCGCCGTCTGGAAAATAACCCCATCAGCTTTATCAGTATACTGTTCCAGCTGGTTGAAGTTCAGATAACGGTAAGTGTCCGCCGCGGTCTGATCCACCTTCGCGACGAAGGTCTGGTACTCTTCCGGCGTCGGCAGTTTGCCGAGCAGAGAAGCGACCGCAGCCAGTTCCGCAGAGGCCAGATAAACGTTAGCGCCGGTCCCTAAACGGTTCGGGAAGTTACGGGTCGAAGTGGACACCACCGTCGCACCGTCCGCCACGCGCGCCTGGTTACCCATACACAGGGAACAGCCAGGGATTTCGATACGCGCACCGCTCTTACCAAACACGCTGTAGTAGCCTTCTTCCGTCAGCTGCGCCGCATCCATACGGGTTGGCGGAGCCACCCACAGACGAGTCGGCAGCTGGCCTTTATGGCTGTCCAGCAGTTTACCCGCCGCACGGAAGTGACCGATGTTGGTCATGCAGGAACCGATGAACACTTCGTCGATCTTCTCACCCTGCACGTCGGACAGCAGACGCGCATCGTCCGGATCGTTCGGCGCACACAGAATAGGCTCTTTGATATCCGCCAGATCGATGTCGATCACCGCCGCGTATTCCGCGTCAGCGTCGGCTTCCAGCAACTGCGGATCCGCCAGCCATTTTTCCATCCCCTGGATACGACGTTCCAGGGTGCGACGATCGCCGTAGCCTTCTGCAATCATCCACTTCAGCAGGACGATGTTGGAGTTGAGATACTCAACGATCGGTTCCTGATTCAGCTTAATGGTACAGCCAGCAGCAGAACGTTCTGCGGAAGCATCGGTCAGCTCAAACGCCTGCTCCACCTTCAGATCCGGCAGACCTTCGATTTCCAGGATGCGGCCAGAGAAGATGTTTTTCTTCCCTTTCTTCTCAACGGTCAGCAGACCCTGCTTAATCGCGTACAGCGGGATCGCATGGACCAGGTCGCGCAGGGTGATCCCCGGCTGCATCTTGCCTTTGAAGCGAACCAGCACGGATTCCGGCATATCCAGCGGCATCACGCCGGTCGCGGCGGCAAAGGCCACCAGACCAGAGCCCGCCGGGAAAGAGATACCAATCGGGAAACGGGTATGGGAGTCACCGCCGGTACCGACGGTATCCGGCAGCAGCATACGGTTCAGCCACGAGTGGATAACGCCATCGCCCGGACGCAGGGAAACACCGCCACGGTTCATAATGAAGTCTGGCAGCGTATGGTGAGTGGTGACGTCAACCGGCTTCGGATAGGCCGCAGTGTGACAGAAGGACTGCATCACCAGGTCGGCGGAGAAACCAAGGCACGCCAGGTCTTTCAGTTCATCACGGGTCATCGGACCGGTGGTGTCCTGGGAGCCCACTGAAGTCATCTTCGGTTCGCAGTAAGCGCCCGGACGAATACCGGCTACGCCGCAGGCGCGACCGACCATTTTCTGCGCCAGCGAGTAGCCGCGGCTGCTTTCTGCTACGTCTTTTGCCTGACGGAAAACGTCGCTGTGCGGCAGCCCCAGCGCTTCACGCGCTTTGGTGGTCAGGCCGCGACCGATGATCAGCGGAATACGGCCGCCGGCGCGGACTTCATCAACCAGCACATCGGTTTTCAGCCCGAAGCTTGCCAGCAGTTCGTTGGTTTCGTGGTTACGCACTTCGCCTTTGAACGGGTAAACGTCAATCACGTCACCCATATTCAGGTTGCTCACGTCCACTTCAATTGGCAGCGCACCCGCATCTTCCATGGTATTGAAGAAAATCGGTGCGATTTTGCCGCCCAGGCACAGGCCGCCGCCGCGCTTGTTCGGCACGTTCGGAATATCGTCGCCCATAAACCACAGCACCGAGTTGGTGGCGGATTTACGCGAAGAACCGGTACCCACCACGTCACCGACGTAGGCCAGCGGGAAACCTTTTTGCTGAAGCGCTTCAATTTGCTTGATCGGGCCCACGGAACCCGGCTGATCCGGTTCGATACCTTCGCGGGCATTTTTCAGCATCGCCAGCGCGTGCAGCGGGATATCCGGGCGGGACCAGGCATCCGGCGCCGGAGAGAGATCATCGGTGTTGGTTTCGCCGGTCACTTTGAAGACGGTGACGGTGATTTTCTCAGCCAGCGGCGGACGGTTCAGGAACCACTCGGCGTCAGCCCACGATTTCATCACCTGTTTAGCGTACTCGTTACCCGCTTTGGCTTTCTCTTCGACGTCGTAGAAGTTATCGAACATCAGCAGGGTATGGGACAGCGCTTTGGCGGCGATCGGCGCCAGTTTAGCCTCGTCCAGCGCATCAATCAGCGGGTGAATGTTGTAACCGCCCTGCATGGTGCCCAGCAGTTCAACGGCTTTTTCAGGGGTAACCAGTGGGGAAGTTGCTTCGCCTTTGGCGACAGCGGCAAGGAATCCGGCTTTAACATAGGCGGCTTCGTCGACACCCGGCGGTACACGGTTGATTAACAGGTCTAACAGGAATTCTTCTTCACCCGCAGGCGGGTTCTTCAGCAGTTCTACCAGCGCGGCCATTTGGGTTGCATCTAAGGATTTGGCAACAATCCCAACGGCTGCACGCTCAGCTACGTGCTTACGGTATTCTTCTAGCACGACGGTTCTCCTCGCTCTCATTGTAAAATGCGGTAGGCGATTCTCTTCACGCTCCTGTGAGACAGCAGTTTGTAGGGTAAATGCCCGATACCGCGTCGGCAGCATAGCAGGATTTCGGCGAGGTGTTAATCTGTTTACAAAAAAGCAACATTAAAATTTAGCTGAATCGTTAAGGGCAGGATTTTACAGGCTTTAGGTACATTTCCCGGGATATAAATTTCAGGCCGCTGCCGACGGCTGACCAGGATTCCGGCAAAAATCAGCCGCTTCATCCCCTCGTACGGCTGGCACGCCCTTGCAGGAGAAAAGGCATAAAAACATGCCCGGCGCCTCGTCCTGCGCCGGACATCTGAGACGCTGAAACAGTGTTTAGCCCTGATGCGGCATCAGCTGCGGATAGCCGCTGAAGGCCGGCTTGCTGCTGCTTAATGCCGCCTCATCCTGGTGAATACTGCCAGAGTTCGCCGCCCACACGCCTTCCGGGGTTTTGCTGATCGCCTGATGCTGTGCATTCAGGTTCTGCCCCATGGCGGCGATATGGGTATTTTCCGTGCCGCCGCTGTTGTCGGCCCACGGAATGGCAGGATCTGCGGCGCAAGCCGCCCCAGAAGCCAGGGTGGCGGCTAACAGGGCTGTTGTTAAAACGAGTTTCATGACACACCTCACCATATAGTTAACCACCTATAAGTTTATGACGTAATTATTACCAGGATATCTATAAGGTGTGGCGATTTATTAACGCAGACACAGTTCTGAACATCGAGCATAAAAAAAGCGGCTCTCAGAGCCGCTTTTGCATTTTGCCGGAAAGAAAAACTTACTTTTTCTTCGCTTTCGGGTTCGGCAGATCGGTGATGCTACCTTCGAAGACTTCTGCCGCCAGGCCAACGGACTCGTGCAGAGTCGGGTGGGCGTGGATGGTCAGCGCGATGTCTTCTGCGTCACAACCCATTTCGATAGCCAGACCGATTTCACCCAGCAGCTCGCCGCCGTTGGTGCCGACAATCGCGCCGCCGATAACACGGTGGCTCTCTTTGTCGAAGATCAGTTTGGTCATACCGTCTGCGCAATCAGAAGCGATCGCACGGCCAGAGGCTGCCCACGGGAAGGTGGCAGTTTCGTAGCTGATGCCTTTCTCTTTCGCTTCTTTCTCGGTCAGACCAACCCAGGCAACTTCTGGCTCGGTGTAGGCGATGGACGGGATCACTTTCGGGTCGAAGTAGTGCTTCAGACCGGAGATAACTTCGGCGGCAACGTGACCTTCGTGAACGCCTTTGTGCGCGAGCATCGGCTGACCGACGATATCGCCGATAGCAAAGATGTGCGGCACGTTGGTACGCAGCTGCTTGTCAACGCGGATAAAGCCGCGCTCGTCAACTTCAACGCCGGCTTTGCCTGCGTCGAGGTTTTTACCGTTCGGAACGCGACCGATAGCGACCAGCACCGCGTCATAACGCTGTGCTTCCGCCGGGGCTTTTTTGCCTTCCATGGAAACATAGATACCGTCTTCTTTTGCTTCAACGGCAGTCACTTTGGTTTCCAGCATCAGGTTGAATTTCTTGCTGATGCGTTTGGTGAAGACTTTCACCACGTCTTTGTCGGCAGCCGGGATAACCTGGTCGAACATCTCAACCACATCGATCTCTGAACCCAGCGCATGGTACACGGTACCCATTTCCAGACCGATGATACCGCCACCCATAACCAGCATACGCTTCGGTACGGATTTCAGCTCCAGCGCATCGGTGGAATCCCATACGCGCGGATCTTCGTGCGGAATGAACGGCAGCTGAATCGGACGGGAACCCGCCGCGATGATCGCATTGTCGAAGTTAATCACGGTTTTACCGTTTTCGCCTTCCACTTCCAGGGTGTTAGCGCCGGTGAATTTACCCAGGCCGTTAACCACCTTCACTTTACGACCTTTGGCCATGCCAGCCAGACCACCGGTCAGCTGAGTGATGACTTTTTCTTTCCAGGTGCGGATCTTGTCAATGTCGGTTTTCGGTTCGCCGAAAACGATGCCGTGCTCGGCCAGCGCTTTCGCTTCTTCGATAACTTTAGCAACGTGCAGCAGCGCTTTAGAAGGGATACAGCCGACGTTCAGGCAAACACCGCCGAGGGTGCTGTAACGTTCTACGATGACGGTCTCCAGACCTAAATCAGCGCAACGGAAGGCAGCAGAATAGCCTGCAGGACCTGCCCCAAGTACCACGACCTGAGTTTTAATTTCAGTACTCATCATGACCTCTGTAGTTTGTATCCGGCGGGTCTGACGCTATTGTTATACACTTCATCCTTCAAGCCGCCTCTGCGTTGGCTGCGCTCGCTCACCCCGGTCACGTACCGCTTGTACGCTCCAGGGATTCACTCCCTTGCCGCCTTGACGCAACTCGAATTATTTTGTGTAAATTACGCCCATGTCCACCGGGACGTTCTATCCGCCTGCATTTTACAAAATTGTTAACAATTTTGAAACAACAAACGGCAAACGATTTTGTCCTTTGTTGCTGATAACCCCGAAACGAAAACAAGATTACCAGAAAAAAGCCGGCCGTCAGGCCGGCTTTTCGCTTACATCACCAGGCGGCGAATATCGCTCAGCATGTTGTTGATGATGGTGATAAAGCGCGCACCATCAGCACCATCGATCACGCGGTGGTCGAAGGACAGAGAGATAGGCATCATCAGACGCGGTACAAACTCTTTACCATTCCACACCGGTTCCATCGCGGATTTAGACACCCCGAGGATGGCCACTTCCGGCGCGTTGACAATCGGCGCGAAGTGGGTTGTCCCCAGGCCGCCGATGCTGGAGATGGTGAAGCAACCGCCCTGCATTTCGCCAGCCGTCAGCTTACCATCACGCGCTTTCTTAGAGATAACCGTCAGTTCGCGAGACAGCTCGGTAATGCTCTTCTTGTTCACATCTTTAAAGACCGGAACAACCAGACCATTCGGCGTATCAACCGCCACACCGATGTTGATGTATTTCTTCAGCGTCAGACGCTGTGCATCTTCGGACAGCGAGCTGTTGAAGCGCGGCATCTGCTCAAGCGCAGCGGCAACGGCTTTCATGATGAAGACCACCGGGGTGAATTTCACGTCCAGTTTGCGCTTCTCAGCTTCAGCATTCTGCTGCTTACGGAAGGCTTCCAGATCGGTGATATCGGTTTTATCGAAGTGCGTAACGTGCGGGATCATCACCCAGTTACGGCTCAGGTTCGCACCAGAGATTTTCTGGATACGGCCCAGCTCAACTTCTTCCACTTCACCAAACTTGCTGAAGTCCACTTTCGGCCACGGCAGCATGCCCGGCAGACCACCACCGGCGGCAGCGGCAGGCGCTGCTTCGGCGCGTTTCACCGCCTCTTTCACGTAAGCCTGAACGTCTTCGCGCAGGATGCGGCCTTTACGACCGGAACCTTTCACTTTCGCCAGGTTGACGCCGAATTCGCGCGCCAGACGACGAATCAGCGGCGTCGCATGAACGTAAGCGTCGTTTTCAGTGAACTCAGATTTGCCTTCCGCTTTCGCCGCAGGAGCAGCAGCCGGTTTAGCCTTCTCCGCCGGTGCAGCAGCAGGTGCCGGTGCAGCAGCCTGAGCCGGAGCGGCGGCAGGCGCAGCGCCTTCCACTTCGAAGACCATAATCAGAGAACCGGTAGAGACTTTATCGCCGGTGCTGATTTTGATTTCTTTTACCGTACCCGCGAACGGCGCCGGGACTTCCATGGAAGCCTTGTCGCCTTCAACGGTGATCAGTGACTGTTCAGCGGCAACTTTATCGCCCACTTTCACCATCACTTCGGTGACTTCGACTTCGTCACCACCGATGTCCGGAACATGAACGTCTTTCGCGCCAGCAGCAGCGGCTGGTGCCGCGGCGGCGGCCGGAGCGGCTGCCTGGGCCGGAGCCGCAGCTGGTGCTGCGCCCGCCACTTCGAAGACCATGATCAGCGACCCGGTAGAAACTTTGTCGCCGGTGTTGATTTTGATCTCTTTCACGGTGCCCGCGAACGGCGCCGGAACTTCCATAGAAGCTTTATCGCCTTCTACGGTGATCAGGGACTGTTCAGCGGCAACGGTGTCGCCCACTTTGACCATGATCTCGGTGACTTCAACTTCGTCGCCGCCGATGTCCGGTACGTGAACGTCTTTTGCCGCCGCTGCAGCAGGTGCTGCTGCCGGAGCGGCTTCTTTCTTCTCTTCTGCCTTGGCAGGTGCAGCAGCTGCTGCACCGTCGGCGGAATCGAAAATCATGATCAGTTTGCCGGTCTCGGTTTTATCGCCAACAGAGACTTTGATCTCTTTAACGATGCCTGCCTGAGGAGACGGCACTTCCATAGAGGCTTTGTCGCCTTCTACGGTGATCAGCGACTGTTCAGCTTCAACCTTGTCGCCCACTTTGACCAGGATCTCGGTGATTTCAACTTCATCAGCCCCGATGTCCGGTACTTTGATTTCGATAGCCATTATTCTTTTACCTCTTACGCCAGACGCGGGTTAACTTTTTCTGCATCGATGTTGAATTTGATGATGGCATCCGCCACCACTTTCTTATCGATTTCGCCACGTTTAGCCAGTTCGCCCAGTGCTGCTACCACCACATAAGAAGCATCGACTTCGAAGTGGTGACGCAGGTTTTCACGGCTGTCGGAACGACCGAAGCCATCAGTACCCAGCACGCGGTAGTCGTCAGCCGGTACATAAGTACGGACCTGCTCGGCGAACAGTTTCATATAGTCGGTTGATGCTACAGCCGGAGCGTCGTTCATCACCTGAGCGATGTACGGAACGCGCGGAGTTTCCAGCGGGTGCAGCATGTTCCAGCGCTCACAGTCCTGACCGTCACGGGCCAGTTCGGTGAAGGAGGTGACGGAGTACACGTCAGAGCCCACGCCGTAGTCGTTCGCCAGGATCTGCGCTGCTTCACGAACGTGACGCAGGATAGAACCGGAGCCCAGCAGCTGAACTTTACCTTTGCTACCTGCAACGGTTTCGAGTTTATAGATACCTTTACGGATACCTTCCTCGGCACCTGCTGGCATGGCCGGCATGTGGTAGTTTTCGTTCAGCGTGGTGATGTAGTAGTAAACGTTCTCTTGTTTCTCACCGTACATACGCTCCAGACCATCGTGCATGATGACCGCAACTTCGTACGCGTAAGACGGATCGTAAGAGATACAGTTCGGAATAGTCAGAGACTGAATATGGCTGTGACCATCTTCGTGCTGCAGACCTTCGCCGTTCAGCGTGGTACGACCGGAAGTCCCGCCGACCAGGAAGCCGCGAGCCTGTTGGTCGCCAGCCTGCCAGCACAGGTCGCCGATACGCTGGAACCCGAACATGGAGTAGTAGATGTAGAACGGGATCATCGGCAGGTTGTTGGTGCTGTAAGAGGTCGCAGCAGCCAGCCAGGATGCGCCGGCACCCAGTTCGTTGATCCCTTCCTGCAGGATCTGACCTTTTTCGTCTTCTTTGTAGTAAGCAACCTGCTCACGGTCCTGCGGGGTGTACTGCTGGCCGTTCGGGCTGTAAATACCAATCTGACGGAACAGGCCTTCCATACCAAAGGTACGCGCTTCATCGGCGATGATCGGCACGAGGCGGTCTTTGATGGACTTGTTCTTCAGCATCACGTTCAGGGCACGAACGAACGCGATAGTGGTAGAGATTTCTTTGTTCTGCTCTTCCAGCAGCGGAGCGAAATCTTCGAGGGTCGGCAGCTCCAGCTTCTCATCGAAGTGCGGCTGGCGGCTCGGCAGATAGCCGTGCAGTTTTTCACGCTGGGCGTGCAGATAGGTGTACTCTTCGGAACCTTCCGGGAAGGTCAGGTAAGACAGGTTTTCAACCTGCTCATCGGTTACCGGAACATTGAAGCGGTCGCGGATATGACGCACGCCGTCCATGTTCATTTTCTTCACCTGGTGAGCGATGTTTTTACCTTCAGCGGTATCGCCCATGCCATACCCTTTAATGGTATGTGCCAGGATAACGGTCGCTTTACCTTTGGTGCCCTGCGCTTTTTTCAGTGCCGCAAAGACTTTCTTCGGATCGTGGCCACCGCGGTTCAGCGCCCAGATCTGCTCGTCAGTCCAGTCAGCGACCAGCGCGGCGGTTTCCGGATATTTACCGAAGAAGTGCTCGCGGACGTACGCGCCATCTTTGGATTTGAAAGTCTGGTAGTCGCCGTCAACGGTTTCGTTCATCAGCTGAATCAGCTTGCCGCTGGTGTCTTTACGCAGCAGCTCATCCCAACGACCGCCCCAGATAACCTTGATAACGTTCCAGCCAGCACCGGCGAAGATACCTTCCAGCTCGTTAATGATTTTGCCGTTACCGGTGACCGGGCCGTCCAGACGCTGCAGGTTGCAGTTGATGACGAAGACCAGGTTATCCAGTTTTTCACGGGTCGCGATGGTGATAGCGCCTTTAGATTCCGGCTCGTCCATCTCGCCGTCGCCCAGGAAGGCGTAAACGGTTTGTTTAGAGGTGTCTTTCAGACCACGGTGTTCCAGATACTTGAGGAACTTAGCCTGGTAGATAGCACCGATTGGGCCCAGACCCATGGAAACGGTCGGGAACTGCCAGAATTCCGGCATCAGTTTCGGGTGCGGGTAAGAGGACAGACCGTTACCGTGAACTTCCTGACGGAAGTTGTTCATCTGCTCTTCAGTCAGACGACCTTCCAGGAACGCACGTGCGTATACGCCCGGGGAAATGTGGCCCTGGAAGTAAACCAGGTCGCCGCCATCCTGCTCGTTGCGCGCACGGAAGAAGTGGTTAAAGCACACTTCATAGAACGTTGCGGAGGACTGGAAAGAAGCCATGTGGCCGCCCAACTCCAGATCTTTTTTCGATGCGCGCAGAACGGTCATGATGGCGTTCCAACGAATCGCAGAACGAATTCGACGTTCCAGATCCAGATTCCCCGGATATTCCGGTTCGTCTTCAACGGCAATAGTGTTGACGTAACTGCCTGTAGATGTGCCAGCAGCAACCTTCACCCCGCCTTTGCGGGCTTCAGAAAGGAGTTGGTCAATCAGATACTGAGCACGCTCAACACCTTCTTCACGGATGACCGATTCGATCGCCTGTAGCCAGTCGCGAGTTTCGATCGGATCCACGTCATTTGGTAAACGTTCTGACATGGGGGGTATTCCTTATCTATCTAATCGTTGATTAATCTGGAACCTGTCCCATTGCACTCTTTGTTCTTCATATTTCAGGTTATCTCTTTGTTGGCTGCGCTTCCTCCCCCCGGTCACATAGTTAGCTATGCTCCCGGGGATTCACGCGCTTGCCGCCGCGATATAACCCGAACTATTTGAACAACCAAAAGCACAATAAGACAGGTTCTGCGTTTAGTTGCCGCGCTCTAAAAATGGCGCTTAAGAACCGGAGTTCTCATCTTTCCGTTGCTGTAAACGACGCAGTGAGCGTTCTCGACGACTCTCCTCACGGCTACGATCCAGCAAAATTTCCTCAATGAACGCCAGGTGTCGATGCGACGCTTCGCGCGCCTGCTCCGGCTCTCCGGCGATTATCGCCTCGAAAATACGAGTACGATGATTGCTGACCTGCGGGAGCATCTCCCGACGGGCGTACAACAATTCGAAGTTCTGACGAACGTTTTGCGCGAGCATCGGCTCCATGCAGCGTAGCAGATGGAGCAGCACGACATTGTGCGCCGCTTCGGTGACGGCAATTTGATACTGGACGACGGCGTCAGATTCGGCGTCAAGGTCGCCGGACTGCTGGGCCCGTTCGATAGCCTGATGCAGCTCGCGAATACGTTCGCGGTCAGCATCATTGCTGCGCAGCGCCGCGTAATAAGCCGCGATGCCTTCCAGCGCGTGACGGGTTTCCAGCAGATCAAATTGGGATTCAGGGTGATCGGACAGTAGCTCGACCAGCGGATCGCTGAAGCTCTGCCACAGGCTGCTTTGCACAAAAGTTCCACCGCCCTGGCGACGGAGCAACAGGCCCTTGGCTTCGAGGCGTTGAATCGCCTCACGCAGCGAGGGACGGGAAACGTCGAACTGTTTGGCCAGTTCGCGTTCAGGCGGGAGTTTTTCACCGGGGCGTAAGGTCCCCTCAAGGATTAAAAACTCAAGCTGCTGCTCTATCACATCAGATAGTTTTGGTTGGCGGATTTTGCTGTAGGCCATATTCCCTGTCTCTGCCATTAGCCCGTAGTCAATTGGTCTTACCAATTCGCAGTTCGTAGCGCTAAAGTAACAAAGTATTCACCTTCTGTCCATACAGGTTTTGATTGAAATCAGGAAACCACGCACATTTTAACAACCTTACAGAAATAACATTTCAGAATTGTAACTTCACACAAATGATGTGTTTACCACATAAGAGGTAGCGTTAACGTTTATGAAACGAAAAACTAAACCATCTGAACCGATTCAACTGCGACAAATTCGATTTTTAATTCACAAAATATGATTAGTTAATCAAAAGGAATTACTACCCCCTCTTCAGAGCATTATTTACAAATGGTTTCTTTTTGCTCGCTTCGTCATCACCCCTTCATAAAGCAGGTGCATTCACTCGCGCTTATCACTATTCTCGATGAGACGAAAGGCCTTTTGGTATTTTTATGTTTCGCCTTGCGTAAAGAAATCAATACGAAAACGGAATTTCGCAATGACACCACACAACAATATGTAAGCTGAATCAATCAGGGCAGAGCTGACCAAAACGCCCCTGAATTTAGATAGCTATGCTATCTGGCAGGGACAGACAACGAAGCAGTAGCCTGAAGGACGACGCGTATAAACATAATAACCACACACGAGGTTTCATGATGGAAGGTCAACAGCATGGCGATCGGCTCAAGCGCGGCCTGAAAAACCGCCATATTCAGCTTATTGCTCTGGGCGGCGCTATCGGCACCGGCCTGTTCCTGGGCAGTGCATCCGTTATCCAGTCCGCCGGCCCCGGGATTATTCTGGGCTATGCGATCGCCGGTTTTATCGCCTTCCTGATCATGCGTCAGCTGGGTGAGATGGTCGTAGAAGAGCCGGTGGCTGGTTCATTCAGTCATTTTGCGTATAAATACTGGGGCGGTTTTGCCGGTTTTGCTTCCGGTTGGAACTACTGGGTACTGTACGTTCTGGTGGCCATGGCCGAGCTGACCGCCGTCGGGAAATATATTCAGTTCTGGTGGCCCGAGATCCCAACCTGGGTGTCCGCTGCGGTGTTCTTTATTGCCATCAATGCCATCAACCTGAGCAACGTGAAAGTGTTTGGTGAAATGGAGTTCTGGTTCGCCATTATCAAAGTGGTGGCCGTTGTGGCGATGATTCTCTTTGGCGGCTGGCTGCTGTTCAGCGGCAACGGCGGCCCACAGGCAACCGTTCGCAACCTGTGGGACCAGGGGGGATTCCTGCCGCATGGCTTCACCGGACTGGTGATGATGATGGCGATTATCATGTTCTCGTTTGGCGGTCTGGAGCTGGTCGGGATCACTGCCGCTGAAGCGGATAACCCGGAACAGAGCATCCCGAAAGCCACCAACCAGGTTATCTACCGTATCCTGATTTTCTATGTAGGCTCGCTCGCCGTCCTGCTTTCACTGCTGCCGTGGACGCGCGTTACCGCGGATACCAGCCCGTTCGTGCTGATCTTCCACGAGCTGGGTGATACCTTTGTGGCCAACGCCCTGAACGTGGTGGTGCTGACCGCTGCACTGTCCGTGTATAACAGCTGCGTCTACTGCAACAGCCGCATGTTGTTCGGTCTGGCCCAGCAGGGGAACGCCCCGAAAGCGCTGATGAGCGTCGATAAGCGCGGCGTGCCGGTCAACACCATTATGGTCTCCGCCGTGGTCACCGCGCTGTGCGTCCTGATTAACTACTTTGCACCGGAGTCGGCGTTTGGCCTGCTGATGGCGCTGGTGGTCTCCGCGCTGGTGATTAACTGGGCGATGATTAGCCTCGCGCATATGAAGTTCCGTCGCGCAAAACAGCAGCAGGGCGTGGTTTCGCGTTTCCCGGCGCTGTTCTACCCGGTCGGCAACTGGGTCTGCCTGCTGTTCATGGTGGCGGTACTGGTGATTATGCTGATGACGCCGGGCATGGCGATTTCCGTGTACCTGATCCCGGTCTGGATTGCGGTTCTCGGCATCGGCTATCTGTTTAAACAGAAAAGCGCCGGCGCGCTAAAAGCGCAATAATCCCTCTCTACACGCTGTGCCCGTCCCGTGATGGCGGGCACAGCACATTGTTATCGGGTTCACGCCTTCCCATCCCTTCCCTCCCCTTCCCGGTAGTTTTAGCCATTTCGTCATTCTGATACGGCGACGCCTTTATTGCTGATTCCGTTCACCCCGGAACGGGTCTAAATCAGCAGAGCCCGTATTTATTTCACACCGGCGATGAGAACCGTCAGTAGGGTCCCGGCCACAGCGGTTTACGCAAACGCCGGTAGGGGAAGAGGTATGGGTCTATCGTGCCCGGAACGATACCGGGATTGAGGGGGGGGATCTGCGGTACTATCTCATCGCCACATGCGGTTCAAACGGGTTCGCAGGCAAGAAAACGGGATGCCTGACTCCGGCATCCCGTCCGACGATACCTCTTGATTCCCCCTGCCCGACAGCGGGCGGGGCTTAAACCAGGGTACCGTAAATGGTGAGTAGCGCCATGATAACGACCACCACCAGCGATGTTTTTTTGGCCATTGAGACCGCCGCTTTAGGCGTCTCGACCTTATCCACATGCGGTTCGCGCGCCAGCGAAAACTGCGCCAGTCGGGTCAGAACCTGGTACTGCGACGAGTGGCGATCGCCCAACGAAGCAAACCAGGCCGGCAGCGCTTTTTCACCGTGCCCGACCAGCGCATACACCACGCCGACCAGACGCACCGGCAGCCAGTCCACCACGTGCAGAATGGCATCAATCCCCGACTGTAAGCGATGGCGCGGCGTTTGATAACGCGCCAGCCACGTCTGCCAGGCGCGCAGCACACAGTAACCGATCAACGTAATGGGTCCCCATGACCCGCCAACCACAAACCAGAACAGCGGAGCCAGATAGTAGCGGTAGTTAATCCACAGCAGCGCATTTTGCAATTCGCTCAGAAACTCGCGATCGTCACAGCCGGGCGGCACGCCGTGAATCAGCGTCAGCTCGCTGGCCATCGCATCGCAGGCATGACGATCGTTGCGCGATGCCGCTTTCAGGTACGCATGATAGTGCAGCCGTACCCTGCCCGCGCCAATACACAGCAGACCGAGCAAGATCCAGAACACCAGCAGCGGGACGTTAAACAGCACCCCGTGCAGCACGCGCTGAATAAGATAGACCACCGCCATTGCCAGCGCCGTCATCAGCAGCGTCGCAGGGAGTGAAAAGTGTTTTACCCGGCGAAACAGCACTTCCAGACGGTGATCGAGCTGCCAGTGCTCACCCAACTTAAACAGCCGCTCGGCGATGAGAACCAGCAGCGTAGTAAACAACGTCATGGCATCTCCTTTTCTGACGAAGCGGCCAGCAGGCCGCGGAATTTTGCCCAGTCAAAAGCCGGACCGGGATCCGTTTTTCGCACTGGCGCAATATCGCTGTGGCCAGTCATATGGTTGGCGATGGCCGGGTACAACGCGATCAGCTGCCGCGTTACGGCCACCAGCTGCTGGTACTGGGCATCGGTATAGGCCAGCGTGTCGGTTCCTTCCAGCTCAATGCCGATAGAGAAGTCATTGCAGCGTTCACGTCCGTGATAGCTGGAGACGCCCGCGTGCCACGCTCGCTTATCAAAAGGAACATACTGCACAATTTCGCCATCGCGGCGAATCAGACAATGCGCTGAAACGCGCAGATGCGCGATTTCCGCAAAGAAAGGATGAGCGTTGGGATCAAGCGTTCCGGTGAATAAAGCATCGATCCACGGGCCGCCAAATTCCCCCGGCGGCAGACTAATATTATGCACCACCAGTAAGGAAGGGGCTTCATCATCCGGGCGGCAATCATGGTGCGGCGAAGGAACCCGACGCGCATCCACCAGCCATCCCCCATTCAACTGCATGCGGAATCTCCTTTCGCTAACTCATGCTCCCGGGCCGCCCGTGGCCCAAAGGATGCTGATTATCATACACAAAATCGTTCGGCCTGCGGCCCGGCGACCCATAAATCATCGCTAAAAAGCAGAGACATAGCCGATACACAGGCGCCCTGAAGGGCGAAGTCTGTATGGTGTAGAAACGCTGTTCAGGTTAGCATGTTTCCCACTGCTGAATCTTATCTATCTGGAGCTTTATCATGTCGCTTCGTCGCTACAATCCCGACCGCCGCCGTGACGCGCTGCTGGAACGCATTAACCTGGATATCACCGATGCCGTCGCCCAATCCCTGCGGGAAGATCTGGGTGGCGAGGTCAATGCCAACAACGATATTAGCGCCCAATTATTGCCGGAAGACGCGCGCTCGCATGCGGTCATTATTACGCGCGAAGAGGGCGTATTTTGCGGTAAACGCTGGGTGGAAGAGGTCTTCATTCAACTGGCTGGCGACGATGTCAGCATCACCTGGCACGTCAAAGATGGCGATCTCATCAAAGCGGACCAGCCGCTGTTTGAGCTGGAGGGCCCTTCCCGGCTGCTGCTGACCGGTGAGCGCACCGCGCTGAATTTCGTGCAGACCCTGTCCGGGGTCGCCAGCGAAGTACATCGCTATGTGGCGCTCCTGGCAGGAACCAAAACCCAGCTGCTCGATACGCGTAAAACGCTGCCTGGCCTGCGCACCGCCCTGAAATATGCCGTACTGTGCGGCGGCGGCGCCAACCACCGCCTGGGTTTATTCGACGCCTTCCTGATTAAAGAAAACCATATTATTGCCTCCGGCTCAGTGCGTCAGGCGGTGGAAAAAGCTTTCTGGCTGCACCCGGACGTTCCGGTGGAAGTGGAAGTGGAATCGCTTGATGAACTGGATGAAGCGCTTAAAGCCGGCGCGGATATCATTATGCTCGATAATTTCACCACCGAGTTGATGCGCGAAGCGGTGAAGCGGACCGACGGCAAGGCGGCGCTGGAAGTGTCCGGCAACGTCACCTTTAAAACCATCCGCGAATTTGCCGAAACCGGCGTTGACTACATCTCCGTCGGCGCGCTGACCAAGCACGTACACGCCCTGGATCTCTCCATGCGTTTTCGTTAATCGCCCCGCCCCGGATCGACAACGCGCCGGGGCGCTCTTTTGCGAGACAGCGAGCATCGCTGACGCTCACACCTGCAAGAACAGCAGAAAATCTGGAAGATCGTTTCCCGCCTCATCATTTGCCATTCGCCGCTGCGCCTCAAGCGCGTCACAGTGCATCCTTAATCACAAGGAGCATATATGGACAGACAACGCGGATTTACCCTGATCGAGCTGATGGTGGTCATCGGCATTATCGCCATTCTGAGCGCTATCGGCATTCCGGCTTATCAGAACTACCTGCGCAAAGCGGCCCTGACCGACATGCTGCAAACCTTTGTCCCGTACCGTACGGCCATTGAACTGTGCGCGCTCGAACACGGAGGGCTGGCAAGCTGCGACGCCGGCGCCAACGGGATCCCTTCTTCAGCGACCACGCGCTATGTCGCCACAATGAGCGTCGCGCAAGGTGTTGTCACGCTTAACGGACAAGAAAGCCTGAACGGGCTGAGCGTCGCCATGACGCCGTCCTGGGACAACGCCAACGGTATCACCGGCTGGCAGCGCGTCTGCAGCATAGCCAGCAACAGCGCACTCCAGCAGGCCTGTGAAGATGTGTTCCGCATAAACTGAGGCCGCCGCGATGAAAACCGATCGGTTAATCTCCCTTTGCCAGCGCTATCAGGCGCTGCTGTTGAACAGCGATGAGCAAACCATCGCCATCGCAGTTGTCGACGCTCCGGCGCCTGAACTGATGGAGGCGCTGCGTTTCGCCACTCAGAAACGGATCGATATCGAATGCTGGAGCCAGGAGCAGATGCATCAGCGGCAGCAGGGAGCGGCCCACGCCCCGCTCCCGGCTCACAGCGATACCGCGGCCGATGTTATCGGGCAGGTTCAGCAGATCCTTGAGCAAGCGCTACGCCAGCGGGCCTCCGATATTCATTTTGAACCCGCAGAAAATCACCTGCGCATTCGCCTGCGGGTCGATGGCGTACTCCATGCGCTGTCGCCCCTTCCCGCTGAACGCTCAGCCCCGATTGCCGCACGACTTAAAGTGCTCGGCAACCTGGACATCGCTGAGCATCGGCTGCCGCAGGATGGTCAGTTCACCCTGCCCCTTGCCGGTCGCCCGGTCTCTTTCCGTATTGCCACCCTTCCCTGTCGCCACGGGGAGAAAATCGTGCTGCGTTTACTGCATCAGGTCGATCAGGCGCTGGATCTGGGGGCGCTGGGGCTTTCGTCAGACCAGCTTATCGCGCTGCGCTCGGCCCTCGACCAGCCGCAGGGACTGCTGCTGGTTACCGGCCCAACCGGTAGTGGTAAAACCGTTACGCTATATAGCGCGCTGCAAACCAGGAACCACGATGCGGTCAATATTTGTAGCGTGGAAGATCCGCTGGAGATGCCGATAGCCGGCCTGAACCAGACACAAATCAACCCCCGTGCCGGGCTGACTTTTCAAAACGTTCTGCGCGCGCTGTTACGCCAGGATCCTGACATCGTCATGGTCGGGGAAATTCGCGATGCGGAAACCGCAGAGATTGCGATTAAAGCGGCGCAAACCGGACATCTGGTCCTCTCGACACTGCACACCAACTCCACCAGTGAAACTCTCACCCGCCTACAGCAAATGGGGGTTGCCGGCTGGATGCTCTCTTCTGCGCTGTCGCTGGTCATCGCTCAACGCCTGGTGCGTAAACTGTGCGTACACTGCCGTCGTGAAACCGGAAAAGCGACGGATATACCGCGCCGTTTGTGGCCCCGGCCCCTCCCGCGCTGGCAGGCCGTAGGTTGCCAGCACTGCTATCACGGCTACTATGGTCGCCAGGCATTATTTGAGCTATTGCCGGTGAATGCCCCGCTACGTCAAGCGATTGCCCGCGGCCTGAGCGCGCTGGAAATCGAATCTCTGGCACGCGAAGCGGGCATGATGACGCTGTTTGAAAGTGGCTGTCTGGCGGTCGAGCAGGGGCTGACTAACCTTGAAGAAATCATCCGCGTACTGGGGATCCCTCATGACCGCTAACCGTCTCTGGCGCTGGCAAGGCGTGGATATGCAGGGCCGGATTTGTCAGGGGACACAGTGGAACCCTGGTCGACTGGAAGTATTCCAGGCGCTTCAGCATGAACGCATTATGCCACTGGCCATTCGCCGCTGTGCGATCAAAAACACGCTCTGGCATCCGCGCTATGGCAGTCAGGTTGTTCGCCAGCTGGCCGTGCTCCTTCAGGCCGGGCTTTCTTTAGCGGAAGGGCTCGAACTACTGGCGCAGCAGCAGCCGAGCGCGCAATGGCAGGCGTTATTGCGCGCATTGGCTCAGGATCTGGCGCAAGGCGTCTCGCTTTCTGCCGCGCTGGAAAAGTGGCCTCAGGCCTTTGCCCCGCTCTGTCTGGCGATGATCCGTACCGGCGAACTCACCGGTAAACTGGATTTTTGTTGTCTTCAGCTGGCGCGTCAGCAGCAGGAACAGCAGCAGCTGGCGGATAAAGTGAAGAAAGCGGTGCGCTACCCGGTCGTGATTCTGAGCCTCGCTCTGGCGGTGGTGGTGGCGATGCTGTGCTTCGTCCTGCCGGAATTTGCGGCGATTTACCAAACCTTCAACACACCGCTACCGCTGCTGACGCGCCTGATTATTCACGCCAGCGAAAGCCTTAGCCATGGCTGGCCAATGCTGATTCTGCCGATTATGCTGCCCGCGCTCCTTAACCTGATAGCCGCCCGCCGTCCGCCGTGGCTGCTACGGCGGCAAAAAATGCTGCACACGCTTCCGGTCGTGGGGAAACTGATACGCGGACAGCGGCTTAGCCAGATCTTTACCGTACTCGCACTCACCCAAAGTGCAGGTATTAGCTTTCTGCAAGGTCTGGAAAGCGTCGAGGAAACGCTGAACTGCCCGCTATGGCGCCAGCGGATCCAGCAGGTACATCGGCACATTAGCCACGGAGCGCCCATCTGGCAGGCGCTTGAGCGAAGCGGTGGTTTTACCACGCTATGCCTGCAGCTCATCCGTACCGGTGAAGCATCCGGATCGCTGGATACGATGCTGGAAAATCTCGCCCGTCATCATAGCGAGCAGACGCATAATCAGGCAGAAAACCTGGCAACGTTACTGGAGCCAGCCCTGCTGTTGGTCACCGGAACGATTGTCGGCGTGCTGGTGGTGGCGATGTATTTACCCATCTTTCATCTGGGTGACGCCATTAGCGGAATGGGGGGATAAGCGCTGGCGCGCAACGCGCCAGCATCAGGCATTACAGGCTGTTGAACACGCGATTCTCTTGTTCCTGCACGCGAATAAAGGTCGTACGCTTGGTCAGCTCTTTCAGGCGAGAAGCGCCCACATAGGTACAGGCAGAACGCAGGCCGCCGAGGATATCGCGAGCCGTATTCTCCACCGGTCCACGCAGAGGCAACTTCACGGTTTTGCCTTCCGCGGCGCGATACTGCGCAACGCCGCCAACGTGGCGCGTCATGGCGGATTCGGAGCTCATGCCGTAGAACAGCATGAATTTCTCGCCGTTTTCTTCAACGACGGTACCGCCGCTCTCTTCATGGCCGGCCAGCATTCCCCCCAGCATGACAAAATCTGCGCCGCCGCCGAAGGCTTTCGCCACATCACCAGGCATCGTGCAACCGCCGTCGCTGACGATCTGGCCACCCAGGCCATGCGCTGCATCGGCACACTCGATAACGGCAGACAGCTGCGGATAACCGACGCCGGTCTTCACGCGAGTAGTACATACGGAGCCCGGACCGATCCCCACTTTCACAATATCAGCGCCGGACAGAATCAGCTCTTCGCACATTTCGCCCGTCACGACGTTACCGGCAATAATGGTTTTCTGCGGCCAGGCTGCGCGCGCTTTAGCGACGAACTGAACAAAATGTTCAGAATAACCATTCGCCACATCGATGCAGACGAAGCTAAGCTGCGGATTGTGAGAAAGGATCTGCTGGGTTTTTTCGAAATCAACATCCGAGGTCCCGGTGGACACCATGACGTATTTCAGCACATCTGCAGACACCGACTGGACAAACCCCTGCCATTGTTCAACGGTATAGTGCTTGTGAACCGCGGTCAGAATACCGAAAGAGGCCAGCGCTTTCGCCATGTCAAACGTCCCGACAGTATCCATGTTAGCGGCAATGATCGGCACGCCAGACCAGGACAGGCCAGAATGTTTAAAAGTGAATTCACGTTCCAGCTGAACATCAGAACGGCTTTTGAGAGTAGAGCGTTTTGGGCGGATAAGAACGTCTTTAAAACCAAGCTTCAGATCTTCTTCGATACGCATGAACGAATTCCTGGGGTTAATGGCATTATTGTGAGAGCACAACTCCAGTGACGTTATCATACGCACGAATCATGGCCGCGCAAGACTGCGATTTTCACTTTTTTTACGCTACAATCGTATAAATTTACCTGGTGAACAGTAGATGGCGCGCTGATGATAATCGACGTCCAGCGCATCATTTTTAACCATTTGATTTATATACAAAACAATCCAGTATATATTGTGATGGCCGTTTACTGGCCGGCAGTCACCTTGATGGGATAGCGTTCACCCGGTCGTGGTGCTCAGCAAAACGGGCGCCTGTGAAGAGTAATGTGTATATGGTCAGTTCAGGATCGGAGCGTATGAGGTATACGGTAGCGTTAACAGGCGGCATTGGCAGTGGCAAGAGTACCGTGGCCGATGCATTTTCCCACCTCGGGATTAACGTTATTGACGCTGACATTATCGCCCGCCAGGTTGTAGAACCCGGCACCACCGCGCTTCAGGCCATCGCCACTCACTTTGGCTCGCAGATGCTCAACGATGACGGCACGCTGAACCGCCGCGCTCTGCGTGAAAAAATCTTTGCTCACCCCGAGGATAAAGCCTGGCTTAACGCGCTACTGCATCCGCTCATTCAGCAGGAAACACGCCGGCAGATGCTGGCCGCGAGCTCCCCTTATCTTCTCTGGGTCGTCCCCTTACTGGTCGAAAACCGGCTGGCCGCGAATGCCGATCGCGTACTGGTCGTTGATGTTCCAAAAGAGACGCAGATCGCGCGTACGGTGCTTCGCGATCGGGTCAGCCGTGAACATGCAGAACATATTCTTGCCGCCCAGGCGACGCGCGAACAGCGCCTTGCCGTTGCGGATGATATCATTGAAAACATGGGCCCTCCGGATGCCATCGCATCGGATGTTACCCGCCTGCACGAAAAGTATCTAATGCTGGCATCGCAGGCAGCCTCACAGGAAAAATCGTAATGCACACCCCCGTTCTGTTTGAACATCCACTCAACGAGAAAATGCGCACCTGGCTGCGTATTGAATTTTTGACTCAGCAATTGTCCGTTCATCCGACAATCGCCAGCTACGCCGATGCACTCCATTTTTTCCGCAACGCGGGCGATCTTTTAGATGTACTGGAACGTGGAGAGGTCAGGACGGACCTGCTGAAAGAGCTGGAACGCCAGCAGCGTAAACTGCAGTCATGGGCAGATATTCCCGGCGTCGATCGGGAGCGCATTGACGTATTACGCCAGCAGCTCAAGCAGTGCGGCAGCACGCTGATGTCCGCGCCGCGCATCGGCCAGTTCCTGCGCGAAGATCGTTTGATTGCGCTGGTACGCCAGCGTCTGAGCATTCCCGGCGGCTGCTGCAGTTTTGATTTGCCGACGCTGCATATCTGGCTGCACATGCCGCAGGCATACCGCGATGAACAGGTCGGAGTCTGGATAGCCAGCCTTGAGCCGCTGACTCAATCTCTGGTGCTTATCCTCGATCTGATTCGTAATGCCGCCCCTTTCCGTAAGCAGACCAGCCTCAACGGCTTTTATCAGGACAATGGCGAAGATGCTGACCTGCTTCGTCTGCGACTGGACATTGCCAGCCAGCTCTACCCACAAATCTCCGGCCATAAGAGTCGTTTTGCTATCCGCTTCATGCCGCTGGACAGCGAGTTCGGGGTGGTACCTGAGCGTTTTGATTTCGAACTGGCTTGTTGTTAAGGAGAAAAAATGTCAGAAGAGACGATCGTCAATTGCCCCACCTGCGGTAAATCCGTGGTCTGGAACGCACAGAGCCTGTTTCGCCCCTTTTGCTCTAAACGCTGTCAGCTGATAGATCTGGGTGAATGGGCTGCAGAAGAAAAACGTATTCCCAGCGCAAGCGATCTGTCCGATAGCGATGGCTGGAGCGAGGAACAACAACCGTGACCGGTTCCCGGACAAGGCGACATCGCGCATTGTCCGGGGAACGCTGATTCAGGAAGCCGCCTGTACGAGTTTCGTAATAATGGGTTCATTGGCCGGCGGAAACGCCTCAGAATCTAACGCTCGTTGCGCAATCCACTGACCCGGCTGCCCTTCTTTCCCCCACGGCTCGCCGGACCACTCTTCCACCAGCCAGAACCACAGGGTAATGTGGCGGTCCGGGAACTGATACTCCAGCGTATCAAACAGACGGGATGAGCGTACCGTAATCCCCACCTCTTCCTGCAGTTCACGCACCAGCGCCTGCTCCGCAGATTCTCCGGCTTCAATTTTACCGCCGGGAAACTCAAGTTTATTGGCCATATGGACATCGGCGGCCCGCTGGGTGATAAAGATCTCCCCTTGCGGATTGCGGATAATACCCACGGAGATTTGCAGTTGTTTCATCGTGATTATTCCATAAAAAAGGCGCAGATATCTGCGCCTTCATTTTTCATGCTCTGAGCTTAGCTCAGACGGCCGTGGCACTGCTTATATTTTTTACCGGAACCACACGGGCAAGGATCGTTACGACCCACTTTACGCTCGCCGGTCTCCTCAGCCAGCGCAGCCGCGGCGGCAGTGTCGTCATCCTGATGGCTAAGCTGTTGCATCTGTGCCAGACGTTCAGCTTCCTCACGGCGCTGCTGCTCCATTGCCTCAACTTCTTCCGGCATGCGGACCTGAACCTTGCTCAGGGTGCTGATCACTTCATACTTCAGTGATTCCAGCATCGCGGCAAACATGGAGAAGGACTCACGCTTGTACTCCTGCTTCGGATCTTTCTGCGCATAGCCGCGCAGATGAATGCCCTGACGCAGGTAGTCCATCGCCGCGAGGTGCTCTTTCCACAGGGAGTCCAGAGTCTGCAGCATGACGCCTTTCTCGAAATGACGCATCATTTCGGCGCCCACAACTTCTTCTTTACGCTGATAGGTCTCAATCGCGCTCTGCAGAATACGCTCACGCAGCGTCTCTTCATGCAGCTCCGGCTCTTTATCCAGCCATTCTTTCAGCGGCAGCTCAAGGTCGAAGTCATTTTTCAGACGTTCCTGCAGACCTTCAACATCCCACATCTCTTCCAGAGACTGCGGCGGGATATGGGCATCGATGGTCGCTTTGAACACATCTTCACGGATGCTGTTGATGGTTTCGCTGACATCAGAAACGTCCAGCAATTCGTTACGCTGACTGTAGATTGCCCGACGCTGATCGTTAGCAACATCATCATATTCCAGCAGCTGCTTACGAATATCAAAGTTGCGGCTTTCGACTTTACGCTGTGCGTTAGCGATGGCCTTGGTGACCCACGGGTGCTCAATCGCTTCGCCTGGCTTCATCCCCAGTTTACGCATCATGCCGGAGACACGGTCGGAGGCAAAGATACGCATCAGGGCATCTTCCATCGACAGGTAGAAGCGGGAAGAACCGGCATCCCCCTGACGACCGGAACGACCGCGCAGCTGGTTATCGATACGACGGGATTCATGACGCTCGGTACCGATAATATGCAGGCCGCCTGCCGCCAGAACGGCATCGTGACGCACCTGCCAGTCGGCTTTAATTTGCGCGATTTGCTCTGGCGTCGGATCTTCCAGCGCGGTGACTTCGGCCTGCCAGCTCCCGCCGAGCATAATATCCGTACCACGACCGGCCATGTTGGTGGCGATGGTTACCGCTGACGGGTAACCCGCCTGGGCAACGATATCCGCTTCGCTGGCGTGGAACTTCGCGTTCAGCACGTTGTGCTTGATACCGGCTTTGGCCAGCTCATGGGAAACCACTTCTGATTTTTCAATCGAAATGGTACCAACCAGAACCGGCTGACCTGCGGCGGTGCGCTCTTTAATATCTTCGATGATCGCCTGAATTTTTTCCGCTTCGGTCATATAGACCAGATCCGCCATATCTTTACGGATCATCGGGCGGTTAGTTGGTACCACGACGGTATCCAGCTTGTAGATAGAGCTAAATTCAAAGGCTTCGGTATCTGCCGTACCGGTCATCCCCGCCAGTTTCTCATACAGACGGAAATAGTTCTGGAAGGTGATGGAGGCCAGCGTCTGGTTTTCATTCTGGATATCCACGCCTTCTTTCGCTTCAACCGCCTGGTGGAGACCATCAGACCAGCGACGCCCTTGCATCGTACGACCAGTATGCTCATCGACGATAATCACTTCGCCATCTTTGACGATATAGTCAACGTCGCGGGTGAACAGCACGTGCGCGCGCAGCGCCGCCGTCACGTGGTGCATCAGCATAATATTCGACGGCGAATACAGCGATTCGCCTTCGTCCATGATCCCTTCCTGCACCAGCAGCTCTTCGATCAGCACCAGACCACGTTCGGTCAGGTTAACCTGGCGCGCCTTTTCATCAACGGAGAAGTGGCCTTCACCGGTAAAGGTGTCGGAATCTTCTTTATCCTGACGAACCAGGTGCGGGATTATCTTGTTAACGCGCTTGTACATTTCCGAGCTGTCTTCCGCCGGACCGGAAATGATCAGCGGAGTACGCGCTTCATCGATCAGGATGGAGTCCACCTCATCGACCAGCGCATAGTGCAGTTTACGCTGAACGCGCTCTTCCGGGCTGAACGCCATATTGTCGCGCAGGTAGTCAAAGCCGTATTCGTTGTTGGTACCGTAGGTAATATCCGCGCCATACGCTTCACGTTTGGCAGGCGCCGGTAAACCGGACATGTTGATCCCGACGGTCATACCGAGGAACTCAAACAGCGGACGGTTGTTTTCAGCATCACGCTGCGCCAGATAGTCGTTGACGGTGACCACGTGAACGCCTTTACCGGACAACGCATTCAGGTACGCAGGCAGCGTTGCGGTCAACGTTTTACCTTCACCGGTACGCATTTCCGCGATGCAACGCTGGTTAAGCACCATGCCGCCCAGCAGCTGGACGTCGAAGTGGCGCATACCAAATACGCGTTTACTGGCTTCACGTACCACGGCAAAGGCTTCCGGGATCAGGCTTTCCAGGCTTTCGCCCTTTTCCAGACGAGCACGAAACTCGGCGGTCTTGCCTTTCAGCTCGTCATCCGAGAGCTTTTCCATCTCCGGTTCCATGGCATTGATGAGGCCAACGGTTTTGCGCATGCGGCGCAAAGTACGATCGTTACGACTACCGAAAACTTTAGTTAATAATTTGATTAGCATAATAAAATCTCAAACGCCCCGCGATGCGGAGTCACAAAAAGAATCATCCGTTTTTAGTTCAGCTGAGGCGTTGAGGTCCTGCGCGAATCCCTGCCACCTGGCTAATCCAGGCCGAGACAGAAAATGCAGAATGGGACGGGGTGTAAGCCGCCTGGCGAACAATCACCGGCGGTTTGCTCTCCTGCGTCAGCAGGGCGCTGAGCGTGTCAAGTAAAGCCAGATGCTGCGCCTGGAATGGCGAAGACGCTTCGGCAACCGGCAACGCTTGCGGTGCCATCGCAAATGAGAGATGGCGGATGACCGTGCGGATAGCATGCTGATGCCAGTAATCGACGGTAAAGTTAGGTCGACGGCTGGCGTCCAGCAGCGCCAGCTGGGAGAAATTGACTTTATTCGGGCTGTGGTTGCTGGCCGTGGTTTTGGTCGGCGAAGCCGTTTCGTGGCTGTTGCTAAGCGCGGGCAGGCCAAAGCCAGCCGCGACCATCCCCAACAGGAGATGCGGCCAGAAATACCGTCTGCCAAACTGTCGCCAGCGCGTCAGCAATCCACTCACGTACGTTACCTTTAGTTGAAGCAACCCGAGGAAATATTTTTTGCGCCCAAATACTACCATTAATACTGCACGACAGCAGCAGGAATGACGGTTGCGGCAAGGCAAAAACGTTCAATAAATCAGCGAACGCACAATGAACAGCGCCGCAGAATCAGGACAGAACCGGCAGAGGGAGGCAAAAAAAAGAAAAAAGACTGGCCCCCTGGTCGGAGAGAGTACCAGGTTACCAGTCTGTTTTACTGAATGGTCAGGCTTATGCCATAACCATTGACGGTGCGCGGAATGCCAGCGGCATTTCTGCTTCGTCTTCGAAAGTCACATACTCCCAGGCTTCCTGTTTTGCCAGAACAGCCTGCAGCAGTTTGTTATTCAACGCGTGACCTGACTTGAACGCCGTGAATGCACCGATGATATTGTGACCACACATAAACAGGTCGCCAATCGCATCCAGCATTTTGTGACGGACAAACTCATCTTCAAAGCGCAGACCGTCTTCGTTCAATACGCGATAATCGTCAACAACGATGGCACAATCGAAGCTGCCGCCCAGGCACAGGCCGCGGGACTGCAGATATTCGATATCACGCATAAAACCAAAAGTACGAGCGCGACTAATCTGGCGCATAAATGCATCGGCAGAGAAGTTCATCGCATAGCGCTGGCTGCTTGCATCAATCGCCGGGTGGTTAAAATCGATGGTAAAATCCAACGAAAAACCATTGAACGGCTTGAATTCAGCCCATTTGTCGCCATCTTCGACCCGAACGGTCTCTTTGATGCGGACAAATTTCTTGGCACAGTTCAGCTCATCGATGCCGGCGTCCAGCAGCAAATAAACGAACGGCGCAGCGCTACCATCCATAATTGGAATTTCCGGCGCATCGACTTCAACAACGATGTTGTCAATGCCAAGGCCCGCCAATGCGGCATTCAGGTGCTCGACCGTTGAAATCCGCACGTCATGCTCGTTCACCAGGCAAGTACAGAGCATGGTATCACGCACAGATTTGGCATCAGCCGGAAAATCAACCGGTGGATTCAAGTCGGTGCGACGATAGATGACCCCGGTATTTGCCGGCGCAGGGCGTAACGTCAGGGTGACTTTCTTGCCGGTATGCAAACCGACGCCAGTCGCCTGAACGATACGTTTAAGAGTCCTTTGTTTGATCATCGTATAATCTCGCCAAGTTACCTATCCAACCGAAGTGTACAATACATTCGGGAGGGCAGTTTAGCACAAAGAGCGCTGATGCCCAACTTCCAGCCAATTCTTAATCGGCTTGCTTACGCAGGAACGCTGGGATATCCAGATAATCCGGCTCTTTCGCAGTTTGCGGCGTGTTGTCGTTCACCACTTTCGCAACCGGTTTCTGCTCTTGCGTTAACGGAGCCATACCGTGCTGCTGGTAGCGATCCATAACCGGCTGCTGAACCTGTTTGTTGGTCACCAGGGTAATTTCCGGACGCTTGTCCATACCGATACCGGTGGCCACAACGGTCACACGCAGTTCGTCGTTCATATCCGGGTCAAGGGACGTACCGATAACCACGGTCGCATTATCCGAAGCGAAAGCACGGATAGTGTTACCGACGGTTTCGAACTCATCCAGACGCAGATCGAAGCCAGCCGTAATGTTGACCAGAACGCCGCGCGCGCCGGACAGATCGATATCTTCCAGCAGCGGAGAAGAGATGGCCATTTCAGCCGCTTCTTCCGCACGGTCTTCACCGCTCGCTACGCCGGAGCCCATCATCGCATAGCCCATTTCGGACATCACGGTACGCACATCCGCAAAGTCGACGTTCATCAGACCCGGACGGGTAATCAGTTCGGCGATACCCTGTACTGCGCCTTTCAGCACATCGTTTGCTGCGCCGAAAGCATCCAGCAGAGAGATGCCGCGGCCGAGAACTTTCAGCAGCTTATCGTTCGGAATAGTGATCAGCGAGTCCACGTGCTTGGACAGCTCAGTGATCCCCTGCTCGGCGAACGCCATGCGCTTCTTGCCTTCAAAATTAAACGGCTTAGTGACCACCGCCACGGTCAGGATGCCCAGATCTTTCGCTACTTCAGCGACGACTGGCGCGGCGCCGGTACCGGTACCGCCACCCATACCTGCGGCAATAAACACCATGTCTGCGCCATCAAGAGCAGCACGCAGCGCTTCACGGTCTTCATCAGCCGCATTGCGACCGACTTCCGGGTTTGCACCGGCACCCAGACCTTTGGTAATCCCGCTACCGATCTGAATTGTCTGGCCAACAGCCGTTTTACGCAGCGCCTGCGCGTCGGTGTTCACCGCAAAGAATTCCACACCTTCGATACGCTCGCGTACCATGTGTTCGACGGCATTGCCACCGCCGCCACCGACGCCGATGACTTTAATCACCGCGTCGTTGGTCAGTTCCATAGGTTCAAACATAGTTTCTCTCCGTTTTGTGCCTGTCGCCTGAGAACGCTAATTTTCTGCGTCCACTTAAAAAATTAAAACTCTTTTCGCAGCCAGCTATTAAGTCGCTTAATCCACGAGCCAACTGATGCAGTTACGCGTTTTTCCACTTCTGCTTCACCACTGAGATGAGATTCCTTCCCGTAGTGCAGCAACCCAACCGCCGTCGAATAATACGGCTCCTGGGCATAATCCGTTAAACCGGTAATATTCAGCGGCGCGCCAATACGAACCTGCGTATGGAACACGCGCTGAGCACAGGCGGCAAGACCTTCAATTTGCGCGGCGCCGCCCGTTAAAACAATCCCTGCCGCCAGATGGTGCTTCACCCCTTGCTGGCGCAGCTGCTCTTGCAGTTGCAGGATCTCTTCATTCACCAGGTTGAGCAGCTCGGTATAACGCGGCTCAATCACCTCTGCCAGCGTCTGGCGCTGCAGACTACGCGGCGGACGCCCGCCGACGCTCGGTACTTCGACGTTCTCGTCTTTACCGACAATGGAACCCAGCGCGCAACCATGGCGAACTTTAATCGCTTCGGCATCGCTCGGCGGCGTTCCGAAAGCGTAGGCGATGTCGCTGGTGACCACGTTGCCCGCATAGGGGATCACTTTGGTATGACGCAGCGCACCGCCGGTATAGACGGCGATATCCATTGTACCACCGCCGATGTCCACAACGCAGACACCCAGCTCACGTTCATCTTCCGTCAACACGGAATAACTGGCCGCTAAACCGGCAAAAATGAGTTGGTCCACTTTCAGACCGCAACGTTCCACCGCTTTAACAATATTTTTCGCCATATCGTTATGGCAGGTAATCAGATGGACTTTTGCCTGCATACGTACGCCGGACAGGCCCACCGGGTTTTTGATCCCTTCCTGGTAGTCGATTGCATATTCCTGCGGGATAACGTGCAGGACACGATGCTCATCGCGCACGCGGACCGATTTCGCGGTATGCACCACGTTCTCAACGTCGTCCAGCGTGACTTCTTCTTCTGAAATCGGCACCATGCCAATTTCATTTTGACAGCTAATATGTTTACCTGAAAGCGCCAGATACACTGACGAAATCTGGCAATCCGCCATCAGTTCGGCCTGATCAATGGCGCGCTGAACGCATTTCACCACGGATTCCAGGTCGTTAACCCCGCCTTTATCCATACCACGCGATGGGCAGCTGCCCACGCCAATGATATTGACCACGCCGTCGGGCAGAACTTCCCCTACTAAAGCGGCAACCTTCGCGGTGCCAATCTCCAGTCCAACTACCAGTTTTCTGTCCGTCGCCTTGATCATTGTTGTTCTGCCTGTGCCTGATTCTGTTGTTGATTAGTTTCCTCTGCGGGAGCAGGTACCCAGCCTACCGCCGCGCCAGAGTCATAACGCAAATCAACGTAGCTAATCCGTTTGCCGTCGGTCTGCGCTTGCTGCTGTAGAACCGGGTAGAGTTCCATAAAGCGCTGAAGCCGTTTCATGGTATCGCCTCGGCCAAGGTTGAGCTTAATATCGTTATTCAGCGTCAACTGCCAGGAGCGACGTGCGGTCATCGCCGCCACTTTCAACGTGAACTTATCCTTTGCCAGCACCTGCCCCATGTCGCGATACCCCTGCAACACTTCGTTCTCACTGCCTTCCGGGCCATACAACATCGGTAAATTCTGCTTATTGGTGCGATCCGCCGGGACGCTGAAGGAATTCCCTTCTACATCGACCATATGTTGATCATTCCAACGCGCAATCGGCACATATTCAACCAGATGAATCTTCAATTCGTCCGGCCACTGCTTTCTGACGCTCGCCTGCTTAATCCACGGCAGACGCTCAATCTGACTCTGGATGATGTTGACATCCTGAGTCATAAAGGTCCCCGGCGAACCCAGCGCCAGAATCGCCTGGCGGATATCATCGTTGCGCGTGTAGTGACGCTCGCCGGTTACCACCATCCTGGACAGAGGTAAGCGCTGTGCATCCTCCATCCAGCCCAGAACCATCCACCCGCTGACCAACACGGTACATAGCACCGTCAGCAGGAAGACAATCCCGGCCAGACGAGTTCCATTACTGCGACGCGAAGAAGAGGCTTCCTCTTCTTCGTGGTTCCGCGTATTCAGCGCAGCCTGCGACATATCACCCCGCCAGGTCCAGAATTCGAACAACAAGCTGCGAGAAGCTCATCCCCGCCTGACGCGCCGCCATCGGCACCAGGCTGTGGCTGGTCATGCCAGGGGAAGTATTGGCTTCCAGCAAATAAAACTGGCCATCGCTGTCCAGCATCACGTCAATACGTCCCCAGCCTTTACAGCCGAGAACATTCCAGGCTTTAACTACCAGGGCCTGAATTTCTGACTCACGGGCGGGATCTTCACAACCAGGGCAGAAATATTGCGTCTCATCAGAGAGATACTTCGCCTCATAATCATAGAAGGTTCCAGCCACCTGGATACGAATTGACGGTAAAATTTCTTCACCGACGATAGCGACGGTGAATTCAGGCCCACTAAGCCATTTCTCAATCAGAACATCTTCATCATGCTGAAAAGCCAGCGTCAATGCATCATGTAATGCACAACTTTCGCTGACTTTCGACATCCCGACGCTCGAACCTTCGCAAGCCGGTTTAACAATCAATGGCAGACCCAGTGCGGCAATCTGCTGTTCAACCTCAGCAGACAGGCCAGCATTGAACTGTGCCCGCGTCAGCGCCACCCATGGCGCGACCGGTAAACCCGCGCCCTGCCACAACAATTTGCTGCGAACTTTGTCCATGGAAATCGCCGACGCCATCACGCCGCTGCCGGTGTAGGGCAACTGAATCAGCTCCAGCAGCCCCTGCAACGTTCCATCTTCCCCACCGCGACCATGCAACGCAATAAACGCTTTCTTAAAGCCCTGCGCTTTCAGCCGGGTAACATCTACGTCGCGCGGATCGACAGGGTGCGCATCCACACCAGCTTCACGCAGGCCTGCCAGTACCGCAGCCCCTGAATTGAGCGACACTTCGCGCTCAGCAGAGGTACCACCGAAAAGAACCGCGATTTTATCAGCCATGGCGCTCCCCCTCCGCTTTTTGCGGCACGAGCTTGATTTCAGCCAGGTGACGGGCGATTTTTCCGATGTTGCCCGCGCCCTGCACCAGAATCAGGTCATTGCCGGTCAGCACCGATGCCAGCATCTGAGCGGCCTGCGCCGGATCGGAAAGCAGAATCGGATCCACCTTGCCACGACCACGAATCGTACGGCACAGCGAACGGCTGTCGGCGCCAGGAATCGGCGCTTCACCGGCGGAATAGACGTCCAGCATCAGCAGCGCATCAACCTGAGTCAGTACGTTAGCGAAATCGTCATACAGATCGCGCGTACGCGTAAAACGGTGCGGCTGGAACAACATCACCAGATTTTTATCCGGCCAGCCGGCGCGTGCTGCTTTAATAGTGGCATCGACTTCTGTCGGATGATGGCCATAGTCATCGATCAGCATCGCGCTGCCGCTTTTGCCATTGACCTCAGCCAGCGGATATTCACCGAGAAAATCAAAGCGACGGCCGGTTCCCTGAAAACTTTCCAGCGCCCGCAGGATCGCGCTGTCCTCAATTCCCTCTTCCGTCGCGACCGCAACCGCCGCCGCCGCGTTCAGCGCATTATGACGACCGGGCGCATTCAGGGTCACCTGCAGCACCTCTTTATCCTGACGAATCAGACGGAAGTGGCCCTGGGCGCCGACCTGACGATAATCCTCAACGCGCACGTCAGCATCTTCGCTAAAACCGTAGGTAGTTATCTGACGGCCCACGCGCGGCAGCAGTTCACGAATCACCGGGTCATCCACGCACATCACCGCACGTCCGTAGAACGGCAGGTTGTGCAGGAAGTTAATAAACGTCTGCTTCAGGTTTTCGAAGTCGCCATGATAGGTATCCATGTGATCGGCTTCAATATTGGTCACAATCGCGACCATCGGCTGCAGATGCAGGAACGACGCATCGCTCTCATCGGCTTCCGCAATCAGATAGCGGCTATGGCCGAGGCGGGCGTGAACGCCTGCCGCTTTAACCAGCCCACCGTTGACGAAAGTGGGATCAAGACCGGCTTCCGCATAAATACTGGAGACCATCGCCGTGGTCGTGGTTTTGCCGTGGGTGCCGGCAATCGCAATGCCATGACGAAAACGCATCAGCTCCGCCAGCATTTCCGCGCGGCGAATGACCGGAATACGCGCTTCATGCGCGGCAACAATCTCCGGGTTTTCCGCAGAGATTGCGCTGGAAACGACAACCACGCTCGCATCGCGAACGTTTTCCGGGCGATGATTGAAATAGATCGTGGCGCCAAGTTGCGACAGTTGTTGCGTAACCGGATTCGGCGCCAGGTCGGAACCGCTAATCTGGTAGCCTTCATTAGCCAGAACTTCGGCAATACCGCCCATACCGGCACCACCGATGCCAACAAAGTGAATATGCCGGACGCGACGCATCTCGGGCACTATGGAACGCAGTTTCGCCAGATCTTGTGTATTCATTCTTTACGCCATCAACTTCTTTATACGGGCGGTGGGATTCACCGCGATTAGCGCGCCAGTGCTACAGCGCTCACTTCTTCCGCTACCCGTTCGGTAGCATCCGGAATCGAGGCTCTACGCGCTCGTTCCGCCATATCCAGCAGCGTTTCCCGATCCCAGCCAGCCAGCGTCTGCACAACGGCATCGACGGTGAACTGAGGCTGTTCGAGAATTTTCGCCGCGCCCGCTTTCTCCAGCGGCAGGGCATTCCAGTACTGCTGACGATCCTTGTGCTGAAACGGCACAAATAACGCCGGTAAACCTGCTGCGGCAATTTCACTCACCGTCAGCGCACCGGAACGACACACAACAACATCGGCCCAGGCATACGCCGCCGCCATGTCATCAATAAACTCAGTCACTTTATGCTGTGGCTGCCCGGCATCCGCATAGGCCTGCTGCACCGTCTGCTGGCCGCCTTTCCCGCTTTGATGCCAGATAGTGACCGCCGAACCCAGTTTCCCCGCCACCTGTGGCATCGTCTGGTTCAGGACGCGGGCCCCCTGCGAGCCGCCCACTACCAGCACACGGATCGCCCCCTGGCGCCCGACCAGGCGCTGTTCCGGTAACGGCAGCGCCAGCACATCGGTACGCACCGGGTTGCCCACCACATCAGCATGCGGAAACGCACCTGGGAACGCCTGCAACACCCTCTTCGCGATCTTTGCCAGCCATTTGTTTGTCAGGCCAGCAATGCCGTTTTGCTCATGCAGCACCACCGGGATACCCAGCGACCAGGCCGCCAGGCCGCCAGGGCCGGAAACGTAACCGCCCATCCCCAGCACCACGTCCGGCTGGAAACGCTTCATGACCTCCCGCGCCTGACGCCAGGCGTTGAAGATACGTACCGGCGCGAACAGCAGCGCTTTCAGCCCTTTGCCGCGCAGGCCGGATATACGGATAAAATCAATCTCAATGCCGTGTTTCGGCACTAAATCCGCTTCCATACGATCGGCGGTGCCGAGCCAGCGAACCTGCCAGCCCTGGTCCATTAAATGGTGCGCGACCGCCAGCCCAGGGAACACATGTCCACCGGTACCGCCCGCCATCACCATTAACCGCTTTTCCTGACCGCTCATCGAACACCCCGTGTAAACGCCTGGGCTTTTTCCAGACGCGTTTCATAATCAATTCGCAACAGCAACATGATGGCTGTCGACATAATCAGCAAACTGGAACCGCCGTAACTGATAAGCGGCAGCGTCAGGCCTTTCGTCGGCAGCATGCCTGCCGCGGCCCCGACGTTAACCAGCGCCTGGAAGCTAAACCAGATTCCAATGGCGCAGGCCAGGAAGCCGGAAAAGCGATGATCAATCTCCAGCGCCTTACGCCCAATCGACATGGCGCGAAAAGCGACGAAGAATACCATTAATAGGGCCAGTACCACACCGATATAACCGAGTTCTTCGCCGATAATGGCGAAGATGAAATCGGTATGCGCTTCCGGTAAATACTCCAGCTTCTGTACCGAGTTGCCTAAGCCCTGCCCCCACATTTCGCCGCGGCCGAAAGCCATCAGCGACTGAGTCAGCTGGTAACCGCTGCCAAACGGGTCTTCCCACGGGTTCCAGAAAGAAGTGACGCGGCGAATACGATACGGTTCGGCAAGGATCAGCAGCACCACCGCCGAGATCCCCATGCCGATAATGGCGATGAACTGCCACAGCTTAGCGCCGCCGAGAAACAGCATCGCCAGAGTGGTAACGAACAGCACCACGACCGTACCGAGGTCCGGCTGCGCCAGCAGCAGAATCGCCAGCACGAAAATCACGCCCATCGGCTTTAAGAAGCCGCGCAGGTTATTGCGCACCTCATCGCCTTTACGCACCAGATAGTTGGCGATGTAGCAGAACAGCGACAGCTTGGTAAATTCCGCAGGCTGAATACGCAGCGGACCTAATGCAATCCAGCGCGATGCCCCGTTTACCGAGCTACCGACGACCAGAACGATCAGCAACATGACTATCGAAGCAATCAACATCGCCGTACTGTGCCGCTGCCAGAACTCCATCGGCAGGCGCAGCGTCACCAGAGCCAGACCCAGCGCCAGAAGAATGTATAACCCGTCGCGCTTAGCGAACAGAAAAGGATCGTTGGCCAGCCGCTGCCCTACCGGCATGGAAGCCGAGGTCACCATAATGAAACCCACGGCGGCCAGACCAAACGTCAGCCACAGCAGCATCCGGTCATACATGACCAGGCTATCGTTATCTTTCTGCCGCGAGCCCATCACCCAGCCTTTCAGCGCCGCAAACAGCCAGGCGAAGATAAACATCCCCGGCAGGCGCGGCAGTCTCCACTGAGGCATTTTCAGGCGCGGGAGGGATAAACGCATCAACCTAACTCCTTCGCCAGGCGGGCAAAGACATCGCCCCGTTGTTCGAAACTCTTAAACTGATCGAGGCTGGCGCAAGCTGGCGATAACAGCACCATATCGCCCGACTTCAGCAGCGGGGCAATCTGACGCATCGCCTCTTCCATCGTCCCGGTTTGCGTCGCCACTTCCGGGCGCAGTGCCGCCAGCTGATCGCCATCGCGACCAAAGCAGTACAGGCGAATATTGTCGCCCGCCAGATAACGCTTCAGCGGCGTGAAATCAGCGGATTTGCCATCGCCGCCCAGCAGCAGGTACAGAGTGCCGTCCAGATGCAGTCCGTTCAGCGCCGCCTCGGTACTGCCGACGTTGGTGGCTTTGGAATCGTTGATCCAGCGCACGCCGTTATGCTCCAGCACCAGCTGGAAGCGATGCGTCAGACCGGTAAAGGTGGTCAGCGCCTTGAGACTGCTGGCCCGCGGCAGTCCGGCAGCATCAGCCAGCGCCAATGCCGCCAGCGCATTGCTGTAGTTGTGTTGCCCGGTGATGTGCATCTCTTTGACGTTCAGGATCTTCTCACCTTTCACCCGCAGCCAGGTTTCTCCCTGCTGGCGGTTAAGATGATAGTCGCCGACATCAACGCCGAAGCTGATGCAGCGCTCATCGGCGCCGCGCACCGGCATCGTCAAGCCGTCGTCGGCATTCACGATGCAGTTCTTCGCGTTTTCATACACCCGCAGCTTGGCCGCACGATACTGTTGCAGACCCAGCGGGTAGCGGTCCATATGATCTTCGGTCACGTTGAGGATCGTCGCGGCAACCGCCCGCAGACTGGAGGTGGTTTCCAGCTGGAAGCTGGAGAGTTCCAGAACGTACAGTTCGCGGTCGGCATCGAGCAGCATCAGGGCCGGCAGGCCGATATTGCCGCCGACGCCAACATTCATGCCGGCCGCTTTCGCCATCTCGCCCACCAGCGTTGTCACGGTGCTTTTCCCGTTTGAGCCGGTAATCGCGATAATCGGCGCCTGCGCTTCGCGACAGAACAGCTCAATGTCACCGACGATTTCGACGCCCGCATCCGCCGCCGCGCTCAGCGCAGGATGCGCCAGCGCGATACCAGGGCTTGCCACTATCAGATCCGCTGCCAGCAGCCAGTCTTCATTCAGGCCCCCCACGTAGCGTTCTACCTCTTCCGGCAGCTTATCCAGCCCGGAAGGCGCGACGCGGGTATCCATCACCCGCGGCGTCACGCCGCGCGCCATGAAAAAGTCCACGCAAGACAGCCCGGTCATCCCCAGGCCAATAATGACGACTTTTTTACCCTGATAATCTGCCATGATTAACGTACCTTCAGCGTCGCCAGGCCAATCAGCACCAGCATCAGCGAAATAATCCAGAAGCGCACGATAACGCGCGGCTCCGGCCAGCCCTTCAGTTCATAGTGGTGGTGAATCGGCGCCATACGGAAGATGCGCTGACCGCGCAGCTTGAAGGAACCGACCTGCAAAATAACCGACAGAGTCTCCACCACGAATACGCCACCCATAATCACCAGCAGGAACTCCTGCCGCAGCAGCACGGCAATGATGCCCAGCGCGCCGCCGAGGGCCAGGGAACCGACATCGCCCATAAAGACCTGCGCCGGATAGGTGTTGAACCACAAAAAGCCAAGACCCGCGCCGACGATCGCCGTACAGACGATAACCAGTTCCCCGGCGTGGCGCAGATAAGGGATATGCAGATAGTTGGCAAAGTTCATGTTGCCCGTTGCCCATGCCACCAGCGCGAAGCCCGCCGCCACAAACACGGTCGGCATAATCGCCAGGCCATCAAGACCATCGGTCAGGTTGACCGCATTGCCGGTCCCGACAATCACGAAGTAAGCCAGCAGAATGTACAACAGCCCCAGTTGCGGCATGATGTCTTTAAAGAACGGCACAACCAGCTCGGTCGCTGGCGTATCTTTACCGGCCATATACAGCGCGAACGCCACGCCCAGCGCAATCACCGACATCCAGAAGTACTTCCAGCGGGCGATCAACCCTTTGGTGTCTTTACGCACCACCTTGCGGTAGTCATCGACGAAACCGATGATGCCGTAGCCGATCAGTACGGTCAGAACACACCATACGTACGGGTTGGACGGGTAAGCCCACAGCAGGACTGAGACCACAATAGCGGTCAGGATCATGATCCCGCCCATGGTCGGCGTACCGCGTTTGCTGAAGTGTGATTCCGGACCATCGTTACGTACGACCTGGCCGAAAGAGAGTTTTTGCAGACGGGCTATCATGCGCGGGCCCATCCACAAAGAGATGAACAGCGCGGTCAGCAGGCTGACGATGGCGCGAAACGTCAGATAAGAAAAGACGTTAAAGCCGGAATAATATTTGACCAGATGTTCGGCCAGCCATACTAACATGTTCCATTCTCCTGTAATGCGCGTACTACCTCTTCCATGGCGGCACTACGTGAACCCTTCACTAAAATGGTGATGATCTTATGTTCCGCCGTCAGCTCACGCAGCCGAGCCACCAGCGACGCTTTATCGCTGAGATGCTCGCCCACGCCGCTGGCGCGGCTAATCTCTGCGCTCAGCACGCCGGTGCTAAGTACGCGGTCAAGCCCTGCCGCTTTTGCCGCCTCGCCCACCTGGCGATGGCACGCTTCGCTTTCGGTACCCAGCTCGGCCATATCGCCGACGACCAGCACCCGGTAGCCCGGCATCTCGGACAGCACCTGCACCGCGGCGGTCATTGAACCGACGTTGGCATTGTAGGAATCATCAAGCAGCAGCTGATTTTCCGCGAGCGTGATAGGGAACAGACGTCCCGGTACCGCTTGCAACTGTGCCAGACCGGCCTTCACCGCATTTAAGTCGGCACCCACCGCCATCGCCAGCGAGGCAGCAGCCAGCGCATTGGCGATATTGTGGCGCCCCGGCAGCGGCAGCAGCACATCCACGCTCCCCTGCGGGGTTTGCAGCGTAAATTCTGTCCCGTGGCTGGTGATATGAATCTGGGTAGCCGTAAAATCGCTGTTGGCCGCATTCGGCGAGAAACGCCATACCTTGCGCGCGCCGATGACGCTTTGCCAGTTCAGCCAGTCGTTATTGTCAGCATTCAGGATGGCAATGCCGTTTTCCGGCAGACCGGTAAAGATTTCGCCTTTCGCTTTCGCCACGCCCGCCAGCGAACCAAAACCTTCAAGGTGAGCGGCGGCCAGATTGTTGACCAGGGCGGCTTCCGGGCGCGTCAGGCTGACGGTCCAGGCGATTTCGCCCTGATGATTGGCCCCTAACTCAATGACGGCATAGCGATGCTCTTTGGTCAGACGCAACAGCGTCATCGGTACGCCAATATCGTTATTCAGGTTACCGGCGGTATACAGCGTATTTCCGCACTGGCTCAGGATCGCCGCCGTCATCTCTTTCACCGACGTTTTTCCGGAAGATCCGGTCAGCGCCACCACGCGAGCCGGCACCTGCTGGCGAACCCACGCCGCCAGTTCGCCAAAGGCCAGGCGGGTATCTTTCACCACCACCTGCGGTAAATCACACGCCAGCTGACGGCTGACCAGCAGCGCGCCAGCGCCGGCTTGTTTCGCCTGCTGCGCAAAATCGTGCGCATCAAAACGTTCGCCCTTTAAAGCAACGAACAGGCAGCCTGCCGTGATCTTACGGGTGTCCGACGTGACCTCATCAATGGCCAGATCGCGACCGTGCAGTTCGCCGCGCGTCACGTCGGCGAGCTGGCTTAGCATCAAGCGAATCATGCTACCGCTCCCAGCAGACGGGCTACGGTCACGCGATCGGAGTAGTCAAGACGACGATTGCCAACAATCTGGTAATCCTCATGACCTTTGCCAGCGACCAGCACGACATCGCCTTCCGCGGCCTGCATCACGGCGTTGGTCACCGCTTCAGCCCGACCTTCTTTCACCTTCGCGTGTCCGGCGTCAAGCATGCCCGCGAGGATGTCGTTGATAATGGCGCGCGGCTCTTCGGTACGCGGGTTGTCATCGGTCACCACCACAATATCGGCGAACTCTTCAGCGATAGCGCCCATCAGCGGACGTTTGCCTTTATCGCGATCGCCGCCGCAGCCGAAGACGCACCACAGCTTGCCGTTACAGTGCAGGCGCGCCGCCTGCAGCGCTTTTTCCAGCGCATCCGGGGTATGGGCATAATCCACCACCACGGTCGGTTTGCCCGGCGCGCTGAACACTTCCATTCGGCCGCAGACCGGCTGCAGACGAGCCGCGGTTTTCAGCAACTCAGCCAGCGGATAGCCCAGCGCCAGCAGCGTGGCCAGCGCCAGCAGCAGGTTGCTGACGTTAAAAGCGCCCATCAGACGGCTTTCAACTTCGCCCTTGCCCCAGCTGGAATCAAACTGGATGGTGGCGCCGCTATCGTGGTAGTTCACCGCCGTTGCCTTCAACCAGCGGCCGTGACAGTTCGGGTTGATGCGATCTTCCATCGATACGGCAACCGCGTCCGGCAGCTTCTCCAGCCAGCGGCGACCCACTTCATCATCGGCGTTGACGATAGCCTGTCCGCAATGATGAGTGGAATAAAGCAGCCATTTTGCCGCTTCGTAATGTTCCATATCACCGTGATAATCCAGGTGATCGCGGCTCAGGTTAGTAAAGACCGAGGCGGCAAACTGCAGCGCCGCCACGCGGTGCTGAACCAGACCGTGGGAAGAGACTTCCATGGCCGCAAAGGTAGCGCCCTGCCCTGCGAGGCCTGAAAGCACGTGCTGAACATCGACCGCAGAACCGGTGGTGTTTTCCGTCGGAATAACTTTGTCCAGCAGACCGTTGCCGACCGTGCCCATCACCGCACTGGTTTCGCCGAGCAGGTTGGCCCACTGCGCCAGCAGCTGGGTGGTGGTGGTTTTACCGTTGGTGCCGGTGACGCCAATCAGGCGCAGTTGCTCTGAAGGCTGATGGTAAAAACGCCCGGCCAACGCGGATAAGCGCTCGTTGAGCTGGCTGAGATAGATGACCGGCACGCCGTGCATTTCACAGATTTCGCCGTCAGCAGCCTCATCTTTGGCCTCTGCAATAATGGCAGCAACACCTTGCGCTATCGCCTGCGGGATATAACGACGCCCGTCCGCCTGATGACCTAATACCGCGACAAAGAGATCGCCGGAAGCAGCCACCCGGCTGTCCAGCGTCATCTCTCGCAGAATTCGCTCCGGCGCATTTGGCACCCACGGAGCGAGAAGGTCGCGCAAATTACGATCTGCCACCTGTTCCCTCGCCTTGATTAATCACAAATTCACTTTTTTCGCCCGTTGCCAACGCATCCGGCTCGATGTTCATGGTGCGCAGTACGCCGCCCATGATGGCACCGAAGACCGGCGCGGAAACGGCGCCGCCGTAGTATTTACCCGCCTGCGGGTCGTTGATCACCACCACCAGCGCAAAACGCGGGTGGCTGGCGGGCGCAACGCCTGCGGTGTAAGCAATATATTTGTTGATGTAGCGGCCATCTGGCCCCACTTTCTTCGCCGTACCGGTTTTAATCGCGATGCGGTAGCCCTTAATGGCCGCCTTCACGCCGCCGCCGCCGGGCAGCGCCACGCTTTCCATCATATGCACGACGGTACGAACGAGAGGTTCCGGGAACACGCGCTCACCGGGAACCGGTGGATCAACTTTGGTAATCGACAGCGGGCGATAGATGCCATAGCTGCCGATCGTTGCATAGACTCGCGCTAACTGTAACGGCGTTACCATTAGCCCGTAGCCGAAAGAAAAGGTGGCCCTCTCTATGTCAGACCACCGTTGTTTTTGAGGATATAAGCCACTGCGTTCTCCGACCAACCCCAAATTGGTCGCTTTTCCGAGTCCAAAACGTGAGTAAGTATCTACTAACGCTGAGGACGGCATCGCTAACGCCAGTTTGGAAACACCGACGTTACTCGACTTCTGTAGCACCCCGGTCAGGGTCAATTCGCTATAGCGCGCCACGTCTTTGATCTCGTGGCCGTTAATTCGGTAAGGAATGGTATTCAGTACGGTATTTTCGTTCACAATGCCGCGCTGCAGCGCCGTCATCACCACCATCGGCTTGACCGTCGAACCCGGTTCAAACACGTCGGTGATGGCACGGTTACGCATGATATCTTTCGCCGTACCGGAGAAATTATTCGGGTTATAAGAGGGACTGTTCGCCATCGCCAGCACTTCGCCAGTGCTGACATCGACCAGAACCGCACTTCCCGACTCCGCTTTGTTAAACGCCACGGCATTATTCAGTTCGCGATAAACCAACGCCTGCAGACGTTCATCGATACTCAACGCCAGATTGTGCGCGGCCTGGCTGTCGGTGGAGGAGATATCTTCAATAACGCGGCCGTAGCGGTCTTTACGCACAATACGTTCGCCGGGTTGACCGGTCAGCCATTTATCAAAGCTCTTCTCGACGCCTTCAATACCCTGGCTATCGACGTTGGTGAAACCAATAAGGTGAGCGGTAACTTCACCTGACGGGTAGTAACGGCGCGACTCTTCGCGCATGTGAATCCCTGGCAGCTTCAGCTTCTTGATGTAATCCGCCATATCAGGATTAACCTGACGCGCCAGATAGATAAAACGCATTCTCGGGTTGGTGTTGATGCGCGATGCCAGCTGATCCAGCGGCATGTTTAACGCATCGGCCAACGCCTTCCAGCGCTTATCGAGGGTGACGCCGCCGGCATCGTGCAGCTCTTTCGGGTCTGCCCAGATAGCCTTCACCGGCACACTCACCGCCAGCGGGCGGCCGGAGCGGTCAGTAATCATTCCGCGGGCGGTGGAGACCTCCTGCACGCGTAAAGAACGCATATCACCCTGACGGACCAGCATGTCCGGGCTGATCACCTGTAGCCAGGCCACGCGGCCCAGCAGGAAACCCAGCGCGATTAAAATGCACCCGCACAGCAACGCAAAACGCCAGCTAATAAAGCTGGCCTGTTCTTCCTGACGTTTTGGTTTTAGCGTTTTCGGCGCTGCTTTCATGCGTCGCAATAATCCTTATTTTTGTACAACGATATTTTCTTGTGATGGATCGACGTGTTGCATCTGCAACTTCTCGGTCGCGATCCGCTCAACCCGACTATGATCGCCGAGCGCGTTCTCTTCGAGGATCAGGTTTCGCCATTCAATATCCAGCGCGTCACGTTCCAGAACCAGTTGCTCACGCTGCGCGGTTAACAGACGGGTATGGTGTGCCGTCGTCACCACGGTAATCGCCGTAATGATGATGCAAATGAACAGACAGAGTGGCAGTTTCCCAAACCGCAGAAGATCGTCCCCGATGACGCCAGGCAAGGCATGGCGCTCGTTGCTTCCTAACGATCCTTTAACTTTGCTTAAGGCTTCTGTCACTCTGCCGATCATGCGTTCGTCCTCTCTGCAATGCGCAGAACTGAACTACGGGCCCGTGGATTCTCTGCCACCTCTTCTTCGCCCGGCATCAACTTGCCTAGTGCCCGCAACTCGCGGCCGCCCAGTTTTTTGAGCTGCGCCTCGGTCATCGGTAACCCGGCCGGAACCTGCGGACCGCGGCTTTGCTCACGCATAAAGCGCTTCACAATACGGTCTTCCAGCGAGTGGAAACTGATAACAGAAAGCCGCCCGCCCGGGGCCAGCACGCTGAGCGAGCTTTTTAGCGCCTGCTCTATCTCCTCCAGTTCACTGTTCACCCAGATGCGCACCGCCTGGAAGGTACGGGTCGCGGGATGTTTGAATTTGTCCTTCACCGGCGTCGCCGCCGTCACCACCTCCGCCAGCTCTTTCGTGCGGGTCATCGGCTCGATACGGTTACGCTCGACGATGGCGCGCGCGATGCGCTTGCCAAAGCGCTCTTCGCCGAAGGTTTTAATCACCCAGGCGATATCCGCTTCGTCCGCCGTCTGCAGCCACTCGGCGGCAGACTGGCCGCGTGTGGGGTCCATACGCATATCCAGCGGGCCATCGCGCATAAACGAGAAGCCACGCTCTGCGTCGTCAAGCTGAGGTGAAGAGACGCCAAGATCGAGAAGAATACCGTCGATCTGGCCAGTTAGTCCGCGCTCACTGACATAATCAGCCAGCGCTGAGAAAGGTCCATGTACGATGGAAAAGCGAGGGTCATCAATGGTTTTCGCCACGGCGATAGCCTGCGGATCGCGATCGATAGCCAGCAGGCGTCCTTCCGCTCCCAGTTGGGAAAGGATCAGGCGCGAGTGACCGCCGCGACCAAAGGTCCCATCAATGTAGATACCATCCGGACGAATATTCAGGCCGTTAACCGCTTCATCCAGAAGTACCGTAGTATGTTTAAAATTTTCCATCATGTTGTTATAGAGACAAATCCTGCAGACGCTCCGACAACGCGTCGGTAGACGACTGTTCAGCGTCGATATCTTCCTTGACCCGTTGATACCAGGTCGTTTCATCCCACAGTTCAAACTTATTGAACTGTCCGACCAGCATCACTTCTTTTGTCAGCCCGGCATGCTGCCGTAACACCGGCGCGATCAGCAGACGCCCGGCATTATCCATCTGACATTCGCTGGCATGACCCAAAAGCAGACGCTGCACGCGCCGCTCAACGGGATTCATGCTCGATAAACGCGACAATTTTTGCTCGATGATTTCCCATTCAGGCAAGGGGTAAAGCAGCAGGCACGGGTGATGAATGTCAATGGTACAAACCAGTTGACCGGAAGCGTCCTCGATCAGCCCGTCGCGGTAACGCGTCGGTACGGCCAGACGGCCTTTGCTGTCGAGATTGACTAACGTTGCCCCACGGAACATGCCAGCCTCACCCCTTTTCGCCACTTTAACCCACAAATTCCCACCAGAAGGAGTTTACGGAGCGGAGGAAAAGCTTGTCAAGCCAGCACGAATACCAACGAAGCTCAAAAACCCATTATTTGCAGCCGATATCCGGCCTGATGAAATAATCATCAACAAACGAGGCAAATTAACGCTATGAATACGTGTAAGAAAACAACCAACAAATTCGTAACAGTTAAAAGCAACAAAATATCTTCGGCGGGAAAATATAAAGTGTCAGTTTGCGACGCGAGCGGCATTTTAGGCGATTATGGTGCCCGTTAACAGTGCCTGTTATCGTCAGAGAAGCACTCTTGCCGCGGGGTGCGGGGAGATGACCGTGTGATGGGCTGTAAAATGAGTGTTAATTCAGCGATTAACTTAACGAATGTAACAAAATAATACAAATAAAGACTGATTTCACTTTTTTTATCGCTAACGGGTGCCGAAAAGCGGCAACGCCAGAACAAAACAAAATAATGCGTAAAGAAGTTTAGGGATTTGTCTGAAAGCGATCCAAATTTACTTTTTTATGGTAATTAGTACGGATTATCGCCAGACAACTTTCGTCTGGCGAGTAACGCCATCCATTTCCCGGTTTTTAGCACACACCAATGCAGGCGATCGATAGCCTGGCGTCTCAGCGACGATTCAAACTTCCCCGGCGATACAAATTACGACGGATACGGCTTAAGCCCGGTTTTGGCTTACGCGGTTCGTCGAGGCTGGCGAGCACAATTTCCAGCACGCGTTCAGCCACATCGCGGTGACGCTGAGCCACGGCCAGTACCGGGCACTGCAGGAAATCGAGCAGTTCATTGTCGCCGAAGGTCGCAATAGCCAGCTCGGACGGCAGCTTCCCTTCCCGGCGCAGCGTCACGTCCATCACCCCCTGCAACAGCGGAAATGACGTTGTGAACAGCGCCTGCGGCATGGGATGTGTTTCCAGCCATTTCTCAAACAACTGCCCTGCCGCTTCGCGTTCAAAGCTGTTGGCGTACAGATACTGCACTTCCCGCGGATCGTCATTCCACGCGGTACGGAAGCCCTGTTCACGCAGGAAACTGACCGACAGCTCCGGTAACGCGCCAAGATACAGAACGTTTTCCCCCGGGAATTTGCGCAGTTCAGCGGCCAGCATTTCGGCATCATCCTGATCGGCGCCAACAACGCTGGTGAAGTGCTCGCGATCGAGCGCACGGTCAAGGGCGACAATCGGGAAAGGATCGTTGGCCCAGCGCTGATAGAACGGATGCTCTGGCGGAAGTGACGTCGAGACGATAATCGCATCCACCTGGCGCTGTAACAGATGCTCAATACAGCGCATTTCGTTATCAGGCTGATCTTCCGAACAGGCAATCAGCAGCTGATAGCCGCGCTGGCGCGCCTGACGCTCAAGATAGTTAGCAATACGGGTATAGCTGGTATTTTCCAGATCGGGAATCACCAGGCCAATAGAACGCGTGCGTCCTGCACGCAAGCCGGCAGCGACCGCATTCGGATGGTAGTTGTGCTCACGAACGACGGCCATCACCTTTTCGACCGTTTTGTCGCTGACGCGGTACTGTTTCGCTTTACCGTTAATCACATAGCTAGCGGTGGTACGCGAGACACCGGCCAGCCGGGCGATTTCATCCAGTTTCACAATTGCCCCTTGGGTAATGAGTACAGAACATAACCTTTCTTCAGCTATGGATTCATTTTCATAACATCTAAACGCAGAATAGTTAGCGCAGCAACCGGTTTTGTCTCCAGTTCCCACCGATTTCGCAAAAAAATAACCCGACAGATTGTGTCGGGCTATTTTTACGTCAGTTTCAGCAACTCAGCGCATGATTTTGTCGCCGCGCGACAGTCCGACCACACCGGAGCGCGCCACTTCGACAATACGCGCAACATCGCGCAAGGACGCCAGAAAAGCGTCCAGTTTATCGCTGGTCCCTACCAGCTGGACGGTATACAGCGACGGCGTGACATCGATGATTTGCCCGCGGAAAATCTCCGTGTTGCGCTTCACCTCTTCACGGCCAAAACCGCTCGCCTGGACTTTCACCAGCATAATTTCACGCTCAACGTGCGAATTCTGCCCCAGTTCGCTGACGCGCAGAACATCCACCAGCTTATGCAGCTGTTTTTCAATTTGCTCGATGGCTTTCTCATCGCCCACGGTCTGGATAGTCATTCTTGAAAGCGTCGGATCGTCGGTGGGGGCGACCGTCAGGCTTTCAATGTTATAGCCGCGCTGCGCGAAAAGACCGATGACGCGTGATAAGGCGCCTGATTCGTTTTCCAGTAAGACAGATAATATCCGGCGCATAATCAGGTTCTCTCCGTTTTGCTCAACCACATCTCATCCATGCCGCCGCCGCGGATCTGCATGGGATACACATGCTCGCTGCCGTCCACCGTCACATCAACGAAGACCAGACGATGATTACGCACCTGCTCCAGCGCTTCGGCCAGCTTAGACTCCAGCTCCTGCGGTTCGCTGATGCGGATCCCTACGTGCCCGTAGGCTTCCGCAAGCCGGACGAAATCCGGTAAGGACTCCATATAAGATTGTGAATGGCGACCAGAATAGATCATATCCTGCCACTGCTTCACCATCCCGAGGTAGCGGTTGTTCAGGTTCAACACCAGCACCGGCAGCTCATACTGTAAAGCGGTGGAAAGCTCCTGAATATTCATCTGGATACTGCCATCGCCGGTCACACAAACGACCATCTCTTCCGGCAGCGCCATCTTCACGCCGAGAGCGGCGGGCAAACCGAAGCCCATCGTGCCGAGGCCGCCTGAGTTAATCCACCGCCTTGGCTTGTCGAAAGGATAGTAAAGGGCGGCAAACATCTGGTGCTGACCGACATCGGAGGTCACGTAGGCGTCGCCGTTGGTCAGCCGCCAGATGGTCTCGATGACGGCCTGGGGTTTGATCTTGCCGCTTTGCGTATCGTATTGCAGGCAGTGGCGCGCGCGCCATTGCTCGATCTGCTGCCACCAGTCGCGGATCTCATCGTGCGGCTGCTGCACCTCTTCCTGCTCCAGGAGATCGAGCATCTGATCCAGCACCAGACGGGCGTCGCCGACGATCGGCACATCAGCCGGGACCGTCTTCGAAATGGAGGTCGGATCGATATCGATATGCAGCACCGTCGCATTCGGGCAGTACTTCGCCAGATTGTTGGTTGTGCGATCGTCAAAACGCACGCCGACGGCAAAGATGACATCGGAGTGATGCATCGTCATGTTGGCTTCATACGTTCCATGCATCCCCAGCATCCCTAAAGCCTGAGAATGGGTGGCCGGAAACGCGCCGAGCCCCATCAGCGACGAAGCCACCGGCAGATTCAGTTTTTCCACCAGGGTACGCAGCTGTTGTTCACATCCGGCGTTAATCGCCCCGCCGCCGACGTAGACAACCGGATGTTTTGCCGCCACCAGCGTCTGCAGAGCGCGTTTAATTTGTCCTTTATGACCACTGGTTGTCGGGTTGTAAGAACGCATACTGACGGTATCCGGCCACGCGTACGGCAGTTTGTTCGCCGGATTGAGGATATCCTTTGGTAAATCAACAACCACCGGACCTGGACGCCCGCTGGCGGCCAGCCAGAACGCTTTTTTCAGCACGCCGGGAATATCTTCCGTCTGCTTGACCAGGAAACTGTGTTTCACCACCGGCCGGGAGATACCGACCATATCGCACTCCTGGAAGGCGTCATAACCGATCAGGGAAGTCGCGACCTGCCCGGAGAGAATCACCAGCGGAACAGAATCCATGTATGCCGTTGCGATACCGGTAATGGCATTCGTCGCGCCCGGACCCGAAGTCACCAGCACAACCCCCACTTCGCCGGTCGCGCGGGCAAGGCCGTCCGCCATATGCACCGCCGCCTGCTCATGGCGCACCAGAATATGGTCGATACCCCCCAGGGTATGCAACGCATCATAGATATCGAGGACCGCGCCTCCGGGATAGCCGAATACTTGCTTGACGCCCTGATCGACAAGCGATTGGACGACCATCTCGGCTCCTGACAACATCTCCATGGTTTGCCTCCAGGCTTACTGTTTCTAACGGCAGCAGAATTCAATTTCCGCGCGTTCGCACAATGCCAGGAATCGACGCCTGGCATTGAGGTGAATGGACTGCGTGCTCTTACCATAACTGCTCGCCAACGGGCAGGCAATTAGCGACCTCAGGCGTATGCGAGCCGCTAAAAGAATAAAAGATAAGAATTTTCTATGAAACATGGTTGAAAGCTTCATAAATAAGAAGCGAGCGCTGAAATTACTCGGATAAACTGTCTGATGACAGGAATTCATCCATTTTTCACTTGCCGCACGCGCTGGCCGGGGTCGGCAAACAGGATAAAATTCTATATTTTGTGGTTTTGATCACATAAAGCGAGAGCGACCGCTCCCGCCCGGATAGCGCTATATTTAGCGCTGGCAAATACGTACCAGCAGCTCTTCCATCCACTGATGACCGCGGTCTTTTCCGGCAGCCTCATGCCAGGAAAGATAGCAGGTACGGCTATTTACTTTTAGCGGTAACGGCAATAATTGCAGGTTCAGCCTTTCTGCATACTCGCTCGCCAGCCAGCGCGGGGCAATGGCGACCATGTGAGTTTGCGATACCACATTGAGTACGCTGACCATGGCATTCCCTTGATACGCAATTTGCGTCTGCTTATTGACAGAGCTATACCAGGGCAGACTGAACGAAGCATAGCGATCCAAAGCCACAACCGCATGTTCTTCACGATAAATATCCGCTTCCATCACTGGCCCGGAAATACGCGGGTGTCTACTGCTGGCCACTAATATCATTTCATCTTTAAACAAGGGCACACAGGCAAACTCGGGGCGGCGAAACTCCTCATAACCAACCACAAACTCTATTTCCTGATAACGTAATTGATGTTCGGTGTTTTGATTAAGCGATGCTTTAAAAATTAAATGAATATTCGGCGCCACTTCGTTAACTTTGTTAAATATAATCGAAGTAAGATAGTTATCTAACGGGCTACAGATGCAGAGATTAAATATGCGCTCGCTGTGTATCGGTTCAAAACCGGCTCCCGGTAGCTCATTTTGCACCAGTTGCAATGCCTGGCGTACTGAGCCAAATAGCTGAAATGCGCGAGCCGTCGGCTGAATACCCCGGCCATAACGGACAAACAGCTCATCATTAAACATCACTTTCAGCCGCGCTACGGCATTGCTCACCGCAGGCTGAGACATCCCCAGAGAATGCGCCGCCCGCGTTATATTTTGCTCCTGCATTACCGCATCAAAAACGGTAAGCAGATTAAGATCGACCGTTCTGAGCTGAGGTTTGCTGACATCCTCGCCGGAGGGGAGTGTCATCTCAGCATTTTCAATTATCATACCCGGTTCCACCATCGCGTTTAATTCCCTTTTAAAAATGCGGTAATCAATACAAGAAATATCATTTACCATACATATGTCATTTACAAAAGGGCAGGAACGCATTTTAGGAATTTATCAAAATTATAAGTAACGCCAAACCGGTCAAATTATCGGGAAAATTCCTAATTCACTTAAATCATATCGATTACTTGATAATGTTAAGTGCACTCATAATTAGCAAAAACAAACAACATCCTCATGATGAATGTTAATTTAAGCTGGATTAAAATATGAATTTGCCCTCTGTCTTAAACTGACATCGGGCTATCATTGATGACTCCCTGGCTTCCACACCAAAAGATTCACAAAACCCATAAATTTACCGGTTTCATTACAATACGTTCTTCCCTCTATCCACGTTTCTTCACTCCAGCCTGAAACAGCCTCGCTGCGACCCGTTTAAAATTTTTTCCTGATAGCCTGCCCCCTGATACTATCATCGGCAAAAATGCGCGTTAACCAGCATAATTAGCTAATGCCTTCCAGTAGCAAACAGAGGGTTTTTCCTTGCCAGGGGTTGACATCAAAACGCGTATCCAGTAACTCTAAAAGCATATCGATTTCATCTGGAGCATGACCTAATGATTCGCACCACTCGTTTCACCGGCCTACTACTACTAAACGCATCCACTATGCGCGGTAGGCTGTTGGGCGACGTTCAGCGTTAAGCCATCTTCCAGCAAGACTAGTAAACCCGCGCCATTGCGCGGGTTTTTTTATGCTCGTCAGCAAGGCGCCCAGGACACCGATTAAGGATCTATACCATGAGCCAGCAAGTCATTATTTTCGATACGACCTTACGTGACGGAGAGCAAGCGTTACAGGCCAGCCTGAGCGTGAAAGAGAAGCTGCAGATTGCGATGGCCCTCGAACGGATGGGCGTTGATGTGATGGAAGTCGGCTTCCCGGTCTCATCTCCTGGCGACTTTGAGTCCGTACAAACCATCGCGCGTACCATCAAAAACAGCCGCGTCTGCGCCCTGGCTCGTTGCGTCGAAAAAGACATTGATGTGGCGGCAGAATCCTTAAAAGTCGCCGAAGCATTCCGTATTCACACCTTTATCGCCACCTCGCCGATGCACATCGCCACCAAGCTGCGTAGTAACCTGGATGAGGTTATTGAACGTGCCATCTATATGGTGAAGCGCGCGCGCAACTACACTGACGATGTCGAGTTTTCCTGTGAAGACGCTGGCCGTACGCCGATTGCCGATCTGGCTCGCGTCGTTGAAGCCGCGATTAATGCAGGCGCAACAACCATCAATATTCCGGATACCGTCGGCTACACCATGCCGTTCGAATTCGCCAACATCATCACCGGTTTGTACGAACGCGTGCCTAACATCGACAAGGCCATTATCTCCGTCCATACCCATGACGACTTAGGCATCGCGGTCGGTAACGCCCTCGCAGCGGTTCACGCCGGCGCTCGCCAGGTTGAAGGCGCGATGAACGGTATCGGCGAACGCGCCGGCAACTGCTCGCTGGAAGAAGTGATCATGGCGATTAAAGTGCGCAAAGACATTATGAATGTGCACACCCGCATTAATCACCAGGAAATCTGGCGTACCAGCCAGACCGTCAGCCAGATTTGCAATATGCCGATCCCTGCCAACAAAGCTATCGTCGGAACCGGCGCCTTTGCCCACTCTTCCGGTATTCACCAGGACGGCGTGCTGAAGAATCGCGAAAACTACGAAATCATGACGCCGGAATCTATCGGCCTGAACCAGGTGCAGTTGAACCTGACCTCCCGCTCCGGCCGTGCGGCAGTGAAACACCGCATGGAAGAGATGGGCTACAAAGATACCGACTACAACATGGATCACCTCTACGACGCATTCCTGAAGCTGGCAGACAAAAAAGGCCAGGTCTTTGATTACGATCTGGAAGCGCTGGCGTTCATCAACAAGCAGCAGGAAGAGCCGGAACATTTCCGTCTGGATTACTTCAGCGTCCAGTCAGGCTCCAGCGATATCGCCACCGCCTCCGTAAAACTGGTCTGCGGTGAAGAGACCAAAGCGGAAGCCGCAAACGGCAACGGCCCGGTCGACGCTATTTACCAGGCAATCAACCGCATCACCGGCTATGACGTTGAGCTGGTCAAATATGACCTGAACGCCAAAGGTCAGGGCAAAGACGCGCTGGGTCAGGTAGATATCGTCGTGACCTACAATGGTCGTCGCTTCCACGGCGTCGGTCTGGCGACGGATATCGTTGAATCCTCCGCGAAAGCCATGGTTCACGTGCTGAACAATATCTGGCGCGCAGCAGAAGTCGAAAAAGAATTGCAACGCAAAGCTCAAAATAACGAGAACAAGAAGGAAACCGTGTAATGTCGAAGAATTACCATATTGCTGTTTTGCCAGGTGATGGCATTGGCCCGGAAGTCATGAACCAGGCGATGAAAGTACTGGAAGCCGTTCGTCACCGTTTTGATATGCGCATTACCACCAGTCAGTATGACGTCGGCGGCATCGCTATCGACCGTCAGGGCACCCCGCTGCCGCAGGCGACCGTAGAAGGTTGCGAGCAGGCCGATGCGATCCTGTTCGGCTCCGTAGGCGGCCCGAAATGGGAACATCTGCCGCCGGCTGGTCAGCCGGAGCGCGGCGCGCTGCTGCCGCTGCGTAAACATTTCAAACTGTTCAGCAACCTGCGTCCGGCGAAGCTGTACCAGGGGCTGGAAGAGTTTTGCCCGCTGCGCGCGGATATCGCCGCCAACGGTTTCGACATTCTGTGCGTCCGCGAATTAACCGGCGGCATCTACTTCGGCCAGCCGAAAGGCCGCGAAGGCAGCGGTCAACACGAGAAAGCGTTTGATACCGAGGTCTATCATCGCTTTGAAATCGAGCGCATCGCGCATATTGCGTTCCAGTCCGCACGCAAACGACGTAAGAAAGTGACTTCTATTGATAAAGCGAACGTTCTGCAGTCATCTATTCTGTGGCGCGAAGTGGTCAACGAGATTGCCAAAGAATACCCGGACGTTGAGCTGGCGCACATGTACATCGACAACGCCACGATGCAGTTGATTAAAGATCCGTCCCAGTTCGACGTTCTGCTGTGCTCCAACCTGTTCGGCGACATCCTGTCTGACGAATGCGCCATGATCACCGGTTCAATGGGCATGCTGCCGTCGGCCAGCCTCAATGAACAAGGTTTTGGTCTGTATGAACCGGCAGGCGGCTCAGCCCCGGATATCGCGGGCAAGAATATCGCCAACCCTATCGCGCAGATCCTCTCTCTGGCGCTGCTGCTGCGCTACAGCCTGAATGCCGATGACGCGGCAACAGCGATTGAGAATGCTATCAACCGTGCATTAGAAGAAGGCGTGCGTACCGGCGATTTAGCGCGTGGTACGGCGGCGGTCAGTACCGATGAAATGGGCGATATCATTGCCCGCTATGTCGCTGAAGGGGTGTAATCATGGCGAAGACCTTATACGAGAAGTTGTTTGATGCGCATGTTGTTTATGAAGCGCAAAATGAAACCCCGCTGCTGTACATCGACCGTCACCTGGTGCATGAAGTGACCTCCCCGCAGGCCTTTGACGGCCTGCGCGCGCACAACCGTCAGGTTCGTCAGCCGGGTAAAACCTTCGCCACCATGGACCATAACGTTTCCACCCAGACGAAAGATATCAACGCGTCCGGCGAAATGGCGCGCATTCAGATGCAGGAACTGATCAAAAACTGCAAAGAGTTCGGCGTTGAGCTGTACGATCTGAACCACCCGTATCAGGGGATCGTCCACGTGATGGGGCCGGAACAGGGCGTCACTCTGCCGGGAATGACCATCGTCTGCGGCGATTCTCACACCGCGACTCACGGCGCCTTTGGCGCACTGGCTTTTGGCATCGGCACCTCCGAAGTTGAGCACGTCCTGGCGACTCAGACCCTGAAGCAGGGCCGTGCCAAAACCATGAAGATTGAAGTTAATGGCAAAGCAGCGCCGGGCATCACCGCCAAAGATATCGTGCTGGCCATCATTGGTAAAACCGGTAGCGCCGGCGGCACCGGCCACGTAGTGGAGTTCTGCGGTGAAGCCATTCGCGATCTGAGCATGGAAGGTCGTATGACGCTGTGCAATATGGCCATCGAAATGGGCGCGAAAGCAGGCCTGGTTGCGCCGGATGAAACCACGTTCAACTATGTGCAGGGCCGTTTGCATGCGCCAAAAGGCCAGGACTTCGACGCTGCCGTTGCCTACTGGAAAACCCTGAAAACCGACGCTGACGCGACCTTCGATACCGTCGTAACCCTGCAGGCTGAAGAGATTGCCCCGCAGGTGACCTGGGGCACGAACCCGGGCCAGGTCATCTCCGTTAACGAGAGGATCCCCGACCCGGCCTCTTTCGCCGATCCGGTAGAGCGAGCGAGCGCAGAAAAAGCGCTGGCCTATATGGGCCTGAAGCCAGGTATCCCGTTAACCGACGTGGCTATCGATAAGGTGTTCATCGGCTCCTGTACCAACTCGCGTATTGAAGATTTGCGCGCCGCGGCCAAAGTCGCGAAAGGCCGCAAAGTCGCACCGGGCGTGCAGGCATTAGTGGTCCCGGGTTCTGGCCCGGTGAAAGCTCAGGCGGAAGCTGAAGGGCTGGATAAGATCTTTATCGAAGCCGGTTTTGAATGGCGCCTGCCGGGCTGCTCTATGTGCCTGGCCATGAACAACGATCGCCTGAATTCTGGCGAACGCTGCGCATCAACCAGCAACCGTAACTTTGAAGGCCGTCAGGGCCGCGGCGGACGTACTCACTTGGTCAGCCCGGCTATGGCCGCTGCGGCAGCCGTGACCGGCCATTTCGCCGATATCCGCGACATCAAATAAGGAGACCATCATGGCAGAGAAATTTACCCAACATACGGGCCTGGTGGTTCCGCTGGATGCCGCAAACGTCGATACCGATGCGATCATTCCTAAGCAGTTCCTGCAGAAAGTCACGCGCACCGGTTTTGGCGCGCATCTGTTCAACGACTGGCGTTTCCTTGATGACCAGGGACAGCGGCCGAATCCGGAATTCGTGCTGAACTTCCCGGAGTACAAAGGCGCATCGATCCTGCTGGCGCGGGAAAACTTCGGCTGCGGCTCCTCCCGTGAGCATGCGCCGTGGGCATTGACCGATTACGGTTTTAAAGTGGTTATCGCCCCCAGCTTCGCCGATATCTTTTACGGCAACAGCTTTAACAACCAGCTGCTGCCGGTGACGCTGAGCGATGAACAGGTCGACGAGATGTTCAGTCTGGTTCAGGCGAACCCGGGCATAACGTTCGAAGTGGATCTGGAATCCGAAGTGGTGAAAGCGGGCGACAAAACCTACAGCTTTAAAATCGATGCCTTCCGCCGCCACTGTATGCTCAACGGACTTGATAGCATCGGCCTGACGTTGCAGCACGAAGAGGCGATTTCAGCCTACGAAAACCAACTGCCTGCCTTTATGAACTAAGCACGCTGTTGATACCCAAGCCCGGTCCTGTGACCGGGCATTTTTTTAGCTTTTTCGCGCGGGTGATGACCACAAATACCCCCACCCGGCCCTGACCGATGGACCCTCACATGATGACAGCTGTCACCATTAAAAACATCACCTTTCAGGAAGGCGCCACGTTAATTTGCGTGCCGCTGATCGGCCAGACGCTCGATGAGCTGCAAACCCATGCCCGCACGCTGGCGGAGGCCGGAGCCGATCTTATCGAATGGCGCGTCGACCACTTTATCCGCGTCCATGAACAACAACAGGTCCTGCTGGCGCTGACGGATATTCGCCGGCTGCTCGCCGATATGCCGCTGCTGTTCACCTTCCGCAGCCACAGAGAGGGGGGTGAAACGGAACTTGCCGATGACGCGTACTTCGCCCTCAACCGCCTGGCCGTCACCAGCGGGCTGGTGGACATCATCGATATTGAGCTCTTCAATGACGAAGCGTCGATCCGGGCGTTGATCGATGAAGCTCATGCCGCCGGGGTGAAGGTGATTATGAGCAATCATGATTTCCACAAAACGCCGGCGCAGGAAGAGATCATCGCCCGGCTACGTCGGATGCAGGATCTGGGTGCCGATCTGCCGAAAATCGCGGTCATGCCTCAGTCGCCGCACGACGTGCTGACGTTACTGTCTGCCACTCTGGTGATGAAAGAACAGTACGCCACCCGCCCGTTAATCACGATGTCGATGGGCAAACCGGGCGGCATCAGCCGGGTCACCGGACGCCTGTTCGGCTCAGCGATGACGTTTGGCAGCGTGGGTCAGGCGTCGGCACCCGGGCAAATTGCCGTGCGTCAGCTGCGGGAGATGATGAATATTCTGTCCTGAAAGCCCGCCGCATCGCAGCAATCTGCGGTGCGGCGCCTGGCTAAATATCTTTGACTTTGCTGGTCAAAAACAGCGTCAGCAGCGAGATGGCGGCAATGACCCAATACACGCTGGCGTGGCCGTAGTTTTGCGACAGCGCCCCCTGCAGCACGCCGGCGAGAATCACCCCGGTGGAAATACTGTTGGTAAACAGCGTGGTGGCCGCCCCGGCTCGTCCAGGCATCAAATCCTGGAACCACAGCATGCCAATCCCGGCGACAATACCGATAAAAATGGCGTTAAACAGCTGCAGCGCCAGCAGCGCGCTGCGATCGTGAAATACGATCAGCCCCAGATAGAACAGCACGCCGGCAGCCACCGCGGCGACCATCATTTTGCGTTTGCCCCAGCGCCTGACGTAATACCCCGCCAGGATCATCGCCGGGATTTCCAGCCCGGCCGCCGTCCCCATCAGGATCCCGGCCAGACTATCCGGCAAGCCCAAATCGCTACTGATCCACAGCGGCATATCGATGATATACATGGTGTTACAGGTCCACATCAGCGTCGACGCGATAAACAGCATACGCACGTTTTTATCTTGCCAGCCGCCGGTCTGCACCACGCCCTCCGCTTCCACAGGCTGCTCTACCCGGGCAACCGACGGCAGCTTAACGGCAATTAACGCCAGGCTAATGACGAAAATACCGGCCGCAATCGAGAACATGGTGGTGAAGCCATAGTTCAGCGCCAGCATAAAGGCCAGCGGCGGGCCGATCACCCACGCCAGCGACAGCTGCGCACGCATCACCGAGCTGAACATCACCACTTCCCGCGCCGAGCTATCGGCATATTCCCGCGCGAGGGCGAACAGCTGCGGCATCGCGGCATTGGCAATCGACGCCAGCATCACGCCGCAGGTGATCAACGTTAAGTAGTGACGGTTAAAAGCAAACAGCAGCGCATTGCCCACCGCCATCAGGCAGCAGAACATGATCAGCCGGCGGCGATCCCCCTGGCTATCGGATCGTTTCGCCAGCGCCAGGCTAACCAGAATACCGGCGATCGCGTTAACGGTATAAAACAGGCCAACCCAGAAGGGCTGTGCGCCCACCTCGCGGCTGAGGAACAGGCTGAGGGTTGGCGCCTGCAGCGCGCCCGCAATCCCCATCATAAAAGCGACCAGCATAAACGCCGCGTAAACCCCGTTAAGCCGCCGTCCCATCGTCATCAACCAGAGCATGTCATGTCCTTAAAAGCACGCTAAGAAAACGAAAAAAGCCAGCAGAAGTCATCTGCTGGCGGGTGATTTTATACTCTATCGATTTCAGGCGACAGGCTGGCGACCGCAACGTTATAGCTCAGCCAACTGGCCTGGGGTCTGAAAGACGATAAGTACACACCAATACTCAGTCACACATGATGTGGGCAAGTCAATGATCAGAGGTCTGATGTCACTCCCCAGTGCATCAGTTCGCCAGGAATCTTCTGCTGTCTCCCTGCCATCAGGCGGGCCAGCCATAACGCGTCCTGCGTCGCAGAAAAGTCGCGTTGGTCGAACTGTTTCGCGGTAGACCTCATCATATTCACCTCCTTGCTTCATCGGCATGCATTATTGGCCTAATATAGGGATTAATAAATTGCTGAGTTTTCATCAGGAGTTCCCCTTTTATGTCTTCTGCTCGTCTGCAACAACAGTTCATCCGTTTATGGCAGTGCTGCGAAGGTAAATCGCAGGAGACAACCCTCAACGAGCTGGCGGAGATGCTCTGCTGTTCCCGCCGCCACATGCGCACGCTGCTGAATATGATGGAAGAGCGCGGCTGGTTAACCTGGGAAGCGGAAGCCGGGCGCGGCAAGCGCTCAACGCTGGCTTTCCTGTATACCGGCCTGGCGCTGCAGCAGCAGCGGGCCGAGGATCTGCTGGAACAGGATCGTATCGATCAACTGGTCCAGCTGGTGGGCGACAAAGCCGCCGTTCGTCAGATGCTGGTCTCGCATCTGGGCCGTAGCTTTCGCCAGGGGCGGCATATTCTGCGCGTACTCTACTACCGGCCGATGAAAAACCTGCTCCCCGGCAGCGCGCTGCGCCGCTCGGAAAATCATATCGCCAGGCAAATTTTCAGCGCCTTAACGCGGGTAAATGAGGAAAACGGGGAACTGGAAGCCGATATTGCGCACCACTGGCAGCAGCTCTCCCCCACCCACTGGCGCTTTTTCCTCCGCCCCGGTATTCATTTTCACCACGGCAGAGAGCTGGAGATGGAGGATGTGATTGCCTCGTTGCAGCGCAGCAACGCCCTGCCGCTGTACTCACACATTGAACGTATTGTCTCCCCCACCGCCTGGACGCTGGATATTCATCTGACGCAGCCCGATCGCTGGCTACCGTGGCTGCTCGGTCAGGTGTCGGCTGTCATCTTGCCGCGCGAATGGCAGTCGATGGAGAATTTCTCCGCGATGCCGGTAGGTACCGGGCCTTACGCGGTGGTTCGTAACAATCAAAATCAGCTGAAGATCCACGCTTTTGACGATTATTTCGGCTACCGGGCGTTAATTGATGAAGTTAACGTCTGGGTCCTGCCTGAGATTAGCGAAGAGCCCAACGGCGGCCTGACGCTACAGGGAACCACGCAAAGTGAGAAAGCGATTGAGAGTCGGCTGGAGGAAGGGTGCTACTATCTGCTGTTTGATGCCCGCAGTCCTCTGGGCAGCAACCTCGCGGTTCGCCAGTGGCTCAGCTATCTGTTACAGCCCGCCAATCTGCTTTATCACGCCGGTGAACAGTACCAGGGCAACTGGTTCCCGGCCTATGGTCTGTTGCCCCGCTGGCACCACGCCCGCAGTCATGCCTGTGAAAAACCCCCGGGGCTGGAGTCCGTCACCCTCACCTATTATCGGGATCACGTCGAACACCGCGTGATGGGCGGGATCATGGCGACGCTGCTGGCGGAGCATCAGGTCAAACTGCAGATTCAGGAGCTGGAGTACGAAGAGTGGCACCGTGGCGAGGTGGTGAGCGATATCTGGTTGAACAGCGCTAACTTTACCCTACCGATTGATTTTTCTCTGTTTGCCTGGTTGTATGAGGTCCCGCTGATACGACATTGTATTCCCGTCGACTGGGAACAGGATGCCCGTCGCTGGCATGCTGGCGAGCTAAACCCGGCCACCTGGAGCCAGCAGCTGTTGGCCAATCAAACTATCGTGCCGCTGATCCACCACTGGCTGATTATCCAGGGGCAGCGCAGTATGCGTGGCGTGAGAATGAATACCCTGGGCTGGTTTGATTTCAAATCGGCGTGGTTTGCACCGCCGGATCCCTGATAGCGGTCCGGCAGGCGCTGAAGCGCTTTCCGTCAGTTCACAAAATCATTACACTAACGCCGTTCTCAACGGGGTGCTGATATACGTACACCATCTCATTCGGGTTGCATCAAAGCAGCAAGCGGGTGGACACGCGATGCTAACGCAGAGGCAGCGCGAAGGATGAAGTGTATAGGCTGAGAAAATACCCGTCGAACCTGATCCGGATAACGCCGGCGAAGGGATTTGAGGCCCACTCAAAATCCTTTGCCCCCCCTTGGTTATGAGGTGCAAAGTGTTGAAAAAATTACTCCCGCTGTTGGCGCTGGTCGCCGTTCCCGCGTTTGCTAAACCTGTACTCACCGTCTACACCTATGACTCCTTTGCGGCAGACTGGGGCCCTGGGCCGGTCGTGAAAAAAGCCTTTGAAGCCGACTGCAACTGTGAACTGAAATTCGTGGCGCTGGAAGATGGCGTTTCGTTGCTTAATCGTCTGCGAATGGAAGGCAAGAATAGCAAAGCCGATGTGGTGCTCGGGCTGGACAACAACCTGCTGGAAGCGGCTACGCAGAGCAAACTGTTCGCTAAAAGCCAGGTACCGGCCAGCGCTGTCACGGTACCGGGCGGCTGGGATAACGACACGTTTGTGCCGTTTGATTACGGCTATTTCGCCTTTGTCTACGACAAAAACAAGCTGAAAAACCCGCCAAAAAGCCTGCAAGAGCTGGTGGAAAGCACTCAAAAATGGCGCGTGATCTACGAAGATCCCCGCACCAGTACCCCTGGCCTGGGGCTGCTGCTGTGGATGCAAAAAGTCTATGGCGAGAAGTCGCCGGAAGCGTGGCAAAAACTGGCGGCGAAAACCGTCACCGTCACCAAAGGCTGGAGCGAGGCCTACGGTCTGTTCCTCAAAGGGGAAAGCGATCTGGTTCTTAGCTACACCACCTCGCCGGCCTACCACATCATTGAAGAGAAAAAAGACCAGTACGCGGCCGCTAATTTCGCCGAAGGCCACTATCTGCAGGTAGAAGTCGCCGCGCGTACCGCCGCCAGCAAACAACCGGAGCTGGCGGAGAAATTCCTCAAGTTTATGCTGTCTCCGGCCTTCCAGAATGCCATCCCGACCGGCAACTGGATGTATCCGGTCACCCACGTTGCGCTACCCGCGGGTTTTGCCGCATTGCCGAAACCGCAGACCACGCTGGAATATACTCCGCAGCAGGTCGCCGCAGAACGTCAGAACTGGATTAATGCATGGCAACGCGCCGTCAGCCGCTAAATATCGGCTGGCTGGTGCCGGGTCTGATGGCCGCCGCGCTGCTGGTCGCCGTCGCACTGGCCGCGTTTCTGGCGCTCTGGGGCAGTGCGCCGGAGGCGGCGTGGCGCTCGATTTTCAGCGACAGCTATCTGTGGCACGTTATCCGTTTCTCTTTCTGGCAGGCGTTTCTCTCCGCGCTCTTCTCCGTCGTACCGGCGATTTTTCTCGCCCGCACCCTGTATCGCCGGCGCTTCCCGGGGCGCACGCTTCTGCTGCGCCTGTGCGCCATGACGCTGATTCTGCCGGTACTGGTGGCGGTCTTTGGCATTCTCAGCGTCTATGGCCGTCAGGGCTGGCTGGCGACACTGTTTAACGCCGTCGGCTGGCAGTGGGATTTCTCACCGTATGGCCTGCAAGGCATCCTGCTGGCGCACGTTTTTTTCAATATGCCGATGGCCACCCGGCTGCTGCTGCAGGCGCTGGAGAATATCCCCGGAGAGCAGCGCCAGATAGCCGCCCAGTTGGGCATGCGCGGCTACCCCTTTTTCCGTCTGGTGGAGTGGCCCTGGCTACGGCGGCAAATTCCCCCCGTCGCGGCACTGATCTTTATGCTCTGCTTCGCCAGCTTCGCGACCGTGCTGTCGCTCGGCGGCGGCCCGCGGGCCACTACGATTGAGCTGGCTATCTACCAGGCGCTGAACTTTGATTATGACCCGGCGCGTGCGGCGATGCTGGCGCTGATCCAGATGGTCTGCTGTCTCGGGCTGGTGCTTCTCGCCCAGCGCCTGAGCAAGGCCGTCGCTATCGGTACCACCCAGGTTCACGGCTGGCGCGATCCGGACGATCGCCTGCACAGTCGTCTGGCCGATACCGCGCTGATTGCTCTCATGCTGCTGTTGCTGCTGCCCCCGCTGCTGGCGGTCGTCGCCGATGGTCTGAATCACAACCTGCTCAGCGTGCTGGCGCAGCCCGCGCTGTGGCAGGCATTCGGCACCTCGTTACGCATCGCGATTTCCGCTGGTCTGCTCAGCGTCATGTTAACCATGATGCTGCTGTGGAGCAGCCGCGAACTGCGTCTTCGCAACCGCCTACTGGCGGGTCAGACTCTGGAGCTCAGCGGCATGCTGATCCTGGCGATGCCGGGAATCGTGCTGGCGACCGGCTTCTTTTTACTGCTCAATAACAGCATTGGACTTCCGGCTTCCGCCGACGGTATCGTGATCTTCACCAATGCGCTGATGGCCATTCCCTATGCGCTGAAGGTGCTGGAAAACCCGATGCGCGATATTGCCGTACGCTACGGTATGCTCTGCCACTCTTTGGGCATGAGCGGTTTTACCCGCCTGAGGGTCGTGGAGCTGCGCGCATTAAAGCGTCCGCTGGCCCAGGCGCTGGCGTTTGCCTGCGTCCTGTCCATCGGCGATTTCGGCGCCGTCGCGCTGTTCGGTAATGAACAATTCCGTACGCTGCCGTTCTATCTGTACCAGCAAATAGGCTCTTATCGTAGCCAGGACGGTGCCGTCACCGCCCTGCTGCTACTGCTGCTGTGCTTTTTACTCTTTACCGTGATTGAGAAACTTCCGGGACGTGATGTTAAAACTGAATGATGTGACCTGGCTTTACCAGCATCTGCCGATGCGCTTCACGCTCTCCGTCGAGCAGGGTGAACGCCTCGCCGTGCTCGGCCCGAGCGGCGCGGGCAAAAGCACGCTGCTCAATCTGATCGCCGGCTTTCTGCCGCCGGTGAGCGGCACGATTTTGATTAACGGCCAGCCGCATACCACGACGCCGCCGGCCCGGCGCCCGGTATCAATGCTGTTTCAGGAAAACAATCTCTTTCATCATCTTACCGTGCGCCAGAATATCGCGCTCGGGATGCATCCGGGGCTGAAGCTTAACCCGACGCAGACCGCCAGCCTGCAGACGATAGCCGGGCAAATGAGCATCGATTCACTGCTGGACAGATTGCCGGGCGAGCTCTCAGGCGGCCAGCGCCAACGCGTGGCGCTGGCGCGCTGTCTGGTCCGGGAACAGCCGGTCCTGTTGCTGGACGAACCTTTTTCCGCACTCGACCCCGCGCTGCGCCAGGAGATGCTGACGCTGGTGAGCGATGTCTGCCAGCGTCAAAATCTGACGCTGCTGATGGTGTCACATAGCGTGGAAGATGCCGCCCGCATCGCCCCACGCTCGCTGGTGGTGGCCGACGGGCGAATAGCCTGGGACGGCGCGACCGAAACGCTGCTCAGCGGCAACAGCAGCGCCTCTCACCTGTTAGGCATTAGCGCGCGATAACCTTGTGCAAAATATCGAGATAGACGGGCATCAGCGGATGGCGAATCACCAGCGTTAGCGCTGCGCCAGCCAGCACTACCATCACCGGCGTCAGCCACAGCAGACGCGAGCGGGGTAAGAGTCGCGTCAGGCGATCGCGCATTTTCGCGCTGCGCCACAAGCGCCAGCATAGCCAGCCGGCCAGCCAAACCAGCAGCGCGGCGGCCAGCAGCAGCCACTTAAAGCTGGCGCTGTTCTCATCCGTGGGGATATCAATCGCCGCGCCAGCCAGAATACCGGGTAAGAAGTACAGCGGCGGCCACAGCAGGCAACCGATAATATTGGGCAGAATAAACTTCGCCAGCGGAAGGTCGAGCATGCCGGCGACCATCGGCACCAGCGGCCGCGTCGGACCGACAAAGCGGCCAATAAGAATCGTGATCATGCTGTGCTGATGCAGCGCATGCTCGGTTTTATCCAGCAGAGCTTTGTTTTTCTTCAAAAAAGACCAGCGATGCAGCGGTTTTTTAAACCGCCAGCCGAGCCAGAAAGAGATCCAGTCGCCGAGTAAACAGCCGATAATCCCCGCCAGCCACGCCTGCCAGAAATTGACGTCTCCGCTGCCAATCAACGCCCCCAGCCCGGCCATCATCACCGTTCCCGGCAATATCAGCCCCACCAGCGCCAGTGATTCAAGGAAGGCGACCAGCATCACGGCTATCAGGGAATAGGCCGTGGACTGGGTGATAAAATGTTCCAGCAATGCTTGCATAATGTGCCCGGTTTCAAAACGAAGCACGGATTCTCCGGAGCCGTCGCGCTTTCGTCAAGCCATCAATTGTCCGAATAGACCCGTCATACTTCAAGTTGCATGAACATTGGCTGTACTCGCTCACCCCAGTCACTGACTTGAGTAAGCGCCTGGGATTCTCTGGGTTGCCGCGTGATTCGGCCTATGGCCTCACCCCTTCGGGGCCAGCGCAAGCGCTGTTCAATTCGGCTTCGCCTCTTGTCCTGCAACTCGAATTAGTTAGGGTTTAGTTTACTGGTTGTGACAATTTCCCGGCGCAACATTTCGTTTTCTTTACGTTTTATTCACACCCTGCACGAAATTCACTGGGGCTGGCCCCGGTGCATTTCTTAAATACCCGCGAAAAGTAGAGCTGGTCTTCGAACCCGACGTTGCGCCCTACCGTGGCGATAGGCATACGCGTGGTGCTGAGCAGCAGCTTCGCCTGGCTGATGCGCTGGTCCTCCCGCCACCCCAGCACGCTGATTCCCAGCTGCTGGCGGAAAAGATGGGACAGGCGCGAAGGCGACAGGCAGACATGCTGGGCGACGCTGGCGATATCGAAATGGCTGTCCGCCAGGTGATCGCTGATGTACTGGCAGGCATCGCGCACGCGATTATCCAGCGGCGGATGCAGCGACTCATTGATCGCCTCCATGCGCCGCAGCAGCAGTTGCTCCAGCAAATTGATCGCCAGCAGCTCCGAATAACGTCCGGCTCCCTGGCCGGCTTCAACGATCTGCCCAAACAGCTCGCAAAAACGCGCCTGCCACGGCTCATCAGGACGGAAAAAACCGGTCTGAGCGAAGATAGTCGGCCAGTTCAGCCATTCATGCCAGTACGCGCGCGGCCGGAAGTAGACCCACTGGTGATACCATTCACGGGCGTCGGGATGGCGGCCATAGTGATGAATTTCTCCCGGCGGAAAGAGCAGAATATCACCCGGTCGGCAAATAAACTGCTCATCGTGATTGTTAATCACCCCTTCACCACGCACCGTCAGGTTCAGAATATACCCCTTCATTCCAAGCGGACGGTCAATAAAGAAATCCAGATAGCCATCGGCATCAATCGGCGTCAGCCCCGTCACCAGATGGGCATTAAACGAGTAGCCCGGCAGCAGCGGATCGTTTTGTGTTTCAGCCATAGGCTCAGCTCTCCTGGAGATATTATGGAAACCAATTGTCCATATTCAACATTGTACTGCCAACGCAGCTCGCCGTACTGGGACGCCGGTTAAAATTTCGATTAAAACCCGCCTCGCCACAGCAAAAATCGATGGTGACGCGCAATTAAAGCGCTTTTGTCGCATAACAGAAGTGTCTATAAGTACGGCAGAAAAGTCCACATTGAATATTTGCACAGCGTCACACTTTGCGATGCTATAGCAAAATAATCCATAAGATTAGCGAATACAGCCTGACGGTTTTTGTCGTGAATATCTACTGTTTCACCATGAATGGTTTTCTGCATGGAGTAACAGCATGGCAATTGCGATTGGCCTCGATTTTGGTAGTGATTCCGTACGCGCGCTGGCAGTGGAATGCGCCACCGGTGAGGAGCTGGCCACCAGCGTAGAGTGGTATCCGCGCTGGCAGGAGGGGCTGTTTTGCGATGGCCCGAACAACCGGTTTCGCCACCATCCGCGCGACTATATTGAATCGATGGAAGCCGCGCTGAAAAGTGTGTTGGCATTATTAAGCGCCGAACAGCGTGACGAGGTGGTGGGTATCGGCGTCGATAGTACCGGCTCAACGCCGGCGCCTATCGATGCGGACGGCAACGTACTGGCGCTGCGCGAAGAGTTTGCCGATAACCCCAACGCCATGTTCGTGTTGTGGAAAGACCACACCGCGGTCGAAGAGGCGGAAGCCATTACTCGCCTGTGCCATCAGCCGGGCAAAGAGGACTACTCCCGCTACATCGGCGGTATCTACTCCAGCGAATGGTTCTGGGCCAAAATACTCCACGTCACCCGTCAGGACAGCGCCGTCGCCGAGGCAGCCGTTTCGTGGATTGAGCTGTGTGACTGGGTTCCCGCCCTGCTTTCCGGCACCACCCGCCCGCAGGATATTCGTCGCGGCCGCTGCAGCGCCGGGCATAAATCACTGTGGCATGAAAGCTGGGGCGGGCTGCCGCCGGCCAGCTTCTTCGATGAACTCGATCCGCTTATCAACCAGCACCTGAGCTGGCCGCTGTTTAGCGACACCTGGACCGCCGATGTCCCGGTCGGCACCCTCTGCGCCGAATGGGCGCAGCGCCTGGGCCTGCCGGAAACCGTCATCCTGTCCGGCGGCGCCTTCGACTGCCATATGGGCGCCGTCGGTGCCGGCGCGCAGCCCAACGCCCTGGTCAAAGTCATCGGCACCTCCACCTGCGACATTTTGATCGCCGACAAACAGAGCGTGGGCAATCGCACGGTCAAGGGGATCTGCGGCCAGGTCGATGGCAGCGTGGTTCCTGACTTTATTGGTATGGAAGCCGGACAATCCGCCTTCGGCGATATTTACGCCTGGTTTGGCCGTATTCTCGGCTGGCCGCTGGAACAGCTGGCGCAACAGCATCCGGAACTGAAAACGCAGATCGCTGCCCAGCAAAAACAGCTGCTGCCATCGCTTACCGCAGCCTGGGCCAAAAACCCGTCGCTGGAACATTTGCCGGTGGTTCTGGACTGGTTTAACGGTCGTCGTACCCCCAATGCCAACCAGCGCCTGAAGGGGGTGATTACCGATCTCAATCTCGCCACCGATGCGCCAGCGCTCTTTGGTGGCCTGGTCGCGGCCACCGCCTTTGGCGCGCGCGCCATTATGGAGTGCTTCACCGAACAGGGTATCCCAGTCAACAACGTGATGGCGCTGGGCGGCATTGCCCGCAAAAACCCGGTCATCATGCAGGCCTGCTGTGACGTGCTGAACCGGCCGCTGCAAATCGTCGCCTCCGATCAGTGCTGCGCGCTCGGCGCGGCTATCTTCGCCGCCGTCGCCGCAGGCGTGCATCAGGATATCCCAACGGCTCAGCACAGCATGGCAAGTGAGGTCGAAAGCACCCTGCAGCCGCGTCCTGCTCAGGCTCAACGCTTTGAACAACTTTACCAGCGCTACCAGCAGTGGTCGGTCAGCGCAGAACAACAGTATCTCCCTTCGGCTGCGAAGGCGGAAAAAGCCCCGCATACTCAGGCAGCTCTCACCCATTAAGGACACGAAAATGACGATTTTTGATAACTACGAAGTATGGTTCGTGATTGGCAGCCAGCATCTGTATGGCCCGGAAGCGCTGCGTCAGGTCACGAAGCATGCCGAACATGTGGTGAACAGCCTGAATGCGCAAGCAAAGCTGCCATGTAAGCTGGTGTTAAAGCCGCTGGGCACCACGCCGGATGAAATCACCCATATCTGCCGCGACGCTAACTATGATGATAAATGCGCGGGTCTGGTGGTATGGCTGCACACCTTTTCTCCGGCCAAAATGTGGATTAATGGCCTGACTATCCTCAATAAGCCGCTGTTGCAGTTCCACACGCAATACAATGCGGCGCTGCCGTGGGACAGCATCGATATGGACTTTATGAACCTGAACCAGACCGCGCACGGCGGTCGCGAGTTCGGCTTCATCGGCGCGCGCATGCGCCAACAGCACAGCGTGGTCACCGGCCACTGGCAGGACCAGGTCGCCCATCAGCGTATTGGCGCCTGGATGCGCCAGGCGGTTTCTAAGCAGGATACCCGTCATCTGAAAGTCTGCCGCTTCGGCGACAACATGCGGGAAGTCGCGGTTACCGATGGCGATAAAGTTGCCGCCCAGATCAAATTCGGCTTCTCGGTCAATACCTGGGCGGTGGGCGATCTGGTTCAGGTGGTCAACAGCATCAGCGAGGGGGATATCAACGCGCTGGTGGATGAGTATGAAAGCAGCTATCGCCTGACCCCGGCGGCGCAGATCCATGGCGATAAGCGCCAGAATCTTCTCGACGCCGCGCGCATTGAGCTGGGGATGAAACGCTTCCTTGAACAGGGCGGTTTCCATGCCTTCACCACCACCTTTGAAGATTTACACGGCCTGAAGCAGCTCCCGGGCCTCGCCGTACAACGTCTGATGCAGCAGGGCTATGGCTTTGCCGGCGAAGGCGACTGGAAAACCGCCGCCCTGCTTCGCATCATGAAGGTGATGTCAACCGGTCTGCAGGGCGGCACCTCCTTTATGGAGGACTACACCTACCACTTCGATAACGGCAACGATCTGGTTCTGGGTTCACATATGCTGGAAGTCTGCCCGACTATCGCCACGGCAGACAAACCGATCCTCGACGTTCAGCCGCTGGGCATCGGCGGTAAAGCCGATCCGGCGCGCCTGATCTTCAACACGCAAACCGGCCCGGCGCTCGTCGCCAGCCTGATCGATCTTGGCGATCGTTTCCGCCTGCTGGTTAACACCATTGAAACGGTATCGACGCCGCACGATCTGCCGAAGCTGCCGGTTGCCAACGCGCTGTGGAAAGCCCAGCCGGATCTGCGCACCGCGTCTGAAGCCTGGATCATCGCCGGCGGCGCACACCACACCGTCTTCAGCCACGCGCTGACGCTCGACGATATGCGTCAGTTTGCCGAGCTGCAGGATATCGAACTGGCGGTTATCGATAACGAAACCCGTCTGCCGTCCTTTAAAGACGCGCTGCGCTGGAACGAAGTTTATTACGCTTCAAAACGTTAACCACGGCAGCCAATTGCCCGGCGGCACCTCGTTTGCCGGGCCTACAAACTGCGGTTTTGTAGGCCGGGTCAGCGAAACGCCACCCGGCAAGGAGAACGCAATGCTCGAAGCCTTAAAGCAGCAGGTGCTTGAAGCCAACCTGGCCCTGCCGAAACACAATCTCGTTACTCTCACCTGGGGCAACGTCAGCGCCGTCGATCGCGAACGCGGCGTGCTGGTCATCAAACCATCGGGCGTCGACTACAGCGCGATGGGTGCCGACGATATGGTGGTGGTGAGTCTTGAAAGCGGCGAAGTGGTCGAAGGGAACAAGAAACCCTCTTCAGATACGCCGACCCACCGCCTGCTCTACCAGGCTTTCCCGTCATTGGGCGGAATTGTCCATACCCATTCGCGCCATGCCACCATCTGGGCGCAGGCCGGACAAGCCATTCCGGCGACCGGCACCACTCATGCTGATTACTTCTACGGCCCGGTCCCTTGTACCCGTCTGATGACAGATGAGGAGATCAACGGCGAATATGAGTGGGAAACCGGACGCGTTATCGTTGAAACGTTCCGCGACCAGGGTATCGATCCAGCGCAGATGCCCGGCGTGCTGGTGCATTCGCACGGCCCGTTCGCCTGGGGGAAAAACGCCGAAGACGCGGTACACAACGCTATCGTGCTGGAAGAGATCGCCTATATGGGCATCTTCTGCCGCCAGCTGGCGCCGCAGCTCCCCGCGATGCAGCAAACGCTGCTGGATAAACACTATCTGCGCAAGCACGGCGAGAAAGCCTATTACGGGCAATAAACCCGCGGTATCCCCGGCTCGCGCTACGCTTAGCCGGTCTACTGGCGCTATTACGGGCAATAAACCCGCGGTGTCCCCGGCTCGCGCTCCGCTTAGCCGGGCTACTGACGCTATTACGGGCAATAAATCCACGGTGTCCCCGGCTCGCGCTCCGCTTAGCCGGGCTACTGGCGCACAGCGAGCTGCGGGCGGGTAGCCCGGACAGGCGCGCAAGCGCCGCCTCCGGGAAATAGCGCGCGCCATACCTGTATAAAACCCCAGCATCATCGATTGAACCAGGCTATAATCAGGCCTGGTTTTAATTGATGAGAGCACGGCGTGACCCAGCCACGAGAAGGTTTCTTACTGACCCGTCACTGGCGGGATACCCCGCAAGGCACCGAGTTGTCCTTCTGGCTTGCCACCGACGGCGGCCCGCTTGAGGTCACCCTGCCGCCGCAGGAGTCGGTCGCCTTCATTCCCGAAGCGCAACGCGCCCAGGTCGAACGTCTGTTGCAGGGCGAAAACGGCCTGCGTCTCGCCCCGCTCGCCTTAAAAGACTTTCATCGCCAGCCGGTTTTCGGCCTCTATTGTCGCGCTCATCGCCAGCTGATGCGCCTGGAAAAAAAGCTGCGTGAAAACGGCATTACCGTTTACGAAGCCGATATCCGCCCACCGGAGCGCTATCTGATGGAGCGCTTCATCACCGCGCCGGTTTGGGTCGAAGGCGACGCGCGCGGCGCGCGGCTGATCAACGCCCGCATGAAACCCAACCCGCACTACCGGCCGCCGCTGAAGTGGGTGTCGCTGGATATTGAAACCAGCCGCCACGGCGAGCTGTACTGCATCGGGCTGGAAGGCTGCGGGCAACGGGTGGTCTACATGCTCGGCCCCGCCGCGCCCGACGCCCCTGCCGTCGATTTCCAGCTGGAGTACGTCGCCAGCCGCCCGCAGTTGCTGGAAAAACTCAATGCCTGGTTTGCCGAACACGACCCGGATGTGCTGATCGGCTGGAACGTTATCCAGTTCGACCTTAGGATCCTGCAAAAGCATGCCGAACGCTATCGCATTCCGCTGATGCTCGGCCGTGGGAATACGGAACTGGAGTGGCGCGAACATGGGTTTAAGCAGGGCGTCTTCTTTGCCCAGGCCAACGGCCGCCTGATTATCGACGGTATCGAGGCGCTGAAATCCGCCTTCTGGAACTTCTCCTCTTTTTCCCTTGAAGCGGTGGCGCGTGAGCTGCTCGGCGAGGGGAAAGCGATTGATAATCCCTGGGATCGGATGGACGAAATCGACCGCCGCTTCCACGAAGATAAACCGGCGCTGGCGACCTATAATCTGCAGGACTGCGAGCTGGTTACGCGTATCTTCCATAAAACGGAGATCATGCCGTTTCTGCTCGAACGAGCCACGGTCAACGGTCTGCCCGCCGACCGCCACGGGGGTTCCGTCGCCGCCTTCAGCCATCTCTATTTTCCACGCATGCACCGGTTGGGTTACGTCGCGCCTAACCTGGGCGAAGTGCCGCCGCAGGCCAGCCCCGGCGGTTACGTCATGGACTCGCGCCCCGGTCTCTACGATTCGGTGCTGGTACTGGATTATAAAAGCCTCTACCCTTCGATTATCCGCACCTTTTTGATAGACCCGGTCGGGCTTATCGAAGGGATGGCGCAGCCGGACAATGCGCACAGCACCGAGGGGTTTCTCGGCGCCCGTTTCTCGCGTCAGAACCATTGTCTACCGGGGATTGTCGGGCAAATCTGGCACGGCCGCGATGATGCCAAACGGCACAAGAACAACCCTCTGTCTCAGGCGCTGAAGATCATTATGAACGCCTTCTACGGCGTGCTCGGCACCAGCGCCTGCCGCTTTTTCGATCCCCGTCTGGCCTCTTCTATCACCATGCGCGGGCATGCGATTATGCGCCAGACCAAAGCGCTGATTGAGTCGCAGGGCTATGACGTTATCTACGGCGATACCGACTCCACCTTCGTCTGGCTTAAACGTCCTCATCGCGAAGAAGAGGCGACGCAAATCGGGCGCTCGCTGGTCGCTTTCGTCAACGACTGGTGGGCCGCAGAGCTGAGTAAAGACCAGCTCACCAGCACCCTTGAGCTGGAGTTTGAGACCCACTTCAGCCGCTTTTTAATGCCGACCATTCGCGGAGCCGATACCGGCAGCAAAAAACGCTACGCCGGGATGATTCAGGAGGGAGAAGCGCAGCGGATGGTCTTCAAAGGACTGGAGACGGTGCGTACCGACTGGACGCCGCTGGCCCAGCAGTTCCAGCAGGAGCTGTATCTGCGCATCTTCCGCCACCAGCCCTATCGCGACTATATTCTGCAAACCATTGCTAAGCTGATGAGCGGCGAGCTCGACGATCGCCTGATCTACCGTAAGCGCCTGCGCCGCCCGCTGGCCGAATACCAGCGCAACGTGCCGCCGCACGTCCGCGCCGCCCGGCTGGCCGATGAGCAAAACGTCAGGCTCGGCAGGCCGCAACAGTACCAGCAGCGCGGCAGCATCCAGTATGTCTGGACCACCAGCGGCCCGGAGCCGGTGGATTATCAGCTGTCGCCGCTTGATTATGAGCACTATTTGTCCAGGCAACTCCAGCCGGTCGCGGAAGGAATACTTCCCTTTGTCGACGATGATTTTGCTACAATAGTGACAGGGCAACTGGGGCTATTTTAATTTCCTCGCTCTTTCAATTTCCAGCCAACATATCTGCAAATTGAAGGACGACGAGGACGTGACGAACGAGCTGCCATCCAGTAATATAGCGCCCTTTCCATTCCTGGACCCAATTTTGATCTCCCTCTGGCTTGCCTGGAGAAGATTAACTATTGCCTGCAATTTAAGAACACAAGAGCTGAACATATATGCCTTTTACACTTGGTCAACGCTGGATTAGCGACACAGAGAGCGAACTGGGATTAGGGACGGTAGTTGCGCTGGATGCGCGTATGGTGACCCTGCTTTTCCCCGCCATCGGCGAAAACCGTCTGTACGCGCGCAATGATTCCCCGATCACCCGCGTGATGTTTAATCCCGGAGATACCATTACCAGCCATGAAGGCTGGCAGCTCCAGGTTGACGAAGTTAATGAAGAGAATGGCCTGCTGGCCTACACCGGTACCCGTCTCGATACCGAAGAGGCCAACGTCACGCTGCGCGAAGTGCTGCTCGACAGCAAACTGGTGTTCAGCAAGCCGCAGGACCGACTGTTCGCCGGCCAGATAGACAGGATGGACCGTTTTGCGCTGCGCTACCGTGCCCGCAAATACCAGAGCGAGCAGTACCGGATGCCGTGGAGCGGCCTGCGCGGACAACGCACCAGCCTGATTCCCCACCAGCTGCATATCGCCCATGACGTCGGCCGCCGCCACGCGCCGCGCGTTCTGCTGGCCGATGAAGTCGGCCTGGGTAAAACCATCGAAGCCGGGATGATTCTGCATCAGCAGCTGCTTGCCGGCGCGGCGGAACGCGTGCTGATCATCGTCCCGGAAACCCTGCAGCATCAGTGGCTGGTTGAGATGCTGCGCCGCTTCAACCTGCGTTTCTCGCTGTTTGACGATGAGCGTTATGCCGAAGCCCAGCACGATGCCTACAACCCGTTCGAGACCGAACAGCTGGTTATCTGCTCGCTGGATTTCGTGCGCCGCAGCAAACAGCGCCTTGAGCACCTGTGCGACGCCGAATGGGATCTGATGATCGTCGATGAAGCGCACCACCTGGTGTGGAGCGAAGAAGCGCCGAGCCGCGAATATCAGGCAATCGAGCAGTTGGCCGAACGCGTGCCGGGCGTGCTGCTGCTGACCGCCACCCCGGAACAGCTGGGTATGGAAAGCCACTTCGCCCGTCTGCGCCTGCTGGACCCCAACCGCTTCCACGACTTCGAGCAGTTCGTTGAAGAACAACAGAATTATCGCCCGGTGGCCGATGCCGTCGCGCTGCTGCTGGCGGGTAACAAGCTGAGCGATAGCGAACTGAACACCCTCGGCGATCTGATCGGCGAACAGGATATTGAACCGCTGCTGCAGGCCGCTAACAGCGATCGCGATGACGCCCAGGCCGCACGCCAGGAGCTGGTCTCGATGCTGATGGATCGCCACGGCACCAGCCGCGTACTGTTCCGTAACACCCGTAACGGCGTCAAAGGCTTCCCGAAACGCGAGCTGCACACCATTCGTCTGCCGCTGCCCACCCAGTATCAGACGGCAATTAAAGTCTCCGGCATTATGGGGGCGCGTAAAACCGCAGAAGAACGCGCGCGCGATATGCTCTACCCGGAGCAGATTTATCAGGAATTTGAAGGCGATACCGGTACCTGGTGGAACTTCGACCCGCGTGTTGAGTGGCTGATGGGCTACCTGACCAGCCACCGCTCGCAGAAAGTGCTGGTGATCTGCGCGAAAGCGACTACCGCGCTCCAGCTGGAGCAGGTGCTGCGCGAACGCGAAGGGATCCGCGCCGCGGTCTTCCACGAAGGCATGTCGATCATTGAGCGCGACCGCGCCGCCGCATGGTTCGCCGAAGAAGATACTGGTGCCCAGGTGCTGCTGTGTTCTGAAATTGGCTCCGAAGGCCGTAACTTCCAGTTTGCCAGCAACCTGGTGATGTTCGATCTGCCGTTCAACCCGGACCTGCTGGAGCAGCGTATTGGCCGTCTCGACCGTATCGGTCAGGCGCACGATATTCAGATCCACGTTCCGTATCTGGAAAGAACCGCGCAGTCCGTGCTGGTTCGCTGGTACCACGAAGGTCTGGATGCATTTGAACATACCTGCCCGACCGGCCGCACCGTGTACGACAGCGTGCATAACGAGCTGATTAATTATCTTGCCGCGCCGGAAACCAGCGAAGGCTTCGATGAGCTGATCAAAACCTGCCGCCAGCAGCACGATGCGCTGAAAGCTCAGCTGGAACAGGGTCGCGACCGCCTGCTGGAGATCCACTCCAACGGCGGAGAGCAGGCCCAGGCATTAGCTGAAAGCATTGAAGAGCAGGATGACGATACCAGCCTGATCGCCTTTGCCATGAACCTGTTCGATATTGTCGGCATCAACCAGGACGATCGCGGCGAGAACCTGATCGTGCTCACCCCTTCCGATCATATGCTGGTTCCGGACTTCCCGGGTCTGCCGGAAGACGGCTGCACTATCACCTTCGAACGTGATATTGCCCTGTCTCGCGAAGATGCGCAGTTCGTCACCTGGGAGCACCCGCTGATTATCAACGGCCTGGATCTGATCCTTTCCGGCGATACCGGCAGCAGCACTATCTCTCTGCTGAAGAACAAGGCGCTGCCGGTCGGTACATTGCTGCTGGAGCTGATTTACGTTGTCGAAGCGCAAGCGCCGAAACAACTGCAGCTTAACCGCTTCCTGCCGGCGACGCCGGTGCGCATGCTGCTCGATAAAAACGGCAATAACCTCGCCGGTCAGGTGGAGTTTGAAAGCTTCAACCGCCAGTTGAGCGCCGTCAACCGTCATACCGGCAGCAAACTGGTCAACGCGGTACAGCAGGACGTGCATGCGATCCTCCAGCTCGGTGAGGCGCAGGTCGCCAAAGCCGCTCAGGCGCTGATCGACGCGGCCCGCGATGAAGCCAACGACAAGCTGTCGGCGGAACTCTCTCGTCTGGAAGCGTTGAAAGCGGTTAACCCGAACATCCGTGACGATGAGCTTTCGGCCATCGAGAGCAACCGTCAGCAGGTGATGGACGCGCTGGCGCAGGCTGGCTGGCGTCTCGATGCGCTGCGCTTAATCGTGGTCACCCACCAGTAACGGAACGCGAATATGGCGATGGAAAACTACAATCCGCCACAGGATCCCTGGCTGGTTATCCTCTATCAGGATGAGCACATCATGGTGGTCAACAAGCCGAGCGGCTTGTTGTCCGTCCCGGGGAGACTGGAGGAGCATAAAGACAGCGTGATGACGCGCGTACAGCGCGACTTCCCGCAGGCCGAGTCGGTGCACCGCCTCGACATGGCTACCAGCGGCGTGATTGTGGTGGCGCTGACCAAAGCGGCGGAACGCGAGCTGAAGCGTCAGTTTCGCGAGCGTGAGCCGAAGAAGCAGTACGTCGCCCGCGTGTGGGGACATCCGGAAAAAGCGGAAGGGCTGGTGGATTTACCGCTGATCTGCGACTGGCCGAACCGGCCTAAGCAGAAGGTGTGTTACGAAACCGGTAAAGCAGCGCAAACTGAGTATGAAGTGCTGGAGTATGCCGACGATAACAGCGCCCGCGTGCGCCTGAAGCCGATTACCGGGCGTTCACATCAGCTGCGCGTACATATGCTGGCGCTGGGCCATCCGATTCTTGGCGATCGCTTTTATGCGACGCCAGAGGCGCTGGCGATGGCCCCACGGCTGCTGCTGCACGCCGAAACGCTGACCATTACCCATCCGGCCTACGGCAACGCGATGACCTTTCGCGCGCCCGTCGATTTCTGATCGGGTGTTTACCCCGGGTGGCGGCGCATACGCCTTACCCGGGCTACACGTTCTGACTACCGGCGGTTAATCGCGGGCAAACCACGCATCGATCATCTGCTCAACGCGGGCGACAACCTCTTCGGCATCATGGCGATGCAGGCTCTCGCAGGTCTGAGCGGCATCATCGCACAGCAGGCAACGGCGCGTACTTTCATCCTGCACCTGTCGGCCTTGTTGCGGACAAATCACCTCGATATTCCATAAGCGGCCAAGCGGATGCGTCTGTATCAGCTCCGTGCATAGCGCCTTGACCTCGCTGGCAGAATGCTCAACGCACCACAGCGCCTCCGGCCCGGTTGGCAACCACAGCACCTGACGATCCAGCGTTTTCCAGCGGCGTTTCCACAACAGCTGATCGCAGGCCTGCAGCGCCACGCCCATCATATTGCGATAGCGGATGCTGTCTTTTACCGCGCCCGGCGTCACCAGCGTCAGCGCAATGACCGGTTGTTGATAATGGCCAAGCCACTCGGCCTGGCGCGCTGCACGCTGCGCTTTCGTCGCCAGCTCGGTTTCTACGCTGGCGCCCGCACGGGCGGGAGTATCCACAGACATTAATTCCTCTCCTTCACTTGATAAAATGACGACGACAAAGCCGCCGCCGCGATAGCGGATTACGCTGCTGATTGTATCGCTAAACGAACAGAATTTAGGACACGGGACAAAGAAATTTTCTTCGTCCCGTGGAGGAAAATTGCAGGTTTTCCTGTTAGCGCAGAGCTAAATCATGCCAGGAAATGACTGAGGAACAGCAAACCCAATGAAACATTAATCGCGCCGCCAATACGGGTGGCGATTTGGGCGAACGGCATCAGGCTCATACGGTTGCCGGAGGTCAGAATCGCCACATCGCCGGTGCCTCCCTGGCCACTCTGGCAGCAGGAGACAATCGCCACATCAATCGGATGCATGCCTGTCTTTTTACCGACCAGGAACCCGGTCGCCACCAACGCCGAGACGGTGCTGACGATCACCAGCAGATTCGTTATCGTAAAGGCGTTCACCAGCTCCTGCCACGGAGTAATGGCCACACCCACGGCAAACAGAATCGGGTAGGTCACCGCGGTGCGGAAGAATTTGTAGACCATCTGCGATCCTTCCTGCAGGCGCGGCGAGACGCCGTTAACCAGTTTGAGCAGTACCGCCAGAAACAGCATGCCCACCGGCGCCGGTAAACCGGTCATTTTCTGCCCCAGCATCCCCAGCATATACAGCAGCACGGCCAGCAGAGCGCCGGATGCCAGCGTCGTCACGTCGGCCTTGCCAGCGGAGGTCTCAGCATCGTCCGCCCGATGCGTTTCATTGCGGCGGTTCGGCATCAGTTGACCTTCACCGGTCAGGTGCGGAAAGCGCTTGCCCAGCTGATTCAGACAACCGGCAATCACTATCGCCGTCAGGCTGCCCAGCATTACCATCGGTAACACACGACCTAATGCCACCCCTTGATCCATATGCATCAGGGCGGCATAGCCGATTGACAGCGGAATCGCCCCCTCCCCTACGCCACCGGCCATAATCGGCAGCACGATAAAGAAGAACACCTGAAACGGCGCCATCCCCAGGGCCGTACCGACGCCGATGCCCACCAGCATGCCGACGATTTCACCGCACAGCATCGGGAAGAAGATACGCAGAAAGCCCTGAATCAGGGTCGTGCGGTTCATGCTCATAATGCTGCCGACGATAATGCAGCAGATATAGAGATAAAGAATATTGGTCGATTTGTAGAATTTGGTCGTGGATTCCACCACCACTTCCGGCAGCAGGCCGTAATGCACCAGCGCGGAAGGGATAAAGGTGGCGCAGATAGCCGCCGCGCCCAGCTTACCGAGGATCGGCAGGCGCTTGCCAAACTCACCGCAGGCAAAACCGAAAAAGGCCAGCGTCGCGACCATGACCACGATATCGCTCGGCAACTTTCCGCCCAGACAGTCGAGGGCGATTAAGCCGCCGGCCAGCAGGAACAAAGGCAGCGGGATAATCCCGACTTTCATATTATCCATCACGTGCCACCAGCGTTGTTTGAGGGTGGCTTTCGGGGTGTTGATGGGATCGAGGGTCGCAGAGAATGCATTGTCAGTGGTGCTCATAGGTTTGGCCCTTTCGTTATTATTCATTTTTGAGATTAGGGGGCCTGAAGCAGACTTAATGTGAAGCGTGACGAATTAGAAATGAAGTTTTAATGGTCACTATGGTTTTTATGGTTTCTATTCCACGGCGTGATATCTCTCTGATTTATTAGCGTGGTTTTTATGGTTTTTATTGCACGCCAGAGGGGAATACTGCGACGTGCCTCTTCGCGAGGTCTCGTCACCGCTGACCACCGCGGGCTCCGGCGGATTGACCGACCGTCCGCGATACGCTCAGGCGCAATAAGCGGCCTGCCGTGGCGTCTTGATAAATCATCGCCAGTAGATGATTCTGGTTTCTCATCGCCTGCGGCAACGTTCACCCCGTTGCCGCCTAACCCATATCGGCGCCGGGAAAATGTTACCGTGCCGGTAGCGCAGAGACGTTGCACACGACTTATGAAGGTTTCCTTTCAATTTAAGCTGTTTATTTCGCTGGTCGCCTTTTTCTCCGTATTATTCGCGCTGCTGGGCGTCTATTACTACATCGATGCCAGTCATCAGCTTTATCAGGAAATGAGTACCCGCGCCAAAATACAGGCTGAAGAGATCGCGCTGATGCCGGATTTACGCCAGCAGGTTATTGCGAAAGACCGGCAGCCGCTAACGTCATTGATGCAAAAAATCGCCGCCCGCAGCGACGCGAGCTTTATTGTCATTGGCGACGCGCAGGGGGTGCATCTGTTTCATTCCGTCCACCCGGAGTGGGTCGGTACCCGGTTGGTAGGCGGCGATAATCAGGCGGTGCTGGAAGGGAAAAGCGTCACCACCATCCGTAAAGGCGGGCTTGGGGTGTCGCTGCGCAGCAAGGCGCCCATCGTCGACGCCACCGGCCGGGTTGTGGGCATCGTCTCCGTGGGTTACCTGACCAGTTATCTCGATAGCATCACGCTGACAAAGGTCATCAATATCTTCGCCGCCGCCGTGCTACTGCTGATCGCGCTGTTTATTTTTTCCTGGTATTTTACCCGCAGCATAAAAAAACAAATTTTTTCGCTGGAACCGCGAGAAATCGGCCTGCTGGTACGCCAACAAAAGGCGATGATGGAATCGATCTATGAGGGCGTTATCGTTATCGATCGCCAGCGGCGTATCGAGGTGATCAATCACGCCGCGCGCAGCCTGCTGGGGCTGAGCAAGCCCGCGCGTTTGCTGCGCGGCCAGTCGATCGACAGCGTCATCGCCCCGCAACCCTTTTTCGCCAGCGATGAAATGCTGGAAAACGACACTCACGATGAGCTGTGCCGCTTCAACCAGCTGACCGTCCTCGCCAGCCGGGTGCGCATCATGCTGGAGGAGTCGCTGCAGGGCTGGGTGATTACTTTCCGCGATCGTGATGAAATCAACTCCCTCAGCGCCCAGCTAAGCCAGGTTAAACGCTATGTTGATAACCTGCGCATCATGCGCCATGAACAGCTGAACCGAATGACCACGCTCTCCGGTCTGCTGCATATGGGGCACTATGACGAAGCGATTCGCTATATTCAGGCGCAGTCGGAACATGCGCAGGAGCTGCTGGACTTTATCTCTTCCCGATTCAGCTCGCCGACGCTCTGCGGCCTGCTGCTGGGTAAGGCTGCCCGCGCCCGCGAAAAAGGGGTGGCGCTCAGCTTTGACCCCGCCTGTCAGCTCGACCGGCCGCTGCCTGCCTTAATTGAACCGGAGCTGATTTCGATTATCGGCAACCTGCTGGATAACGCCATTGAAGCCACGCAGCGTGCCGAACTGCCGCACGAGCCGGTAGAAGTGCTGATTCAACTGAATGCCCGCGAACTGATGATTGAAGTTGCCGACCGTGGCATCGGTATTGACCCGGCTATCCGCGATCATATCTTTGAACGCGGCATTACCACCAAAACCCGTGGCGATCACGGTATCGGCCTGTATCTTATTGAACATTATGTGACACAGGCTGGCGGCACCATTGAAGTCGCCGATAACTCACCGCGCGGCGCGATCTTTACGCTGTTTATCCCCGCCGATGGCCCTGTTCATCCCCGACACGAGGCGAACTATGCATCATGATCTGGTCGATGTGTTGATCATCGAAGATGAAGGCGAGCTGGCGAGGCTGCATGCCGAGCTGATTCAGAAGCATCCGCGTATGCGGCTGACGGGCATGGCCGCCTCCCTCTCCCAGGCGCGGCAGATGCTCAATAGCCAACCGCCGCAGCTGATACTGCTCGATAACTATTTACCCGACGGCAAAGGGGTCACATTGATGACCGACCCGATTCTGGCAGAGGCCAACTGCTCGGTGATTTTTATTACCGCCGCCAGCGATATGGAAACCTGTAGCCAGGCGATTCGCAACGGCGCCTTCGACTACATCCTTAAACCCGTCTCCTGGAAACGTCTGAGCCAGTCGCTGGAGCGTTTCGTGCAGTTTTACGATCAGCAGCGAGAATGGAAAATCGTCGATCAGCAAAATGTTGATTCGCTGTACCAGTTGCAGGCGAAGAACTATCGCGCCGATAGCGGCGGCAGTAAGGGGATCGAGGAGAAAACGCTGGCGCTGGTGCAAAATCTGTTCAGCGGCCGGGAAAAGCACAGTTTTTCCGTGGATGAGGTGGTAAACGACGCCGGGTTAAGTAAAACCACCGCCCGCCGTTACCTGGAGCACTGTGTGGAAATCGGTTATCTCGAAGTGGAGATGTTGTACGGAAAGATTGGTCACCCGCGCCGGATGTACCGACGCGCTCAAAGCACATCATGAGGTCTCTCCCGCCGGGGAGAGACCTGCGGCTCAGAACCCGCGCTGCTCTTTGATAAGCTCCCAGGCTTTCTGAATATCCTGGGCTTTCTGCTTCGCCATCTCCATCATTTCAGGCGGCAACCCTTTTGCCACCAGCTTATCCGGATGGTGTTCGCTCATCAGCTTGCGATAGGCGCGCTTCACGGTCGCGGCATCATCGGTAGGCTTCACGCCCAGCACGTTGCATGCATCCTCCAGCGTTGGCCCGCGCTGCGCCTGCTGCCAGCCGGCATTTCCGCCGCTCTGGCCATACGAGCCCTGCTGAGAACCGCCGCCGAACTGAGCGCCGCCCTGCATCATGCGCAGGAACTGCTCGAACTGCGCACGGGAAATCCCCAGTTCATCGGCAATCACAAACAGAACTTCACGTTCATTAGGATGTAATTCGCCATCGGCGAAGGCCGTCTGCAGCTGAATTTCCAGAAACATCCGAATCAAATCGAAGCGTCCGAAACAGACGCTGCGCAGCTGGCGCATTTTCTCGCGCAGCGGATAATCATCTGATTTCCCTACGCGAAAGGCCTGCTGTGCCGCCGTGCGCGACTCGCTATGCAAATTCATGCGATCCATCAGGATGTTGGCGACATGAATATCGGCTTCGGTGACGCGACCTTTGGATTTGGTTAAATGACCCATCACCTCAAAGGTGGTGGAGAAAAACAGCGACTGCCGCTCCTGCTGGTTGGCAAACACATTGATACGGCGGCTTCGCGCCCGGTCAAATATATGGCCGACCAGCAGGCCCAGCACCAGTCCCCAAAAGCCTGCGCCCATCATCAGCGCGACCGCAACCCCAATTATTTTTCCCAAATACTGCATAGACTCCCCAATCTTTCCGCCGCCAGTTAAGCTATATATGACCGCACGTTACAAAGCGCTGACGCTTCGGTCAATTGTGGGACATAGCCTATATTTTGCTTTATCATACTCGTCATTCTACACGGTGCCTAACGCTCGGGATTCAAACCGGCAGGATTAACACTAGCGCGATGAAGATGAGTACGTTAGGCTCTGACCGTTTGCAAGCCGCTGCCACAAGATGACGGAACAACAAATACAACGTATGAAAAAACGTATTCCCAGCCTCCTGGCCACCATGATCGCCAGCGCCTTGTATAGCCAACAAGGCCTCGCCGCCGATCTCGCCACGCAATGTATGCTTGGCGTACCAAGCTATAATCGTCCCCTCGTTGAAGGCCAGACTAACGAGCTGCCGGTGACGATCAATGCCGATCATGCGAAGGGCAATTATCCTGATAACGCCGTCTTTACCGGTAATGTTGATATTAACCAGGGTAATAGTCGTCTCCAGGCGGATGAGGTCCAGCTTCATCAGCAGCAGGCTGCTGGCCAGCCTCAGCCCGTGCGCACGGTTGACGCACTCGGCAACGTTCACTATGACGATAATCAGGTTATCCTGAAAGGTCCGAAAGGCTGGGCAAACCTCAACACTAAAGACACCAACGTCTGGCAGGGTGATTACCAGATGGTCGGTCGTCAGGGCCGCGGTACCGCCGACCTGATGAAACAGCGCGGCGAAAACCGCTACACCATTCTGGAAAACGGCAGCTTTACCTCCTGTCTGCCGGGTTCTGACACCTGGAGCGTCGTCGGTAGCGAAGTTATCCACGACCGCGAAGAGCAGGTGGCGGAAATCTGGAACGCCCGTTTCAAACTCGGTTCGGTCCCTGTTTTTTATAGTCCCTACCTGCAGCTGCCGGTGGGCGACAAACGCCGTTCTGGCTTCCTGATTCCGAACGCCAAATACAGCACCAAGAACGGCGTCGAGTTTTCACTGCCGTACTACTGGAATATCGCGCCGAACTTTGACGCCACCCTGACGCCGCACTATATGAGCGAGCGCGGCGGCGTAATGTGGGAAAACGAATTCCGCTATCTGACCAAAGCCGGTATGGGCCTGTTCGAGTTTGACTACCTGCCGTCGGATAAAGTCTACCAGGACGACCACTCCAGCGACAGCAACAGCCGCCGCTGGTTGTTCTACTGGAACCACTCTGGCGTGATTGACCAGGTATGGCGTCTTAACGCCGACTACACCAAGGTCAGCGATCCGAACTATTTTAACGATTTCAGCTCGAAATACGGTTCCAGTACCGACGGCTACGCCACGCAGAAATTCAGCGCGGGCTACGTCAACCAGAACTTCGACGCGACCGTGTCGACCAAACAGTTCCAGGTCTTCAACCGTGAGTCGAGTAATTCCTACGCCGCTCAGCCGCAGTTGGATGTCAACTATTACCAGAATGATGTCGGTCCGTTCGATACTCATCTCTATGGTCAGGCGGTGCATTTCGTCAACACCAACGGCAACATGCCGGAAGCCACGCGTGTTCACTTCGAGCCGACGATCAACCTGCCGCTGTCTAACGGCTGGGGCAGTATTAATACCGAAGCCAGGCTGCTGGCAACGCACTATCAGCAGAGCAACCTCGATGACTACAACGCCGCCAATAACACCAACTATAAAGAGTCGGTTAACCGCGTGATGCCGCAGTTTAAAGTCGACGGGAAAATGGTCTTCGAGCGCGATATGCAGGAGGGGTTCACTCAGACGCTGGAACCGCGTATGCAGTATCTGTATATCCCGTATCGCGATCAGAGCCAAATCGGCTCCTACGACTCCACGCTGCTGCAGTCAGACTACAGCGGCCTGTTCCGCGACCGCAGCTACAGCGGCCTAGACCGTATTGCTTCCGCGAACCAGGTCACTACCGGCGTAACTTCGCGCGTATATGATTCCGCCGCCGTTGAACGTTTTAATATTTCCGTTGGTCAAATCTATTATTTCACCGAGTCCCGTACCGGTGATGACAACATCAACTGGGAGAACAACAACACAACGGGTTCACTGGTATGGGCCGGCGATACTTACTGGCGCATCGCCGATAACTGGGGTTTACGCGGGGGAATTCAGTACGATACTCGTCTGGCTAACGTCGCTACCGGTAACGGCACCGTGGAATACCGTCGCGATGAAAACCGCTTAATACAGCTTAACTATCGTTATGCCAGCCCGGAATACATTCAGGCCACGCTGCCGTCGTACTCCACCGCTGAGCAGTACAAAAATGGTATTTCTCAGGTGGGCATGGCCGCCAGCTGGCCGATTGTTGATCGCTGGTCGGTGGTGGGCGCGTACTACTTTGACACCAATACCAAAAAGAGCGCTAACCAGATGTTAGGGGTGCAATATAACTCGTGCTGTTACGCTATTCGCCTTGGCTACGAACGTAAGATCAACGGCTGGACCAACAACGGCAATGGCAGCGGCGAGAGCAAATATGACAACACCTTTGGCTTTAACATCGAGTTGCGTGGCCTGAGCTCCAACTACGGTCTCGGCACCCAGCAGATGCTGCGTTCGAACATTTTACCGTACCAGAACTCCCTGTGATGTGGCTGGTTTAAAACGTAATCCGCATTTGCGGTTAATTGAAATGGAAAAAGTATGAAGAACTGGAAAACGCTGCTTCTCGGTATCGCCATGATCGCGAATACCAGTTTCGCTGCCCCACAGGTTGTCGATAAAGTAGCGGCTGTCGTCAATAATGGCGTTGTTCTTGAAAGCGACGTCGATGGCTTATTGCAATCGGTTAAGCTTAATGCTGGCCAGGCCGGTCAACAGCTGCCCGATGACGCGACCTTACGTCATCAGATCCTCGAAAGACTGATCATGGACCAGATAGTTCTGCAGATGGGCCAGAAGATGGGCATGAAAATCACTGACGATCAGGTCGATCAGGCGATTGCCAACATCGCGAAACAGAACAACATGACCCTGGATCAGATGCGCAGCCGTCTGGCCTATGACGGTCTTAACTACAGCACCTACCGTAATCAGATTCGTAAAGAGATGCTAATTGCGGAAGTGCGTAACAACGAAGTCCGTCGTCGCATCACCGTGCTGCCGCAGGAAGTCGAATCTCTGGCAAAACAGATTGGCGATCAGAACGATGCCAGCACCGAGCTGAACCTCAGCCACATCCTGATTCCGCTGTCAGAAAACCCGACCTCCGACGACGTAGCGAAAGCGCAGGAACAGGCTAACTCTATCGCTGAGCAGGCGCGCAACGGCGCTGACTTCGGTAAGCTGGCTATCACCTACTCTGCCGACCAGCAGGCGCTGAAAGGCGGCCAGATGGGCTGGGGCCGTATTCAGGAACTGCCGGGGATCTTCGCCCAGGCGCTGAGCACCGCGAAGAAAGGCGATATTATCGGCCCGATTCGCTCTGGCGTCGGCTTCCATATTCTGAAAGTGAACGACATGCGCGGCGGCAGCAAGAACATCTCCGTCACCGAAGTTCACGCCCGTCACATTTTGCTGAAGCCGTCGCCTATCATGAATGACGAACAGGCGCGGGTTAAACTGGAGCAGATTGCCGCCGATATTAAGAGCGGGAAAACCACCTTCGCTAAAGCGGCGAAAGAGTTCTCCGAAGATCCGGGCTCCGCGAACCAGGGCGGCGATTTAGGCTGGGCAACGCCAGATATCTTCGATCCGGCGTTCCGCGATGCGCTGATGCGTCTGAACAAAGGCCAGACCAGCGCGCCGGTTCATTCCTCCTTCGGCTGGCACCTGATTGAACTGCTGGACAGCCGTCAGGTCGACAGAACCGACGCCGCGCAGAAAGACCGCGCGTACCGGATGCTGATGAACCGTAAGTTCTCTGAAGAAGCGGCAACCTGGATGCAGGAACAACGCGCCAGCGCTTACGTCAAAATTCTGAGCAACTAATATCACGGCCTCATACACAACAGCACGCGGGGTGTATTGAGGCGGCAAGCCGTCGGCCCGGACAACTCACGATGTGAGCGGGCCGATGGCGTTGCCAACAGAAAGACGTCCTGAAGGATGAAGTGTATGAATCGAGTTGTTATCACTCCCGGTGAGCCCGCCGGAATCGGCCCCGACCTTGTTGTACAGCTTGCGCAACGCGACTGGCCGGTAGAGCTGGTGGTTTGCGCCGACGGCGCTCTGTTATCTGACCGGGCTCAACAGCTCGGTCTTCCTTTATCTCTCCTGCCCTACAACCCCTCTCTTCCCGCAGCGGCACAACGCGCCGGCACCCTGACACTCCTCCCCGTCGCGCTGAACGCCCCTGTGACACCCGGCGTGCTGAATGTGCGCAACGGCAGCTATGTGGTTGAGACGCTGGCTCGCGCCTGTGACGGCTGCCTGAGCGGCGAATTTGCGGCATTGATTACCGGGCCGGTACATAAGGGCAATATCAACGACGCGGGTATCGCCTTTACCGGGCATACCGAATTCTTTGAAGAGCGGGCTCATGCCAGTAAAGTGGTCATGATGCTGGCGACCGAAGAGCTGCGCGTCGCTCTGGCAACCACGCACCTGCCGCTAAAAGCGATCAGCGACGCGATCACGCCTGATTTGCTCCGTGAAGTGATAACGATTCTGGATCACGATCTGCGCCATAAATTCGGTATCGCCCAGCCGCACGTGCTGGTCTGCGGCCTGAACCCACACGCCGGCGAAGGTGGGCATATGGGGACGGAAGAGATCGATACCATTATTCCGGTGCTGGAAGAGATGCGCGCCCGGGGGATGAATCTGAGCGGTCCGCTACCGGCAGATACCCTTTTCCAGCCGAAATATCTCGACAATGCCGATGCGGTACTCGCGATGTACCACGATCAGGGCCTTCCCGTGCTAAAATACCAGGGCTTTGGCCGTGGCGTGAACATTACGCTCGGTTTACCCTTTATTCGCACCTCTGTTGACCACGGTACCGCGCTTGAACTGGCGGGCCAGGGAAAAGCGGATGTCGGCAGTTTTATCACGGCGCTTAATCTCGCCATCAAAATGATTGTTAATACGCAATGAATAATCGAGTCCATCAGGGCCACTTAGCCCGTAAACGCTTCGGGCAAAACTTCCTCAACGATCAGTTCGTGATCGACAGCATTGTCTCGGCCATTAACCCCCAGAAAGGGCAGGCAATTGTCGAGATCGGTCCGGGCCTGGCGGCGCTGACCGAACCGGTCGGTGAACGCCTGGACGCACTTACCGTTATCGAGCTGGATCGCGATCTGGCCGCTCGCCTGCAGACGCATCCGTTCCTCGGGCCGAAGCTGACCATTTATCAGCAGGATGCCATGACCATGAACTTCGGCGAGCTGTCGCAGACCATGGGTCAGCCGCTGCGCGTGTTCGGCAACCTGCCGTACAACATCTCAACGCCGCTGATGTTCCATCTGTTCAGCTATACTGATGCCATCGCCGACATGCACTTTATGCTGCAAAAAGAGGTCGTCAATCGCCTGGTTGCCGGACCGAACAGCAAGGCTTATGGTCGACTGAGCGTCATGGCGCAGTATTACTGCCAGATTATCCCGGTACTCGAAGTGCCGCCGGGCGCCTTCACGCCGCCGCCTAAAGTGGATTCCGCCGTCGTGCGCCTGGTACCTTATCGCACGCTGCCGCACCCGGTGAAAGAGGTTCGCGTGCTGAGCCGAATCACTACCGAGGCCTTTAACCAGCGTCGTAAAACGATTCGTAACAGCCTCGGCAACCTGTTCAGCGTTGAGGTACTGAACGAGCTGGGCATTGACCCGGCAAAACGTGCAGAGAATATTTCCGTGGCACAATACTGTCAGCTGGCTAACTGGCTGTCTGACAACTCGCCCACCAAGGAGAGCTAACCATGATTGATTCGCCTCGAGTTTGCGTGCAGGTGCAAAGCGTCTATATCGAATCGCAGTCTTCTCCGGAAGAAGAGCGCTACGTTTTCGCTTATACCGTCACGATTCGCAATCTGGGGCGGACTCAGGTTCAGCTTCTTGGCCGCTACTGGCTTATCACCAACGGCCACGGTCGTGAGACTGAAGTGCAGGGTGAAGGCGTTATCGGCGAACAGCCGCATATTCCCGCTGGCGGTGAATTCCAGTATACCAGCGGGGCGGTCATTGAAACGCCGCTGGGCACCATGCAGGGACATTATGACATGATCGACGTGAACGGCGCGCCGTTCTCGATCGATATCCCTGTTTTCCGTCTCGCAGTACCAACGCTCATTCATTAAAACAATGTCTACATACCTTATTGGCGACGTTCATGGTTGCTACGATGAACTGCTCGCCCTATTAAAGCAGGTGGAGTTTACCCCAGGGATCGATACGCTGTGGCTGACGGGCGATTTAGTCGCGCGCGGCCCGGGTTCGCTGGAGGTTTTGCGCTACGTTAAATCCCTTGGCGATAGTGTGCGCCTGGTCCTCGGCAATCACGATCTGCATCTGCTGGCCGTCTTCGCCGGTATCAGCCGCAACAAGCCCAAAGATCGCCTGAAATCGCTGCTCGAAGCCCCGGATGCCGACGAGCTGCTCAACTGGCTGCGCCGTCAGCCGATGATGCAGATTGATGAAGAGAAAAAGCTGGTGATGGCCCATGCAGGCATCACGCCACAGTGGGATCTGGAAACGGCAAAACAGTGCGCGCACGATGTTGAAGCCGTGCTCGCCAGCGACTCCTATCCGTTCTTCCTCGATGCGATGTATGGCGATATGCCGAATAACTGGAGCACTGAACTGAGCGGTCTCGCCCGCCTGCGCTTTATCTCCAATGCCTTCACCCGTATGCGCTACTGCTTCCCGAACGGGCAGCTGGATATGTATGCCAAAGAAGCGCCGGAAAATGCCCCTGCGCCGTTAAAACCGTGGTTCGCCATTCCGGGCCCGGTGAGCAACGAGTACAGCATTGCGTTTGGTCATTGGGCTTCGCTGGAAGGAAAAGGGACGCCGGAAGGGATTTACGCGCTGGATACAGGATGCTGCTGGGGCGGGGAACTGACCTGTCTACGCTGGGAAGATAAGCAGTATTTCACCCAACCATCGAACCGCCAGAAAGAACTGGACGAAGGCGAGGCGGTTGCCTCCTGAAAAAATCCCGGATAGCGGTACGCGGTATCCGGGATATCATCATCTTGCCCCGGCCAGCGCTACGCGCTGCCCGGAATGCCATTAGCGACGTTCGAGAATCTCGAAGCAGTAGCTATGCGAGTTCTGTGCATCGGCATCGTGAAATTCGCTGAATACCGACTCCCACTGGTCCGGATCGTAGTCCGGGAAATGGGTATCCCCTTCCACTTCGGCATCAATATGCGTCAGATAAAGCTTCTGGGCCTTCGGCAGGAACTGCTCATAGACACGACCGCCGCCGATCACCATCATCTCTTCAACGTCGCCGCAGGCGGCAATCGCTTCATCAACCGATTTCACCCACAGCACGCGATCGTCGGTGCCGGGCTGGCTGCTGATAACGATATTCTTACGCCCCGGCAACGGGCGGCCAATAGACTCCCAGGTCAGACGCCCCATGACCACCGGCTTGTTTAAGGTATTACGTTTAAACCAGGCGAGATCGGCAGGCAGGTCCCATGGCATGGCGTTTTCCATACCAATGACGCGATCTACCGCTAACGCCGCAATCAGACTGATCATTGAAAATTTCCCGAATGCAAAAAATTGCCGCCACTATACGTAAAGCGTAATAGTTCGTCGACTGCGCGGAGAGTAAAGAATAAGAAAATTTTCGGATTTGCAGGCGAGCCCACGTAAGCTACGCGAGCCGCCTGCTGCGGAACTAAATTGAAAACAAAATGTTAACTGTAAACAAAACGTAACAGTGAGTTTTTGCCTCAGACAGAAGGCTTATTCTCCGGTTCATCGGCAATATTCCCGGTATGTCTGCCCTCTTCGGTTCCCTGCCAGCCGTGGCGCTGAACCAACGACAAATGGTTACGATCCTCGTTGATAATTCCGGTCAACATGTCACTGGTTCGTTTGAACACCGCCACGCGGGAAGCCGCGTCGTTTTCCGCCATCGCCACCATCTCCTCCACCATCTTGTGGTTGAAGCGACGGAACAGGTCGGCGTGCTCACGCGCTTCATATGCGCCCAGCCCCAGCGCCTCCAGCGCCATTCGCCCGGATTTCAGCGCCGCCTCGAAGGTTTCACGCTCCGGGGCCTCCACGCCAGCCTGCCGCAGCTGGATATAGTGATCCACATCGCGGGCGCGGGAGATAATCTGCAGGTGCGGGAAATGCTCTTTCGCCAGCTCGACCAGCTGCAGGCTGACCTGCGGATCGTCAATCGCATTGATCAGCACCTCGGCTTTTGCTGCCCCCGCCGATTCCAGCAGATCCGCACGCGTGGCATCGCCATAAAACACTTTCATATCAAATTTACGCAGCGTATCGACATGGTCAGGATCGTGATCGAGGATCACCATCTTCACCCCACCGGAGAGCAGCACACGACCGGCGATCTGCCCGTAGCGGCCAAAGCCGGCAATAATCACCCGCGGCTGTTCTTCATCAATCTCATCCGCTTCGCGTTCTTCGCCGCTGGACGACTTCTCCAGACGGGTCAACAGCACCAGCAGGATCGGCGTTGCCGCCATTGACAGCGCCACCGCCAGGGTCAACGCTTTCGCCCAGTCGCTATCCAGTACGTCGGCCATCTGCGCCGCGCCAAATACCACGAAGGCAAATTCGCTCCCCTGCCCCAGCAGAACCGCAAACCAGCGGCGCTGAGCGCGCGGCACTCCGAGCGGCTTCGCAATCAACCACAGCATGGCGCCTTTGATAATCAGGAAACCGACCAGTAAAACCAGAATGCGCAGCGGATGGCTCATCAGGGTACCGAAATCAATCGACATCCCGACGCCGATGAAGAACAGCCCCAGCAGCAACCCCTTAAACGGTTCAATGTCGCTTTCCAGCGCGTGGCGATATTCCGAGCTCGCCAGCAGCACACCGGCGAGGAAGGCCCCCATCGCCATCGACAGCCCGACCTCCTCCAGCAACAGGCCAAAGCCGAAGACCAGGAACAGGGCCACGGCGCTGAACACTTCGCGCAGACCGGAACGGGCCACGAAGCGCAGCACCGGACGGGTCACATAGCGCCCCAACGCCACCACCAGGGCCAGCGCGCCTGCCACCTTGAGAGCCGACAAGGCAAACGCCGCCAGCGTCGTGGAACCACCGCTGGCGGCCAGCAGCGGGATCATCGCCACCAGCGGGATCGCCGCGATATCCTGAAACAGCAGGACGGCAAATGCGCTCCGCCCCATCTGCGAGACCGTCAGATTACGTTCGTTCATCGCCTGCATGGCGATCGCTGTCGACGACAGCGCCAGCGTCATGCCGATCAGTTCCGCTACCTGCCAGCGCATCCCCAGCAGCATGCAGAACAGGCCAATCAGCACACCGCACACCACCATCTGCAAAGCGCCGCCGCCAAACACCGACGCGCGCAGCTTCCACAGGCGCTGCGGGTCTAGCTCCAGACCAATAACAAACAGCATCAGCACCACGCCGATTTCAGCAAAGTGCAAAATCGCCTCGGCGTCGGTCACCAGCCTCAGCCCCCACGGCCCGATGATACAGCCGGCAATCAGATAGCCAAGCACCGAGCCCAAACCGAGACGCACGGCGATCGGCACAATCAGCGCGGCGGACCCCAGATAAATCAGCGCCTGTATAAGCGTATGGCTATCCATGATGCGTCTCCTGCCATTCGATAAGGCGTTGTCGGTAGCGGCGCGCCTGCGCCTGAAGGGTTTCATCGTCGCAGATAAAGGTGCAGTGCATGGCGAAAGGCGGCAGCCACCTCATACCACAGTACAGGCCGGTCGCCTGTAGAGGCTGGGAAAGCACATCAAATCCGGGAAACGCGCCGATATCAAAGTGACTCTCGCCGCCGCCGGTGGTCACCGCCCACATCAGCGATTTGCCGCGCAGGGCGATGCCGTTATGTCCGTAGGCCCAGCCGTGCGACAGCACCTTATCCATCCACAGTTTCATTAGCGGCGGCATGCTGTACCACTGCATCGGATGCTGCCAGATAATCAGCTCGGCTCGCGCCAGCGCCGCCTGTTCGGCGGCGACGTCGATATTAAAATCGGGGTAAAGTTGATACAGGGAGCGTATTTCTACGCCATCCAGCGTCCTTGCCTGCTCAAGCATCCGCTTATTCGCATGCGAGTGCTGCGGATAGGGATGGGCATAAATTATCAGAATCATTGATTAGCCTGCGTTCACTCTCGTTGTAATCAGCAAGAGTGTAGTCAGTTAATCGAAGCGCTTACAATCACAACCTGCTTTTATCTCAACCCGCTTCAGGCATTTCGCGGCTGCTTGCTGACGGCGACAGCGGGCTCGCCGATCTCAAGATCGCAGCGTTTCGGCAGCAGGAAGGTCATGGTCCCGGCAATGAGGAGCGATCCTGCCAACGCGCAGACCGCCACGTTCTGGCCATACAGATAGATCATCACCCCAACCAGATAAGGGCCGCAGAAGCCGCCGAGATTGCCCAGGCCGTTAATCACCCCCCGTGCGCTACCGGCAACTTCCGCGGAAGCGATACGCCCCGGCATCGACCAGAACGGGCTGGTAGCCGATTTAAGGAAGAAACCGCAAATCACCAGCGCAATATAGGCCGCCACCACGTGCTCACGCAGTACCACCGAGGCGACCAGCGCCGCGGCGAAGCTGTAGAGCGGGCTGCAACACCACATTATCGGCGCACCACTGGTAATCCAGCCGGTTTACGGTCGTTATACAGCACCTGCATATCAAAACCGCGGGCGCGGCGGCCAATCGCCTGGCCAATGTTTCCCATTCCCAGCAGGCCGATACGTTTACCGCTCACCTGGGTGGCCAGCGGCATGCCCTCCTTCTCCCAACGGCCTTCACGCATAAAACGATCGCCCCGACACAGGTTGCGGGAACCGGTCAACAGGAGCCCCATCGCCAGGTCCGCCACATCGTTGGTCGGCACGCCGGAAGTGATGGAAACCTGAATCTGTCGGGAGCGAACATATTCTAAATCCACCGCATCAGTGCCAACGCCGAAAATGGCAATCAGACCCACGTGCGGCAGCAACTAAAGGACGCTGTTCTGCACTCCGATATCCCCTCGGGTGACCACGGCTGCAATAGTCTCTCCCTGCTCACGCAGAAAGCCGATGGAATCTTCCTGTTCGTACAGACGCAACAGCGGGAAGTCGGCCGCCAGCTGCTCCTGCAAAGCATCGATAACGGGGGCCACTAAGAGAACAGCGCGGGTAATAGTACTCTTTATCAGATCACCTGTTTGATGGTTCATTACGACGGTAGCCGCTATCAAACGGTTTTTTAGCCAAACATTTTGTGATCTGCATCACGCTGAATCGTGTTAAAAATTGCTGTTACCGGGTCCGTGATCGCTAAGACAAAACCGGCGTATCAGTCTGCGACGCAGAGCATGGCGTTAACGAGAAGTCAGGTGAGCTATCAGTGGAGACTAAGTCCAGAAGGCAGGAAATATCGAGTGTTCCAGGGTATTTCAACGTAACTCGTAAAGATAACACTCAGAGATATGAGCGAAATATGATTCAGGAAAGAAGACCCGGTAGACACCCACCGGGCCTTGACTGTTTATGGTCTTGAGGCCGTACCGTCCGGCGTACGCGCCATTGTCCAGGATGGGATCCCACCCTCGCACGGATACTTCGCCGCCTTGGCTTCATCAATTTCGATACCCAGCCCCGGCTTATCGTTCAGGTATGCATAACCACAATCTATCTCCGGGCAGCCTGGGAAAACATCGCGCAGCGCATCATTCATTGGCGTGTATTCCTGAATGCCAAAATTCGGCGAGCTCAAATCAAGATGCATATTAGCGCAGACTCCCACAGGGGAAATATCGCCTGGCCCATGCCATGCGGTACGAACGCCATTGAGTTCACTGTAGACGGCAAGTTTCTTCGCCGGTGTAATGCCTCCAATGGTGCTCACGTGACAGCGAATATAGTCGATCAGCTTGTTATCGATGAGCGGCTTCCATTCGTTCACATTGACAAATAGCTCCCCCATGGAAATCGGCGTGGAAGACTGCTGGCGCAGCATTTTCAGCCAGTCGATATTTTCCGGTGCTACGGGGTCTTCAAGATAAAACAGTTGATATTGCTCAAGTGTTTTGGCCAGGTTAATGGCGGTGACAGGAGTGACGCGCTCATGCACATCATGGATAAATTCGATACCAAAGCCGAGTTTGTTGCGCAGGTGATCGAACAGACGTGGGACGCTCTTTGCGTAGGCATCCGGGTCAAAGTAGATCCCGGGCGTTTTACTGCGCGGTGATCGCTTCGGCTGAATGTTCTTCGCTCGCGCCAGTTGGGTGGCGATCAATTTGAGGTCATCAGTCCCCGCACCGCCATACATCCCCATCTGGCAACGAACGTACTGGTAGCCCTCTTCCATTCTGGCACGGATATTATCTTCTACTTCTACTTCATCACCGCCATCAGTGTGGCAATACAGAGGGATCCCGTCGCGACATTTTCCCCCCAGCAGGTCATAAACCGGCATGCCTGCCAGCTTACCTTTGATATCCCACAGCGCCATATCCACGCCAGACAGTGCATTGTTCATGATGGGGCCATTACGCCAGTAGCCACTAACAGCGCCCGACTGCCAGATATCCTCAATCCGCGTCGGATCTTTACCTATCAGAAAAGGCGCCATGTACTCATCGATCGCGCTTTTTACTGCGAAGATACGTTGGGTAAAAGTCGCGCATCCCAGTCCATACAGCCCCGGTTCATTGGTCTCAACCTTGACGACAGCCAAATCAATACCGCCTGGCGCCGTCAGAATCGTTTTCACGTTGGTTATTTTCAGGTTACTCACTTTCACTCCTTAACTCCGCGAATTTACGGCATGTCATATCGCTAAGAATGACACGATTATAATATGTAGGTCGTCCTACAACTTATCGTTGTTATATCATGCTTATGTTTTCATGGTTCTTTGAGCGTTGCTTTCTGTGACGATGATCAAATCGCGATCAAGAAATAACTTAAAAATAAATTAAATTCAATAATTTATTTAATAAAAAGGAATGTGCGACATAACTATTTGTGATCTTTGTTGCAAATAAATAGCGGCGTTATTGATTTTTCCATGACGAAAATCCAACCTCAAAACAGATAGTCGTCATACAAATTAACGAGTGAGGATAAAATATGACCGCTTTATTTGACTTAACGGGGAAAACAGCGCTGGTTACTGGTTCTGCACGTGGACTGGGTTTTGCCTATGCAGAAGGCCTTGCCGCGGCGGGGGCACGGATCATCCTGAATGATATTCGCGACACGCTACTGACAGAGTCAGTGGGTATGCTGACGAGCAAAGGTTACGATGCCCACGGGGTGGCTTTCGACGTAACCGATGAGCAGGCGATTGAGGCTGCCTTTGACCAACTCGATTCACAGGGGATAAAGATCGATATTCTGATTAATAACGCAGGTATTCAGTACCGCAAACCAATGGTAGAGCTGGAGCTGGAACACTGGCAGAAAGTGATTGATACCAATCTGACCAGCGCTTTTCTGGTCTCCCGCGCGGCGGCGAAACGCATGATTGCACGCAACAGCGGCGGTAAAATCATCAACATCGGCTCGCTGACCAGCCAGGCTGCCCGTCCGACCGTGGCACCGTACACGGCGGCAAAAGGCGGAATCAAAATGCTCACCTGCTCAATGGCGGCAGAATGGGCACAGTTTAATATCCAGACCAACGCTATTGGCCCAGGCTACATTCTGACGGATATGAACACCGCACTAATCGAAGATAAACAGTTCGACAACTGGGTGAAAAGCAGCAACCCCTCTCAGCGCTGGGGTCGTCCGGAAGAGTTAATCGGTACCGCCGTATTCTTATCATCCAAAGCATCAGATTATATCAACGGACAAATTATCTACGTCGATGGTGGCTGGCTCGCCGTGTTATAAGCTACCCGACCTCTACCTACTCGCCTTTAAAATTAACGGCATGGTTCACCATGAGACATGCCGATATAACACAGGTATTATTATGAAGGCTTCAAGATCACGACTCTTTATTCTCACATTGCTGTTCATTGTGACGGCAATAAATTATATGGATCGCGCCAATCTTGCAGTTGCAGGCACGAATATCCAGAATGATTTCAGTCTGACATCTACTCAACTGGGTTTGCTTTTTTCAATGTTTACCTGGGCCTACGCTGCCAGTCAAATCCCTGTTGGCTATGTCCTTGATCGCATTGGATCACGTATTCTTTACGGCGGTGCAATTATTCTTTGGAGTATTTTTACCTTTATGATGGGGTTCGCTTCACATCATTTATTTGCAACAGCAACCGCATCATTTGTTATGTTATTGGCTTGTCGTGCATTAATTGGCGTTGCTGAAGCACCATCTTTTCCTTCCAATACTAAAATAATCGCTACCTGGTTCCCGGATCATGAACGTGCGCGTGCAACCGCAATTTACTCCAGCGCTCAATACATCGGTCTGGCATTACTGACGCCATTCCTCTCCTTTATCGTAGCAAATTATGGTTGGGAAATGTCATTCTACCTGTCCGGCGGCGCAGGTATTCTGTTCGGCGTATACTGGTTACTGTACTACCGCGATCCGCAACACAGTACCTCCGTGAACCAGGCTGAACTGGATTATATCAAGGCGGGTGGAGGCTATGGTTCAGCCAACCAGTCTACTGTGAACGAGAAAATCAGTTGGTATGACATTAAATTTTTCCTCAGTAAGAAAACTATCTGGGGGCTGTTCATCACTCAGTTCGCCTGTTCATCCACACTCTATTTCTTTCTGACCTGGTTTATTGTTTACCTGGAGAAAGGGCTACATCTCTCTATTTCAAAAGCTGGCATTGGTGCCATGCTTCCCTATATTATGGCGATGTTTGGCGTGCTCTGTGGCGGGACGTTAAGCGACATATTGTTAAAAAAAGGAAAATCCAGAACGCTGGCCCGTAAATTACCAGTCATGACAGGGTTATGCGTCACCATGATTATTGGCCTGGTGAACTTCTTTGAAGATAAACCGGTTATTTCCATTGTCATTCTGTCGATTGCATTTTTTGCCAATGCCTTTTCAAATCTGGGTTGGGTGGTCTGGAGTGATGTTATTCCCCGAAATTTTCTCGGCACCATGGGCGGATTTTTAAATATTTGTGGAAACCTCTCGGGGATCGTTAGCCCAATTGTGATTGGGGTTATTCTCGAACGCACAGAAAATTTCCAGTATGCGATGTGGTATATCGCAGGTGTCGCCGGGATCGGCTTATTAGCTTACATCTTCCTGGTGGGGAAAATTGAAGTAATCGTGCCCGAAAAAAAGAATACCAACACTGCGGATAAGAATGCCATTAATCCGGCGACTGCCAACAAATAATGAGATCATCATGAAAACTGAAAAAATAACCTGTAATGCGTGTCTGGCCCATGCAGAAAAAGACGTACGCTTTGAAGCACGTGAAATCGAGTACAGTGAAAATGACGTTGTCGTAAAGGTAGTCTACGGTGGTATCTGCGGCTCTGATATTCATTACTATCAGCATGGCCGGGCAGGGATGTCGATCCTCAAACATCCAATGGTGATTGGCCATGAGTTTGTCGGCGTGATTAGCAAAGTCCCCGCAGGTAGCGAGTTGAAAGTGGGTCAAACGGTAGCGGTAAACCCGTCCTGCCCCTGCAATCAGTGTGAGATGTGTCTTTCTGGCCATCAAAACCTGTGTAGTTCCATGCGCTTTATGGGTAGCGCGCAGTTCAATCCTCATGTGAATGGCGGTTTTTCTCAATTCGTGGTAGTGAAACCTGAGCAGTGCATTCCGTACAATAGTCACGTTCCCGCGAACGTGATGGCCTTTTCTGAACCGCTGGCAGTCGCAATACACGCAGTTAAAATGGCGGGTCAGTTGACCGGAAAACGCGTGCTGGTTATCGGTGCAGGCCCAATTGGCTGCCTGATCCTCGCAGCGGCACGCAGTGCAGGCGCATCCGAACTGGTCGCTTCCGATCTCAGCCCACGATGCCTGGAACTGGCTCGCCAGATGGGTGCGACGGCGGTAATGGATCCGCGTGATGAAGGACAGGTTACCCATTATCAGCAACATAAGGGTTATTTTGACGTGGTGTTCGAGGCCTCCGGCGCACCGGCTGCAGTCGCATCTACAGTGAACTTCACCCGCCCTGCTGGCACCATTGTCCAGGTCGGAATGGGAGCAAGCCCGGTTAGCTGGCCAGTGTCGCCGATGCTGGTCAAAGAGCTCAACTGGATTGGTTCATTCCGCTTTGTCGGCGAATTTGTGACGGCAGTTCGTTGGCTGGAAGACGGGCGTATCGATCCTCGCCCTCTCATCAGCGCTGAATTCTCTCCTCAGAAAATTGAAGAGGCATTGATTACGGCTACAGATAAAAATGTGTCTGCTAAGGTGCTCATTCGTTTCGAATAACGGCGAAAAGCGCCCAGCCGGGCGCTTTGTTCTTAAAAGTGAATTGCTATACAATAAATCACTTCAGCGACATCTTACCGGAAACCCACTTTGAGCATAAAATCCATTCAAAAACAGAATGTTGTAAATGAAATTTATGATCAGATAAGCGAAAAGCTGCTGGACGGCAGTTGGGCACCGGGCAGCCGTTTGCCTTCAGAAGCGGAGCTAACCACCTCATTCAACGTCAGCCGGGTCAGCGTACGCAGCGCGGTTCAGCGCTTTCGTGACCTCGGGATTGTGGTGACACGCCAGGGCAGCGGCAGCTACGTGAGCGAACACTTCACCCCACAGATGTTGAGTAACGATCCCCGTCCGATCATGCACCTCAGCCGTGAAGAGTTTCACGATATGATGATTTTCCGCCAGACGGTGGAGTTCAAATGCGTGGAGCTGGCAGTCACTCACGCCACAGATGACGACATTCGCCAGCTCGAAGAAGCGCTAAATAATATGCTGATCAACAAGGGCGATTACAAAAAATACTCTGAAGCAGACTACGAGTTTCATCTGGCGATTGTCAGGGCATCGCATAACAGTGTGTTCTACAACGTAATGAGTTCGATCAAAGACATCTATTACTACTACCTTGAAGAGCTTAATCGTGCACTGGGCATCACCCTTGAGAGCGTGGAAGCTCATATCAAAGTCTATATGTCCATTAAGAATCGTGATGCCAGCACGGCAGTGGAAGTGCTCAATGAAGCCATGTCAGGGAATATTATCGCCATCGAAAAAATCAAATCAGCAGATACATCCAGGACAGATTGACGATCTACGGTCGGTTTAGCACCTGAAACACATACGCTAGCAAACTGTAGATAAAAGCACGCCGCTTCCCCTCTCATCTCACGTTAGCGTGGAAATCTCGCCCAAACAGAGACCGGCGCGACATACGATTCTGGCGATACTCGCTTACATCCTGGGTTAATCATGCCGGTGCAGATTCAGGCAAGATCAAATGGTTTCGCCCATCGACAGGCGATAGTGCAGGTCGACTTTCTCTATGGTTGGCAGCCCTTTGATTTTATTAATTAAAATCTCGGTTTCCACCTTACCTATTTCATAGCACGGGGTCAGAACGCTTGCCAGCCGCGGGGTGACTATCTGACCAATCTCCAGACCGTGAAAACCCGCTATCGCCAGTTCCTGCGGCACCGCGATACCCGAGGCAAGGCACTCCTGTAACACGCCCACAGCCAGATCATCATTGGTACAGATAATCCCGTCCATCGCGGCGTACATCTGCCGCGCCAGATTCATCATGCCGGTGCCAATCGACACCGACGACACCTTATTGGGGGCAATGCGTCCCGTCGGCAGTCCGGCATTCTCCATCGCCTGACAGTAGCCGGCGTAGCGCTGTTCATCGCGCACATCGGATATCGAACCAAAATAGATAACCGGGGAATATGAGTGCATTCTCCAGCGCATGCAGCGACGTAAGGGCCACTTTATGCCGGAAGCGCTGCTGCGTAGCCAGTTTGCCGCCCTGGAAACACCGGACGCCAGCGAGGGCGATATCGTCGCCGTTGATATCCCCCCCGATGTTGCCACCATCGTGGCGCAATCGCTCACATTACTTACGCCTCAACCAGCACAGGGGGTTCCGGCATGATTATCGATACCTTAAGCGCCGCCGCCAAAAATGCGTTCTATCCGGCGGTGATAAAGAAAGCGCTACAGGTCATTGCGCTGCAAGATCCTCACGCCCTGCCCCCGGCAAATATACGGTCGATGGCGATAACCTGTTTTTTACCGTCGTCAAAGGCCAGACGCACCCGCTGACAGAGCAGCGTCCGGAATATCATCGTCAGTATATTGATATTCATATTGTACTGGCGAGCGTTGAGATTATCGGCACCGGCAACAAAGCTCTGCCGTTCGCGCCGGATGGGCCGTTCAAGGAGGCCCCCGAGATCCTTCGCGGGGCCCCGGACAACCTTAGTTATCCAGTTCGTCCATCGACTTCACCTGATCGCGATTGATCTGTTCAGTCCGACCGGTTTGCGCATTTTTGTACGACACCATGCCGGTGTCATCATCCACATGGGGCTTGCCATCAGTCACGATCGTTCTACCGTCGGTCGTTTTCAGCGCCTGGTTCGATGAACAGCCCGCCACAAACAACATTGCCGTCGCCGCCAGCGCGGATGCCATCAGAATTTTGTTCCGCATTGTATCCTCCTGTCTTGCCGTCAATTGATATCGTTATGATGCTAACTATAGTTAGCCTCACTGAACGGGCAGCGAAAAGCAGAACTCTCCGAAGATGGCGCGGATAAAAAAAGGGCCGACGATTTCTCGTCAGCCCTTGTTGTTCCGCGACCCGATGTTAACGAGGCGGCTTACTTTTTAATTTGCGCGTGCATTTCCTGAACCGAGGTCACTTTCTCGATGGCGTTGGCGTTGAGCGCCATCGCCGTCGCGAAACCGCCGTTCAGGGTGGTGTCGTAATGCACTTTGTACTGCAGGGCGCTGCGGCGAATCAGCTTGGAGTCTTCAATCGCCTGACGACCTTCGGTGGTGTTGATGATGTAGGTGTATTCGCCATTCTTGATACGGTCCTGAATGTGCGGACGACCTTCATGCACCTTGTTCACCAGACGTGGGTTGATACCCGCTTCACCCAGTACAATCGCGGTGCCGTGAGTCGCATCCAGCTCGAAACCGAACTTCAGCAGTTTCGCCGCCAGGTCGACGACACGCTCTTTGTCGCCTTCGCGAACGGAGAGCAGCGCGCGCCCCTGTTTTTTCATCGTTGAGCTGCTGCCCAGCTGCGCTTTAGCGAACGCTTCCGCGAAAGTACGGCCCACGCCCATCACCTCCCCAGTAGAGCGCATTTCTGGCCCTAACAGCGGGTCAACGCCCGGGAATTTGTTGAACGGCAGCACCACTTCTTTCACCGAGTAGTACGGCGGGATAATCTCTTTGGTCACGCCCTGCTGTGCCAGAGTCTGGCCAGCCATCACGCGCGCCGCGACTTTGGCCAGCGGGATACCGGTGGCTTTCGAGACGAACGGAACGGTACGCGCCGCACGCGGGTTCACTTCAATCAGATACACTTCGTTGTTCTTCACCGCGAACTGGACGTTCATCAGGCCACGGACCTGCAGTTCGAAGGCCAGCTTCTGTACCTGCTCGCGCATCACATCCTGAATTTCCTTGCTCAGGGTGTACGCCGGCAGAGAACATGCGGAGTCGCCCGAGTGCACGCCCGCCTGCTCGATGTGCTCCATGATGCCGCCAATCAGCACCATTTCGCCGTCGCAGATGGCGTCAACGTCGACTTCGACCGCATCGTCAAGGAAGCGGTCCAGCAGAACCGGCGCATCGTTAGAGACGCTGACCGCGGTCTGGAAGTAGCGACGCAGGTCGGCTTCGTCGTAGACGATTTCCATCGCCCGGCCGCCGAGGACGTACGACGGGCGAACCACCAGCGGGTAGCCAATTTCTTTCGCTTTCTCTACCGCCTGCTCGATAGCCGTAACGGTGGCGTTGGCCGGCTGTTTCAGCTTCAGACGGTCAACCGCCTGCTGGAAACGCTCGCGGTCTTCCGCGCGGTCAATCGCATCCGGGCTGGTGCCGATAACCGGTACGCCGGCCGCTTCCAGCGCGCGCGCCAGTTTCAGTGGCGTCTGGCCGCCGTACTGGACGATAACGCCTTTCGGCTTCTCGATACGGACGATTTCCAGCACGTCTTCGAGGGTCACCGGCTCAAAGTACAGACGATCGGAGGTGTCATAATCGGTAGAGACGGTTTCCGGGTTACAGTTGACCATAATGGTCTCGTAACCGTCTTCACGCAGCGCCAGCGAAGCGTGTACGCAGCAGTAGTCAAATTCGATGCCCTGGCCGATACGGTTTGGACCGCCGCCGAGAACCATAATCTTATCGCGGTCGACGGACGGGTTCGCTTCGCACTCGTCGTCATAGGTGGAGTACATATAGGCGGTGTCGGTCGCGAATTCTGCCGCGCAGGTATCCACGCGCTTGTAGACCGGGTGCAGGTTGTACTGATCGCGCAGCTTGCGGATTTCGCCTTCACGAACGCCCGCCAGCTTAGCCAGACGCGCGTCGGCAAAGCCTTTACGCTTCAGCTGATGCAGGAACTCCGGAGTAAGGCCGGTAATGCCGAGGTCAGCCACTTTCTCTTCCAGGCGAACCAGCTCTTCAATTTGCACCAGGAACCAGCGGTCGATGTTGGTCAGGTTGAAGACGCCATCGACGGAGAGGCCCGCGCGGAACGCATCGGCGATATACCAGATACGCTCGGCACCAGCATCTTTCAGCTCGCGGCGAATTTTGGTCAGCGCTTCCGGGTCATCGAGGCTCACTTTCGGGTCGAAGCCGGTGGCGCCCACTTCCAGGCCGCGCAGCGCTTTTTGCAGAGATTCCTGCTGGGTGCGGCCAATCGCCATCACTTCGCCAACGGATTTCATCTGAGTAGTCAGGCGGTCGTTGCTGCCGGCGAATTTTTCAAAGTTGAAGCGGGGAATCTTGGTGACGACGTAGTCGATAGACGGTTCGAACGAGGCCGGCGTACGACCGCCGGTGATGTCGTTCATCAGCTCATCCAGGGTATAGCCCACCGCCAGCTTGGCCGCCACTTTGGCAATCGGGAAGCCGGTCGCTTTCGATGCCAGCGCAGAGGAGCGTGATACGCGCGGGTTCATTTCGATAACAATCAGGCGGCCGTCTTTCGGGTTAACCGAGAACTGCACGTTAGAGCCGCCGGTTTCGACGCCAATTTCGCGCAGCACCGCCATCGATGCATTACGCATCACCTGGTATTCTTTATCGGTCAGGGTTTGCGCCGGAGCGACCGTGATGGAGTCACCGGTATGGATGCCCATGGCGTCGAAGTTTTCGATGGAGCAGACGATGATGCAGTTGTCGTTCTTATCGCGCACCACCTCCATTTCGTACTCTTTCCAGCCGATCAGCGATTCATCAATCAGCAGCTCGTTGGTCGGCGAGAGATCCAGACCGCGGGTACAAATTTCTTCGAACTCTTCGCGGTTATAAGCGATACCGCCGCCGGTGCCGCCCATGGTGAAGGAGGGACGAATGATACACGGATAGCCCACATCAGCGGCCACCGCCAGCGCTTCTTCCATGGTGTGCGCAATCCCGGAACGCGCGGTATCCAGACCAATTTTCTTCATCGCCACATCGAAACGACGGCGGTCTTCCGCTTTATCAATCGCATCGGCGGTAGCGCCGATCATGGTGACGCCGAATTCAGCCAGCACGCCCTGACGCTCCAGCTCCAGCGCGCAGTTCAGCGCGGTCTGGCCGCCCATGGTCGGCAGCACCGCATCCGGACGCTCTTTTTCGATGATTTTGCGTACCACTTCCCAGTGGATCGGCTCAATATAGGTCGCATCGGCCATTTCCGGGTCGGTCATGATGGTGGCCGGGTTCGAGTTCACCAGAATGACGCGGTAACCTTCTTCACGCAGGGCCTTACAGGCCTGAGCGCCAGAGTAGTCAAATTCACAAGCCTGGCCGATAACGATCGGGCCAGCGCCAAGAATCAGGATGCTTTTTATATCTGTACGTTTTGGCATGGCTTTTTTCTCCTGATTATTTCGCGGACTGGCGGTACTGCTCAATTAACTCAATGAAATGGTCGAACAACGGCGCGGCATCGTGCGGGCCTGGGCTCGCTTCCGGGTGGCCCTGGAAACTAAACGCCGGTTTGTCAGTACGGTGGATACCCTGCAGCGTCCCATCGAACAGCGACTTGTGGGTCACGCGCAGGTTTGCCGGCATGGAGACTTCGTCGACCGCAAAACCGTGGTTCTGGGCGGTAATCATCACCACATTATTATCGATATCTTTAACCGGGTGGTTGCCGCCGTGGTGGCCGAACTTCATCTTAACGGTCTTCGCACCGCTCGCCAGCGCCAGCAGCTGATGGCCGAGGCAGATGCCGAATACCGGAATATCGGTCTCAAGGAATTTCTCAATCGCGGTAATGGCGTAATCGCACGGCGCCGGGTCGCCAGGGCCGTTGGACAGGAAGATACCGTCCGGATTCATCTTCAGCACCTCTTCAGCAGAGGTTTGCGCCGGTACGACCGTCAGGCGGCAGCCGCGGTCAACCAGCATGCGCAGAATGTTGCGTTTGGCGCCAAAATCGTAGGCCACAACGTGGAACGGCAGCTCGCTCTCCGCCTTCGCTTCCGGCAGGTCGCCTGCCAGCGTCCAGCTCCCTTGCGTCCAGCTGTAGGTTTCTGAAGTGGTGACTTCTTTCGCCAGGTCCATCCCGTTCAGGCCAGGGAATGCTTTGGCTTTTTCCAGCGCCAGCTGCGCATCCAGGTTATCACCTACGATGATGCAGCCGTTCTGTGCGCCTTTTTCACGCAGCAAACGCGTCAGCTTACGGGTATCGATATCGGCAATCGCCACGATGTTATGGCGCTTCAGGTAAGAAGAGAGGTCTTCGGTATTGCGGAAGTTGCTGGCAATCAGCGGCAGGTCGCGAATGACCAGGCCCTGCGCATGTACCTGAGAAGATTCTTCATCGCTGTCGTTGGTGCCGACATTACCAATATGGGGATAAGTAAGAGTGACAATTTGGCGGGAATAGGAAGGATCAGTGAGGATTTCTTGATAACCGGTCATTGAAGTATTGAAAACGACTTCCCCAACCGCCGTGCCCGTTGCCCCGATGGCCCGACCGTGAAACTGGGTTCCGTCTTCCAGAACCAATAGCGCTGACTTAATCAAAACACCCTCCAGAGAATATTCACTCACTTTATTTGCATATTAATGCATGTGCATGACATGAATCAATGCAAATTTGCTTACCTATGGATTTCTGGCAAACGGCGGCATTCTGGAGAGATGTCGGGTAAAAGTCAACTTAAAGCCGATATTTTTTATCTCTTTTCACGTCACTGACCTCTCAGCCCTGCGTTAGCAGGCAAAAAGATCAACAAACTATGCAGGGAAAACGCTTGCGGAGCAGGAAGATTGCAAAACAACGCGTGCAACAACAAAAAAGTAGACCATATGGTCAAAATTCACAAAGACACAACAAAAAAAGAAAGGATAAGATAATATTATGCTCACTTCATCAATTAAAACTGACGAAATGCTAAAAAATAAAAAGGGCAATAAAACATTGCCCTTTGCAATCAATTACATATTGAATGCAATAACCACATCACGATGGGTAATAAAACTTATAAAGAATTGAGATCAAGCACGTCACGCATGTCGAAAAGGCCTGATTTCTTATCTTTTAACCACAATGCAGAACGAACGGCGCCATTGGCAAAAGTCATCCGGCTGGAAGCCTTGTGGCTGATTTCAATACGCTCGCCGATGTCGGCAAACATTGCGGTATGTTCGCCAACGATATCCCCGGCGCGCACGGTAGCAAAGCCAATGGTCCCCGGGACGCGTTCGCCGGTATGACCTTCACGGCTGTAGACCGCACAATCCTTCAGATCTTTGTTCAGCGCACCGGCAATCGCCTCGCCCATCGCCAGAGCGGTGCCCGACGGCGCGTCCACTTTATGGCGATGGTGCGCCTCAATAATCTCAATATCGGTGTAGTCACCCATCACCTTCGCCGCTTTTTCCAGCAGCTTTAACAGCACGTTGACGCCGACGCTGAAGTTGGCCGCGAAAACAATGGCAATGTCCTGCGCCGCATCGCGAATGGCCTGTTTCCCCGCCTCATCAAAACCGGTGGTGCCAATCACCATCCCTTTATCGTGTTCGCGGCAGAAAGCAAGGTGGTTTAACGTACCTTCCGGGCGGGTAAAATCGATCAGCACATCAAAATCATCTTTGACTGCCGCAAGACTGCTTTGCACCGCGACACCGGCTTTACCGGCACCGGCGAGCTCACCGGCATCGCTACCCAGGAGGGAAGAACCTTCGCGCTCCAGCGCAGCGCCCAGCGCCACGCCATCCATCTGCTGTACGGCCTGAATTAACTGGCGTCCCATCCGGCCGCCCGCGCCTGCGATGGCCACGCGGATTTGTGCATCATGCATAGCTATTCTCTTTTGTTAACTTAACGTAAATTGTTTCCAGATTAACCAGCCCATCGCTGAGCCGCTACTCTAAAACACCGATAATTAGAAATTTATGACAAACGGCGTTCGATATCAGTAAAAACTATACGCTGGCATCAATATCAGGCCTTTCTCATGGGTTCCATCCCACACATTCCACGACGAAAAGCGCAGGATACTCGGATCCTACGCCGCTTCGCGCCTCTCATCGAAACCAGGTACGTCAAATCGCGCCCCGGTTCACGCGAGGGTATAATTCACGATCAGCTGTCCTTTTTTGATTTTCACCTCGGCGATTGTCACGCTCCCCACTTCAGACAGGCTGGCAACATGCGTTCCGCCGCAGGGATAGGCCGGTAATGAGCCAAATCCGACCTGACGCAGCCCATCCTCAAAAGTCAGATGCCGCGGCAGATCTTCCGCTTGCCAGCCGGCAATCGTCGCCAGAAGCGCGCTGGCCTCCGGTACGATGGCGGAACCGATAGCGGTGAACGTTATCCGCCCTTCTCCAGGCCAGTGGTGCGCCTTGACAGGCCGCCAGCCAGCGCGTTCACCCGCCAGGCCTATCAGATGCCCCGCGGAGTGCAGCCGCGAATGCAGGCGCCGGGCGGCTTCATCCACCCGAATCGCCACCTCTCCAGGCGGCAGCGGTTGAGCGATAATGTGCATAACGCGGTCGCCTCGCGTCACGACACCTTCAACAGCAATACCGCCAATCCAGCCGCGATCGGCTGGCTGTCCGCCGCCCTGCGGATGAAACAGGGTCTGGTTCAACTCAATGGCGTAACGGCCATCGGCCTCAGTCAGGCAATGCACGACCTGGGCTCGCGCCTCGGTCTCATCGCAAGTGTAATAAAGACGTTCAGTCATGGTTGTCCTCCGCTTAGTCAGGACAGTATATTGATATTATCCGTGGCGATAATCCCGCCATTCATCAATGCACTTTTGCCTCAAAGTCACAAATGAATCTCAATTTACTCCCCGACCTTGCCCTGTTTGTGCAAATTGTCGACCAGGGCAGTTTTTCTGCCGTCGCCCGCCTTTCCGGGGCAACGCCTTCGGCGGTCAGCCGCAGCGTCTCGCGGCTGGAACACGAAATGGGCTGTAAGCTGCTGCACCGCAGCACGCGCAAATTACGCCTCAGCGATGCCGGAAAAACGGTGTATACGCACGCACAGGAGATGCTGGAATCGGCTCGTCAGGCGATGGATTCCGCCAGCAGTAGCCAGGAGGTGGCGCAGGGGAAGCTGACCCTCAGCGTGCCAAAAGCCGTCGGGCGTTTTGTGATTCATCCGTTAATGGCGGAATTTCTCACCCGTCATCCCGGCGTGGACGTCTGTCTGCGGCTCGAGGACCGCTATCTGGATCTGATTGATGATGGTATTGATCTGGCGCTGCGTATTACCCACAGCCCCTCTCCCGGACTGCACGGCAAACCGCTGATGCCGGTGACGCACGTGATCTGCGCCACACCGGACTATTTACAGCGGCACGGCACACCGCAAACGCCGTCGGAGCTGCGGGGCCACAGCTGTATCAGCCTGGGCGAAACACCGGCCGACTCACGCTGGAAATTCCGCCGGGCGGGTAAAACGGAAACTATCCAGACTCACGGACGCTACGCCGCCAACCATACTGCCGTGCGCCTTGATGCGGTGCAGCAACATTTAGGTATCGGTAGCCTGCCGCTGTTTACCGCTCGCGACGCGCTGGCCCAGGGCGATATCGTGCAGGTCCTGGCGCAATGGGAGTTTATCAGTAGCTATAGCGGGCAGCTGTGGCTGCTGTGGTCGGGCAATAAACATATGCCCGCCAGAATGCGGGCCATGATTGATTATCTGAGCGAGAAAATTGACGGCCGCCAGGCCGCTTACGGCGCCAGGGACAACACTTCCGCCACCCAGCGCTGAAAACCGTCCACATCCAGCTCCAGCGCAACGCACGCGTTCGCCGGCTGCCCGAGCCGCCCTTCGATATCGACGACGGTGGTGCCGGCAGTCCAGGTCCCCTGCGTTTCCACCGCCACAAAGCACGGTTGCAGGGTAAACAGCTCAGGGCGCACCAGCCACGCGATGGCGCACAGGTCATGCATACGCAGTCCGCGGCTCATACTGCCGCTGCGATAATGGCTGAACAGCGCGTGGAGCATCTTTCCGGTTTTGTTCAGCGCGGGCAGCGTGGCGAGGTACTCCGGCGTCAGCATTGCCCGGTTGGTCACGTCGAGACCGCACATCACGATCTCCACACCACTGCGAAACACGCTGGCCGCGGCTTCCGGATCGATAGCAATATTGAACTCCGCATTGGGCGTGAAGTTACCGCGCCCGGCGGAACCGCCCATGATCACCAGCCGACGAATATTAAAGCGGCATTCCGGATACTGCATCAGGAGCAGCGCAATATTGGTCAACGGACCAATCGCCACCAGCGTAATCGGCTCCTGAGCATGCATCAGCGCGTCGCGAATGGCCTGAAAGGCCGGTTTCGGCAACGGCTGGCAGTCATGCTCGACAAAATCATACCCTTCCATGCCGGATTCACCGTGCACAGAGGCCGCATCGCGCAGCGGACGCAATAGTGGCATTGACGCCCCTTGAGCCAGCGGCACCTTCGCCTGCCAGAAATGCAGCAGTTGCAGGGCGTTGCGGGTGGTTTTTTCCACCGACACGTTCCCCGCTACCGTCGTCATCAGCTGCAGATCGAGCTCGGGGGCAAACAGCGCGGCGGCGATCGCCGCTGCGTCGTCAATGCCGGGATCGGTATCAAGAATGATCGGTAAGCGCATCGTCTCTCCCAAAAAAAATGCCAGACGTTAAGTCTGGCATCTTCTCACATCCGCTGGCGAAAGAACTTAGTCTACTTCACGGACATCAACCCGCAGCTCTTTCGGTACTTCGAAAACAATATTCTCTTCACGCCCTTCCAGCGGAACGGCTTCTCCGCCGCCCAGCGCCTGCAGACGCGCGATCACGTTCTGCACCAGGATATCCGGGGCCGATGCGCCTGCGGTCACGCCAACGCACGCGGCCTCTTTGACCCATGCTTCCTGAATATCCGTCGCATCGTCAATCAGATAGGCCGCTTTCCCCATCCGCTGAGCGAGTTCCGCCAGACGGTTGGAGTTAGAGGAGTTTTTCGACCCCACCACCAGCACAACATCGGCCTGCTCCGCCAGCGCGCGAACCGCTTCCTGACGGTTAGTGGTGGCATAACAGATATCGTCTTTACGCGGCCCGACGATTTTCGGGAAGCGCTCGCGTAGTGCGTCGATCACATCCGAAGTGTCATCTACCGAGAGGGTTGTCTGCGTCATGAATGACAGCCGGGCGTCGTTTTTCACCTCCAGCTTCCAGACATCGTCGGGCGACTCCACCAGATACATTCCCCCTTCCGGGTTGCTGTACTGGCCCATCGTCCCTTCCACTTCCGGGTGACCGGCATGGCCAATCAGGATCGACTCTTCGCCACGACGGCTGGCGCGGGCGACTTCCATATGCACTTTGGTCACCAGCGGACAGGTCGCGTCGAAGACCGTCAGATCGCGGTTTTTCGCTTCATTACGCACCGCCTGGGACACGCCGTGCGCGGAGAAAATCAGGATCGCGCCGTCAGGCACTTCGCTAATCTGTTCGATAAAAATGGCGCCGCGTTTACGCAGGCTATCGACCACATAGCGGTTATGCACCACTTCATGACGCACATAGATCGGCGCGCCGTAGAGCGTCAGCGCGTTTTCAACAATGCTGATAGCGCGGTCAACGCCAGCGCAAAAGCCGCGCGGGTTAGCCAACAGGATCTGCATTTCACTCCTCCAGCGCCGGATCGATTTCCAGCACTTCAATATCAAAATGGACGGTGCGCCCGGCCAGCGGATGGTTGAAATCAACGGTGATCGAATCGCCGTTCACTTCACGAATCACGCCGGGCATTTCGCTGCCATCCATTGCGGTAAAGAGCATAATCGCGCCGATTTCCGGCTCGCCCGCGTCGATAAATTCACGACGGGAAAAGTACTGGATAAGATCCGGGCTTGGGATGCCAAACGCAGCATCGGGCTCCAGCGAAAAGACCTTTTTCTCCCCCTCTTTCAGACCCAGAAGCTGTTGTTCAAGACCTTCAGACAGGGAGGTATCGCCAAGGCGAAACAGGGCAGGCTTGCCGTTATTGCGGGTGGATTCAGCCGTTGAGCCATCATCCAGTTTCAGCGTGAAGTCAACGAGGATCGCGCTGTTGCTCTGTACGGATTTAGACATGCAAATTGCTCGCTTGTTTTGGCCCGCCTGTTTGCCCGGTGACGCTACGCTTACCGGACCTACGGAAGGGCACAAATTCTGTAGCCCGGGTAAGCGCAGCGCCACCCGGCATTGACATTTACACCGGCTCTTTTGCCGCAGGTTTTGGCAGGAAGCCTTCCAGCACAATCAGCGCCGCGCCGATGCAAATTGCGCTATCGGCCAGGTTGAAGGTGGCGAAATGCCAGTCCCCGACGTAGAAATCAATCATATCGACGACAAAACCATGCCATAACCGATCAAACAAGTTCCCCAGCGCGCCGCCGATAATCAGCGCGTAGGCAATGTTGTTCAGCTTTTGCGTGGCTTTTGAGCGATACATCAAGACCGCCAGAATCACGCAGATCCCGATGGCAATGCCGGCAAAGAACCAGCGCTGCCAGCCGCCGCTATCGGCAAGGAAGCTAAAAGCCGCGCCATAGTTACGCGCATAATGCAGATTAAGCGACGGGAACAGCGCTACCGTCTCCCCCAGAGCAAAGTTCTGGAGGATCAGGAATTTACTGCCCAGGTCAATAATCAGCACGGCGACGACGACCCAAAGCCAGCGTAGCCCCGTTGAACAGACAGATTTACTCATCAGGCAAACTTACGTTTTTCGCCATCACCGGCGACGTTGCTGACACAGCGACCGCAGATTTCCGCGTGTTCCGCCACCTTGCCGACATCGCTGGTGTAGTGCCAGCAACGCGGGCATTTCTCGCCCTCGGCTTTACTCAACGCGACTTTAAGCCCCTTCAGCAGTTCACTCTGCCAGGCATCGGCCGGCGCCTGCGCATGATCGGCAACCGTTGCCCCGGAGGTCAACAGGACAAAGCGTAATTCACTGCCCAGCGCGTTGAGCTTCGCGGCCAGAGCGTCATCGGCATACAGTGTGACCGCCGCTTCCAGAGAGCCGCCTACCAGTTTGTCGGCGCGCGCCTGCTCGATGACCTTGTTGACTTCGCCGCGCACCTGCAGCAGCTTGTCCCAGAAGTCGTCGTTCATCGCTTCGTCGTCGGCCAGGCCGAACAGACCTTCATACCACTCCCCGGTGAAGACGTATTTCTCGCGGGAACCCGGCAGGTAGCCCCAGATTTCGTCTGCGGTGAAGGACATGATCGGCGCCATCCAGCGAACCAGCGCTTCCACGATGTGGAACAGCGCGGTCTGGCAACTGCGACGCGCCCGGCTTTCCGCTTTCGCGGTGTACTGGCGGTCTTTGATGATATCGAGATAGAACGAGCCCATTTCGATGGAGCAGAAGCGCATCAGGCGCTGCACCACTTCGTGGAAGTCGTAGGATTCGTAGGCTTTCAGGATATCTTCCTGCGCCGCCTGCGCGCAGCCCACCGCCCAGCGATCGAGCACCACCATCTCTTCCGGTTTGACCATGTCTTTCGCCGGATCGAAACCATTCAGGTTCGCCAGCAGGAAGCGCGCGGTGTTACGGATACGACGATAGCTGTCGGCAGCACGTTTAAGGATCTCGTCGGAGACCGCCATTTCGCCGGTGTAATCGGTAGATGCCACCCACAGACGCAGAATATCGGCGCCCAGCTTGTTCATCACGTCCTGCGGGCTAACGGTATTACCGATAGACTTGGACATTTTGCGGCCCTGACCGTCGACGGTGAAACCGTGGGTCAGAACCTGGCGATACGGCGCTTTGCCCTTCATCGCCGTGGAGATCATCAGCGAGGACATAAACCAGCCGCGGTGCTGATCAGAACCTTCCAGATACATATCGGCGGCGTGACCGGAAAATTCCGGGCGTACGTCGACGACAGAAGAGTGAGTAGACCCGGAGTCGAACCACACGTCCAGGGTATCCGGCACTTTCTCGTAGCTGTCAGCGTCAGCGCCCAGGATGTCGCGGGAGTCGAGATCCCACCACGCCTGAATGCCGTCCACTTCGACGCGCTTCGCCACTTCTTCCATCAGCTCCAGGGTGTTCGGGTGCAGTTCCTGCGTCTCTTTGTGCACAAACAGAGACATCGGTACGCCCCAGGTACGCTGGCGGGAGATACACCAGTCAGGACGGTTGGCAACCATCGATTCGATACGCGCCTGGCCCCAGTCCGGGATCCACTGCACGCCTTTGATCTCTTTCAGCGACTGCGCGCGCAGGCCTTTCTGATCCATGCTGACGAACCACTGCGGGGTGGCACGGAAGATAATAGGCGACTTATGGCGCCAGCAGCACGGATAGCTGTGCTGCATCTTTTCAACGTGCAGCAGCGCGCCGCTGTCACGCAGCATCTCAACGATAATATCGTTGGCTTTAAAGACGTTGATGCCGTCCAGCGCCGGGTAGGTGCCTGGCAGGTAGGAACCGTCCGGGCCAACCGGGTTGGCAATTTCCAGGCCGTATTTCTGGCTGATAGTGTAGTCGTCCGGACCGTGACCGCCGGCGGTATGGACCGCGCCGGTACCCGCATCGAGGGTAACGTGATCGCCGAGGATTGCCGGCACATCGAAGTCGAGGAACGGATGCTTAAAGCGCATCAGCTCCAGTTCCGCGCCGTTCACCACCGCCAGGATAGTGTAGTCAGCAATACCCGCGCGTTTCATTACGCTTTCAACCAGATCTTTCGCCAGAATCAGCGCCTGACCATCAACCTGCACCAGCGCATAGTCGAATTCCGGCGACAGGGAGATGGCGCGGTTGGCTGGCAGGGTCCACGGGGTAGTGGTCCAGATGACCAGGGATAGCGGACCGGCGACGTCGGCAACGCCGAATTTCGCCAGCACGGCGGCTTGGTCTACCGCGTGGAAGGCCACGTCGATAGAAGGAGACGTTTTGTCGTAATACTCGACTTCCGCTTCAGCCAGCGCAGAACGGCAGTCGACGCACCAGTGCACCGGCTTCGCGCCTTTGTGCAGGTGGCCGTTGCCGATGATTTTACCCAGCGCACGGATGATGTTGGCTTCTGTTTTGAAGTCCATGGTCAGGTACGGACGCGACCAGTCGCCCAGCACGCCCAGGCGGATAAAGTCTTTACGCTGACCGTCAACCTGGGTCGCAGCATATTCGCGGCACTTGGCGCGGAATTCAGCAGCGGTGAATTTCTCACCCGGCTTGCCATATTCCTGCTCCACTTTCAGTTCGATCGGCAGACCGTGGCAGTCCCAACCCGGAACGTAAGGCGAGTCATAGCCCGTCAGTCCTTTGGACTTCACGATAATGTCTTTCAGAATCTTGTTAACCGAGTGACCAATATGAATGCTGCCATTCGCATAAGGAGGGCCATCATGCAGAATGAAGGTTTTTTTGCCTTTTTTCGCTGCCCGGATGATGCCGTACAGGTCATCATCGGTCCAACGCGCCAGCATTCCCGGTTCGCGCTTGGCGAGATCGCCACGCATCGGGAACCCTGTTTCCGGCAAATTCAGGGTCGATTTATAGTCACTCATCAGATTCTCGGTTCCGTATTTCGGTTTGATAAACACCAACAGACTTATGCCTGCCTGGCCTGCCCAAAGAACTCGCGGGCCGTTAACTCATCACGTGCAATTTGCGCTTTTAGCTCATCGAGCGACGCAAATCGCTGCTCATTACGTATTTTTTTACGCAGTATTACATCTATATGGCGACCATAAAGGTCCATTACAACGTCCAGCAGATGCACTTCCAGCTGTTGGCGAACGCCAGCAACCGTTGGACGGGTGCCAATGTTGGCGACGCCCACCAGCGGTTTGTCGCCCAGTCCTGTCACTTCCACCGCATAGACCCCTTTTACCGGGGAAACCTGACGACGTAGCGGTAAATTCGCCGTCGGAAAACCAATCGTGCGCCCCAGCTCATCGCCGTGGACCACGCGTCCGGAGATCGTAAAGGGATGGCCCAGCAGGTTTTCCGCCTGCACAAGGTCGTCGTCCGCCAGCGCCTGGCGCACCGCTGTACTGCTGATGCGCACGCCGCCTTCGCAGAAAGTTTGGGTGCTGGTCACGTCAAAACCATATTCCGCACCGGCTTTCTGTAATAACAAGAAATCCCCCTGGCGGCCAGCGCCAAAGCGGAAATCGTCCCCCACCGCGAGAAACTGCACGCCTAAACGGCGCACCAGCAGTTCGCTGATAAAATCCTGGGCGGTCAGGGCGGCGAAGCGGCGGTCAAAGCGCACGCACAGCACATAGTCGACGCCGCTTTCAGCCAGATAGCTCAGCTTTTCGCGCAGACGCGTCAAACGGGCTGGCGCCTTATCGGCGGCAAACAACTCCAGCGGCTGTGGTTCGAAAATCATCACCACCACCGGTAAACCACGCTGGCGGCCCTCGGCGCGCAAACGCTGCAACAGCGCCTGATGCCCGCGATGCACACCGTCAAAATTACCAATGGTCAGCACGCACCCGTGCGGCGCCTGACTGAGATTATGTATGCCGCGTATCAGCTTCATGTCTGGCTCAAAACAGTGAAAATCGTCCGAGTATACCTTGTACAACTGACGACGTTAACCAGCGATTGCACCTCTTAACCGAAAGATCCCGGTAATTCATCAACTCAGCGCGGGAATGCGGCAAAAACTCCCCTCGCCCAGCGATTTTTATGGTGGAAAGGCTGTATTCGCCAGCAACAAGCTGGTAGAATCTTGCGCCATCACTACGTAATAAAGCGTCGTTGTTTTAAGCGGCGCTTATTTGCACAAATCCATTGACAAAAGAAGGCTAAACGGGCATATTCCTCGGCCTTTGAATTGTCCATATAGAACACATTTGGGAGTTGGACCTTGGCTAATATCAAATCAGCTAAGAAGCGCGCCGTTCAGTCTGAAAAGGCCCGCAAGCACAACGCTAGCCGTCGCTCTATGATGCGTACTTTCATCAAGAAAGTATACGCAGCTATCGAAGCTGGCGACAAAGCTACTGCACTGAAAGCATTTAACGAAATGCAACCGATCGTGGACCGTCAGGCTGCTAAAGGTCTGATCCACAAAAACAAAGCTGCGCGTCATAAAGCAAACCTGACCGCTCAGATCAACAAACTGGCTTAATCGCCTGCTTGTTATCGCTTTGTAAAAAAACCCGCGAAAGCGGGTTTTTTTATGTCTGCGAGTTACGCCTGCGGCGTCGCGAAGAGTGACGAATAGTCGCGATTGCAAATCCGTTGCACCGCCGGATGCTGAATCATTCTTTCAGCAAAAATGGCGTGATACTCCTCCATCACATTCTCCATCCGACCGATCTCAATAATCGTCTCATCCTGATAGAAATCATGCGCGTAAAGCGTCGGCGCGACAAAAATCGCATTGTGCGCCGCACCGAACGCCTTCATCAGCGCCGCATCGTCAAACTCGCCGAGAATCTCCACCTTCAGCCCCTGCGAATTGAACCAGTTCAGAAGTTTGCGTCCCAGCATCGAACGACGACCGGGGATCAGCAGACGACGTTCCTCCAGACAGGCGGGAAACGGCTTTTCCGGCGGCGGGTTCATGCACCAGAAACTCACGCTGCACTCGCCGATACGCACGGAGAACAGCCCTTCCTGTTGAGTGGAATCGATGGGGCAGTCAGAGATGATCATATCAAGTTTGTGCTGGCTGAGCTGCTCCAGCAGCATTTCGTGGGTCGACTCAAAGCAGCGCAGGTGAATCTGTTCATTATCCACGACCGCCGCATCCAGCACCCCGCTCACCAGTCTTTTCGACAATGCGTCGGCAACGCCGACATCGAACAGCAGGTTAGACTCTTTGCGGTAGTTCACAATATCGAGCATCTCCTGGCTCAACGTGAACATGCGGTCCGCGTAGCGGAATACCAGCTCGCCCAGTTCGCTCGGCTCCAGCCCCCGCCCCTTGCGTTTAAACAATTTCCCCTGCAAACGCTCTTCAAGCGCTTTGATCTGCCCGGTAATGGTCTGCGGCGTCAGGAACAAGGCCTCCGCCGCGCCGACAACAGAACCTTCTTTATAAACGTGCCAGAAGTAATACAGATGGTTGTAATTAATATGCGACATGCTTCTCTCCCTGATAATGTCCTGGAGAACCTCTGCCGGCTCTCCGAAAGTATTACGCCAGGTGGGCGGGAACCGTTATGCGCTTGCGCAGCAGCAGATATCCGCTGACGGCTGACAGTACCGAGCCGGTCAGAATGCCAAGCTTAGCCCAGTTGATTAAGCCAGGATTAACGCTGCTGAAGGCCAGACTGGCGATGAAAATCGACATCGTGAAGCCAATCCCACACAGAATGCCGACCGCCATAATCTGCTTGCTGGTCGTCCCTTCCGGCAGCGATGCCCATTTCAGTTTTAACGCCAGCCAGCAGAACAGGCTGATACCCAGCGGCTTGCCGACAAACAGCCCGGCGATAATCCCCAGCGGCAGCAGTGACGTCAGCCCTTCAATCGTCACCCCTTGCAGCGACACGCCGGCGTTAGCGAAGGCGAAAAGCGGCAGAATCAGGTAAGCCACCCACGGATGCAGGACATGCTCAAGCTGCTTAGCCGGGGATTTACCGCCCTGCTCCTTCAGCGGGATAATAAAGCCAACAATCACCCCGGCTAAGGTCGCATGTACCCCGGATTTCAACACCGCAATCCATAGCACCGCGCCGACCAGGATATAGATACCGGTGCGTCGGACGCCGCAAAGATTGAGCGCGACCAGCACGGCCATCGCCCCTGCCGCCACGCCCAGCGACAATATGGAAAGGTCGCTGGTATAAAACAGGGCAATGATGATAATGGCGCCCAGGTCGTCGATAATCGCCAGCGCCATCAGAAAGATTTTCAGAGCTGGCGGCACGCGGCTGCCCAGCAGCGCCAGCACTCCCAGGGCAAAGGCGATATCGGTCGCCGCCGGAATCGCCCACCCCTCGCGGGTGATCGGATCCTGAGCATTGAACGCCAGATAGATCAGCGCCGGGACAATCATCCCACCTAAGGCGGCCAGCACCGGGAAAACGGCCTGACGACGGCTGGCCAGCGCCCCCTGAATCATCTCGCGCTTTACTTCGAGGCCAATCAGCAAGAAGAAGACCGCCATCAGCGCATCGTTAATCCACAGCAGCATGTTCTTATTGATTTCTAACGCGCCAACACGCAGCTGAACGGGGGTGTCCAGAAAGGAATGGTAAAGACCGCTGGTCACGCCAGTATTAGCCAATAGCATAGCCAACGCGGCCGCGAAAATGAGGATAATGCCTCCTGAAGCATCGCTACTAAAAAAACGCTGCAGATGTTTCACTGTTACTCTCTCTGTAAGGCTAATTCATCGATGAAACTATTCTAGCCGACATAACACTTCGAAAAAATAAGATTATTATTGCATTATGACTCGGTTTTTACGATATAAGGCTGACAGTAAAGCGCGACGCTGACCGGAGGGATTCAGCCATCATTAACAGATAGCGGCTGGAAACAAAAAAGCCACTTTAACAATAAAGTGGCTTTTCAGAATCGCAGGAGATTAGCGCGTCAGGTCGTCGAAGAATTTCTTCACGCCATCAAAGAAACTTTTAGAGCGCGGGCTGTTTTTCTCACCCGTCGGACCGCCAAAACTTTCCTGAAGCTCCTTCAGCAGCTGTTTCTGTTTTTCATTAAGTCCTACCGGCGTTTCAACCACCACCCGGCACAGCAGATCGCCCTGCGCGCCGCCGCGTACGGATTTCACGCCTTTGCCACGCATGCGGAACAGCTTACCGGTCTGCGTTTCGCCAGGCACTTTCAGATTGACGCGGCCATCCAGCGTCGGGACTTCAATCTCGCCGCCGAGGGCAGCCATAGTGAAGTTGATCGGCACTTCGCAGTACAGGTTGTTGCCTTCACGCTCAAAGATAGCGTGCTGCTTAACCTGGACCTGAACGTACAGATCGCCCGCCGGAGCGCCGTGCTCGCCCGCTTCGCCTTCGCCTGACAGACGAATACGATCGCCGGTATCCACGCCCGCCGGGATTTTGACCGACAGAGTTTTGGTCTTCTCGACGCGACCGTGACCGTGGCATTTGTTGCACGGATCTTTAATCAGCGTACCGCGTCCCTGACAATGCGGACAGGTTTGCTGAACGGCGAAGAAGCCCTGGCGCATCTGCACCTGACCGGCACCGTGACAGGTTGGACAGGTTTGCGGTTTGCTACCGGCTTTCGCACCGCTACCGTGGCAGACGTCACACTCTTCCAGCGTCGGAATGCGAATCTCTTTGGTCACGCCGCGAACGGCTTCTTCCAGCGTCAGGTCCATGTTGTAGCGCAGGTCAGCGCCGCGCGCCGCGCGCTGACGGCCACGACCGCCGCCGAAGATATCGCCAAACACATCGCCAAAGATATCGCTGAAATCAGCGCCGCCGCCAAAACCGCCGCCGCCGCCCATGCCACCTTGTTCAAAGGCAGCGTGGCCGTACTGATCGTAGGCCGCACGCTTCTGGTCATCAGTCAGGATTTCATACGCTTCTTTAATTTCTTTAAACTTCGCTTCGGCTTCTTTATCACCCTGGTTACGGTCCGGGTGGTATTTCATCGCCAGGCGCTTGTAAGCCTTTTTGATTTCACGCTCTTCCGCTGTTTTGGAAACGCCCAAAATCTCGTAATAATCTTGCTTTGCCATTGGTGTTTTTCAGCCCCTTAACATGCGTGCACGGGCGGAGAGGAAACCTCTTCGCCCGTGCCAGTGTTTTACCCGTTCAAAGGGCGATTATTTTTTGTCTTTCACTTCTTCAAACTCGGCGTCAACGACATCGTCGTCTTTCGCGTTGCTTTCGGAAGCTTCAGCGCCGCCAGCCTGTTGCTGAGCATGCTGCTGCTGAGCGATTTCCATCAGCTTCTGGGAAGCCTGGGCCAGCGCCTGCATTTTCGCTTCGATATCCGCTTTGTCTTCACCTTTCAGCGACGTTTCCAGTGCGGTCAGCGCAGACTCGATGGCAGTCTTGTCGTCAGCCGGCAGTTTGTCGCCTGCTTCTTCAACCTGCTTACGCGTGCTGTGCAGCAGATGGTCGCCCTGGTTGCGGGTCTGAACCAGTTCTTCGAACTTACGGTCAGATTCAGCGTTCGCTTCCGCATCGCGGACCATTTTGGCGATTTCTTCTTCGTTCAGACCGGAAGACGCTTTAATGGTGATTTTCTGCTCTTTACCGCTGTTTTTGTCTTTCGCGGACACGTGCAGGATACCATCAGCATCGATGTCGAAGGTGACTTCGATCTGCGGCATACCGCGCGGCGCCGGGTTAATCCCATCCAGGTTGAACTGACCCAGTGATTTGTTATCGGAGGCGCGTTTACGCTCGCCCTGAATCACGTGGATGGTCACCGCAGACTGGTTGTCTTCTGCAGTAGAGAACACCTGGCTGTGTTTGGTCGGGATTGTGGTGTTTTTGTTGATCAGCGCCGTCATCACGCCGCCCATGGTTTCGATACCCAGCGACAGCGGGGTAACGTCCAGCAGCAGAACGTCTTTAACTTCACCAGTCAGTACACCGCCCTGAACCGCAGCACCGATCGCCACAGCTTCATCCGGGTTAACGTCTTTACGCGGCTCTTTACCAAAGAACTCAGCCACTTTCTTCTGCACCATTGGCATACGGGTCTGACCGCCGACCAGGATAACGTCCTGGATGTCAGATACCGACAGGCCAGCGTCCTGCAGCGCAACTTTCAGCGGCTCGATAGAACGGTTAACCAGATCTTCAACCAGGCTTTCCAGTTTCGCACGCGTCACTTTGATGTTCATGTGTTTCGGACCGGTGGCATCTGCGGTGATGTACGGCAGGTTCACGTCGGTCTGCTGAGCGGAAGAAAGCTCGATTTTCGCTTTTTCAGCCGCTTCTTTCAGGCGCTGCATGGCCAGCGGATCGTTACGCAGGTCAATGCCCTGATCTTTCTTAAACTCATCAACGAGGTAGTTGATCATACGGCTGTCGAAGTCTTCACCACCCAGGTGGGTATCACCGTTGGTTGCCAGAACTTCGAAGGTTTTTTCGCCGTCAACTTCGTCGATTTCGATAATCGAGATATCGAAGGTACCACCACCGAGGTCGTAAACCGCGATAGTACGGTTGCCGACTTCTTTATCCAGACCGTAAGCCAGCGCAGCGGCGGTCGGTTCGTTGATGATACGTTTGACTTCCAGACCTGCGATACGGCCGGCATCTTTCGTTGCCTGACGCTGAGCATCGTTGAAGTATGCAGGTACGGTGATAACCGCTTCAGTTACCGGCTCACCCAAGTAATCTTCCGCCGTTTTCTTCATTTTTTTCAGCACTTCAGCAGAAATCTGCGGCGGTGCCATTTTCTGACCTTTCACATCAAGCCATGCGTCGCCGTTGTCGGCGCCGATGATTTTGTACGGCATGATGGATACGTCACGCTGAACTTCTTCGTCCTGGAAGCGGCGACCAATCAGGCGTTTAATCGCAAACAGGGTGTTTTGCGGGTTTGTCACTGCCTGACGTTTAGCCGGCTGACCAACCAGAGTTTCACCATCCTGGGTATAAGCAATGATAGAAGGCGTGGTGCGATCGCCTTCGGCGTTCTCCAGCACACGTGCAGTAGTGCCATCCATAATCGCTACACAAGAGTTGGTAGTACCCAGGTCGATACCAATAATTTTACCCATCTAAACGTCTCCACTAAAAATTCGATCAACATGTGGTTGTGAACCTGTAATAAGGGCAAAACCGATGGTTTCAACTGCCCAGACATCATTTTTTTCAGGTTCATTCACTGCGGTTGACTACAAGATGGGGTCGCCCATCGCTTCCTCAAGGGGGCAAGCAAAAAAATTTTTCACTTTCTTGCCGGATAAAGGGAGAAATAAGGAAGGCAGACTGAATAAACCGGTAACAAAGCGGCTTTTATCGATAACACCTGTCCCGCCGGGCGCTTGCGTCCCCGTTTACCGGTAGCGAACGCACACCATCTCTCCTCGCCTGCGTAAATTGGCGAAAAATACCTCGCCAGATCATAGACAGTTACCCTGCGCCTCATTATGATGCCGCGCCCCGTCCACGAGTGGTGGGGTAATGCTTCCCTTTCTAATCATTATTCTGAGGAATTATGGGCAACACTAAGTTGGCTAATCCGGCACCGCTGGGCCTTATGGGCTTCGGCATGACCACTATTCTGCTTAACCTGGCAAATAGCGGCCTGTTCGCGTTTGATGTAGCTATCCTGGCGATGGGCATTTTTTACGGCGGCATTGCGCAGATTTTCGCAGGCCTGCTGGAATTTAAAAAAGGTAATACCTTTGGTTTAACCGCTTTTACGTCCTACGGCGCCTTCTGGCTGACGTTGGTCGCTATTCTTCTCATGCCGAAAATGGGCCTGGCGGAAAAGCCTGATGCGCACTTCCTCGGCATGTACCTCGGTCTGTGGGGAGTCTTCACGTTGTTTATGTTCTTCGGCACCCTGAAAGCCGCACGAATGTTGCAATTCGTGTTCCTCAGTTTGACCGTCCTGTTTGCGCTGCTGGCAATCGGCCACCTCGCCGATAACGAAGGTCTGGTGAAAATCGCGGGCTGGATTGGTTTAGTCTGCGGCGGTAGCGCTATTTATCTGGCGATGGGTGAAGTACTGAACGAACAGTTTGGTCGCACCGTACTGCCGATCGGCGCACCGCATTGATCAACAATCCCCTCGTTCTGACGGACGAGGGGATTGCTTGCGGAACGTTACGGCAAGCGCTGCAATTCCCCCTCTGCGGCGGCCACCTCGCGGTTCATCCCCTGGCGCAGCCAGATCCCTAATCCCAGCCCCAGCAATGAAAGCGCCAGCACGTACCACGCCGGAGCCATCGGCGAAACCCCCATGAGCATAGTCACGGCAATCGGCGTCAGGCCGCCAAAAATGGCGTAAGAGACGTTGTACGAGAAGGAAATACCGGTAAAGCGAACTTCTGCCGGGAAAGCGCGCACCATGACGTAAGGCACGGCGCCCACGACCCCGACGCACAACCCCACCGCGCCATACAGCAGGAACAGCTGCCCGGGACTGCTGCCGGAAAGGTGATAGAACGCCCAACTGGAGACCGCCAGCAGCACGCTGCCGACGATGAACGTGCGGCTGGCGCCAAAACGATCCGCCGCCAGCCCTGCCAGCAGACAGCCGATGCACAGCATAATGGTGGCAATGCTGTTGGCCTGCAGGGTCGTTGCCGGGGCAAAACCGTAGTGTTTTTGTAGCCAGACCGGCGACATCAGGATAACCACCACTATGCCGGCGGATAACAGCCAGGTCAGCAGCATGGAAACTACCACTGCTTTCTGGTGCTTCAGCACCACCGATTTGACCGGCAGCTCCTGCGCTAGCGCTTTACGCTGCTGCATTTCGAGAAATATCGGCGTCTCCTGCAGCCAACGACGCAAATACATGGCTACCAGGCCAAATACGCCGCCTAACAGGAAGGGAATACGCCAGCCGCCGTCGAGGATCCCCTGCGGCGTCAGGCTGGTATTGATCAGCGTCGCGACAACCGAGCCCAGCAGAATGCCAACCGTCAGGCCGGCAGTGAGAGTGCCGCAGGCGATACCAATGCGTTTTTCCGGCACGTGTTCGGCGACAAAAACCCAGGCGCCGGGAACTTCTCCTCCGATAGCCGCCCCCTGCAGAATGCGCATCAGCAACAGCAGCAGCGGCGCGACAAGACCTATTGATGCGTAGGTCGGCAGCAGGCCAATCGCCAGCGTCGGCAGGGCCATAAGCAGAATGCTCAGGGTGAACATCTTCTTGCGCCCGACCAGATCGCCGAAGTGGGCCATGATGATGCCGCCCAATGGACGCGCCAGATAGCCCGCAGCAAAGATGCCGAAGGTCTGCACCTGACGCAGCCATTCCGGGATGTCCGCCGGGAAGAACAGGTCGCCAACGACGGCGGCGAAGAAAACAAAGATAATGAAATCATAAAACTCCAGCGCGCCGCCAAGGGCGGCCAGCGTCAGCGTTTTATAATCTTGTCGATTCAGAGGTCGGGTATGTTGTGACATAACGAGCGATTCATCCAGAGGTGTAAGTGCTATCACGCAAGTGTAAAGTAAAAAACACTATATTGTAAATAAAACAGCACACCACCGACAATGCAGGTTATGTCAGGAAAGTATCAAATTCAGGATAAAGTTTCGCGTCTCGCGCTTTTTGGACGAAAAGCCGCTACCACTTCCGGCGCAGTCTCGACATAAGGCCCTTCAAGCAACTGTACACAATAAGGTACACTCGCGAAGATCCCGTGCACCAGGACCTTGCCGTCAGCATCTTTAACGCCTTCAAGGGTTTCCTGAATGGCTTTCGGCTGGCCCGGCAGATTCAAAATCAGCGCCTGCTTGCGGATAACGCCAACCTGACGAGAAAGGATAGCCGTCGGAACGAAGTGTAAGCTGACCTGACGCATTTGCTCGCCAAAACCCGGCATCACACGGTCGGCGATGGCCAGGGTTGCATCCGGCGTCACGTCGCGTCGGGCAGGACCGGTGCCGCCGGTAGTTAACACCAGATGGCAGGCCATCTCGTCAACCAGTTCACACAGCGTTTGTTCGATAATCCCCTGTTCGTCAGGGATCAGGCGGGTCTCGAGCTCAAAGGGAGTCGTCAGCGCACGCGCCAGCCACTCTTCAAGTGCCGGGATGCCTTTATCCTGATAAACGCCGCTGGAGGCGCGATCGGAGATGGAAACTAAGCCGATTCGTAAGGTATTCATCGTTATTCCGTTCAGACAGTACAATTAGACGGAATGATACACGCTGGAAGGCAATACAGACAGGGTTCAGGAGAAGTAGCGTGACCGGGAACCCGGCCACGCCCAAATGATTACAGCAGGTCGCCGATCATTTTTTCCAGTTTTTCCTGGTCTATCGCAAACTTACGGATACCTTCCGCCAGTTTGTCTACCGCCATCGGATCCTGGTTGTGCTGCCACAGGAACTGAGCTTCGGTGATGCGTTCCGGACGCGCTTTCACTTCGCCGCTGAACACCAGTTTACGTTCGATAGCCCCTTCGCTTTCCGCCAGCTCTTTCAGCAGGGTCGGAGCGATAGTCAGGCGGTCACAGCCAGCCAGTTCAAGGATTTCACCGACGTTACGGAAGCTTGCGCCCATCACGACAGTTTCGTAACCGTGCTGCTTGTAGTACTCATAGATTTCACTGACGGAAACGACGCCCGGATCTTCAGCCGGCGCGTACTCTTTCTTGTCGGTGTTCGCTTTGTACCAGTCGAGGATGCGGCCAACGAACGGAGAGATCAGGAAGACGCCCGCTTCAGCACAAGCGCGAGCCTGGGCGAAGGAGAACAGCAGAGTCAGGTTACAGTTGATGCCTTCTTTTTCCAGCTGCTCGGCGGCGCAAATACCCTGCCAGGTTGAAGCCAGTTTAATCAGAATGCGATCGTTGCCGATGCCCGCATCGTTATACAGTTTGATGATGCGTTTCGCTTTGGCGATAGATGCCTGGGTGTCGTAGGAGAGGCGCGCATCAACTTCGGTCGAAATACGGCCAGGAATCAGCTTAAGAATTTCGAGACCAATGTTCACCGCCAGCTTATCGGAAGCATCGATAATCTGCTGAGCGCGATCGCTGCTCTGGCCGCGGGCCCACTCGACAGCGTCATCAATCAGCTTGCGGTACTCAGGAATCTGAGCCGCGCCGAGAATCAAAGAAGGGTTAGTCGTGGCATCCTGAGGCTGATACAGCTTCATTGCCGCAATATCTCCGGTATCAGCTACGACAGTGGTGTACTGACGCAGAGAAGTCAATTTATCCGTCATGATAGTGTTTCTCTTAAACAGCAGTTAAGGGGATGTAACCGGTCTTCCAAGATGATAACACGCTGCATGTTCAGCGCAACTGTGGACCATGCAAGACCGCAGAGTGTGATAAACTCGATGAATTAGTTCGCTGAATGCTAAGGGATTGTCACTGAATTGGTAGCGCTTACACTAGCGTTCCGGCATGGACAAGAGGACGGTTAATGCCTGATTTTTTCTCTTTTATCAATGAAATACTCTGGGGCTCAGTCATGATTTATCTGTTACTGGGCTCCGGCATCTGGTTTACCTGGCGAACAAAATTCATTCAGTTTCGTTATGTTCGCCAGTTTGGGAAAAGTCTAAAAAAAAGCCTCCAGCCCCAGCCCGGCGGCTTAACCTCTTTCCAGGCCCTGTGCACCAGCCTCGCGGCGCGCGTGGGCAGCGGCAACCTGGTTGGCGTCGCGCTGGCTATCTCTGCCGGCGGGCCCGGTGCCGTCTTCTGGATGTGGGTTTCCGCGCTGCTCGGCATGGCCAGCAGCTTTGCCGAATGTTCTCTTGCCCAGCTCTACAAAGAGCGCGATGCCCACGGGCAATTCCGCGGAGGCCCGGCCTGGTACATGTCCCGGGGTCTGGGCATGCGCTGGATGGGCATCGTGTTTTCTATCCTGCTCCTGCTGGCCTATGGAGTGATTTTCAACACCGTGCAGGCCAACTCCATCGCGCACGCGATGGCCTATGCCTTTAACCTTCCCGCCATTGTGACCGGCTGCGCGCTGGCGCTGATGACCCTGCTGGTTATCGTCCGGGGGTTGCGGAGCGTGGCGAAGTTAATGCAGTGGATTGTGCCGCTGATGGCTCTGCTTTGGATAGCCACCAGCCTGCTGATTGGCCTCTGGCACATTACGGCACTGCCGGCCATTTTCGAGGCCATTTTCCGCAGTGCGTTCGGCTGGCAGGAAGCCGCCGCCGGCGCAGTGGGCTATACCATCAGCCAGGCAATCACCAGCGGTTTTCAGCGCGGCATGTTCTCAAATGAAGCGGGAATGGGGTCAACCCCTAACGCCGCGGCGGCAGCGGCTTCCTGGCCCCCGCACCCGGCGGCGCAGGGGATCGTGCAAATGATTGGCGTCCTCATCGATACCATCGTCATCTGTACCGCCAGCGCGGTCATTATCATGCTGGCGCCACAAGACGATGCGGAAGATGCCGCGAATGGCATCCAGAGTATTCAGCATGCCATGACCTCGCTGGTTGGCAGCTGGGGGGCGGGATTCGTGGCGATCATCGTGCTGCTCTTCGCCTTCAGCTCTATCGTCGCAAACTACATCTATGCTGAAAATAACCTGATATTTCTGCGTATTAATGGCCCCCGGTATATCTGGGCGCTGCGGATCCTCACCCTGGTGATGGTCATCACCGGCGCGCTGATCGGTTTGCCGGTTGTCTGGCAGCTGGCGGATACCATCATGGCGCTGATGGCCATCACTAACCTGACCGCCATTTTACTGCTGTCGCCTACGGTGCGGATTCTGGCCACTGATTATCTCAGTCAGCGGCGGTTGGGCGTGCGGCCGACGTTTGACGCCACGCGCTACCCGGAAATTAACCAGCAGCTGGCGCCTGGAGCCTGGGATGAGCTGCCGCGTGAATAACGCGGCAATCGCAGCTATCGATCCCAGCGCGCTCTTTTTTTGTTAAAGTCACGGAAAATCCCCTGCAAGGACCGGATATGCTGATTCTTATTTCACCTGCCAAAACACTCGACTACCAAAGTCCGCTGGCCACAGCACGCTACAGCCAGCCTGAACTGCTGGAATATTCCCAGGAGCTGATCGGCGTCGCGCGTCGGCTCTCGGCGCCGCAGATCGGCAAACTGATGAGCATCAGCGATAAGCTGGCAGACCTGAACGCCACCCGCTTTCATGACTGGCACCCGGACTTCACGCCGCAAAATGCGCGCCAGGCCATTCTGGCGTTTAAAGGCGACGTTTATACCGGACTGCAGGCGGAAACCCTCAGCGAAGACGATTTCGATTTTGCCCAGCAGCATTTGCGTATGCTTTCCGGCCTCTACGGCGTGCTGCGTCCGCTGGATCTGATGCAACCCTATCGTCTGGAAATGGGCATTAAGCTGGAAAATAGCAAAGGCAAAGATCTCTACCAGTTCTGGGGCGAGGTGATTACCGATAAACTGAACCAGGCGCTGAAGGCTCAGGGAGACGATATCGTGATTAACCTGGCTTCTGATGAATACTTCCGCTCAGTGAAGACAAAACAGTTGCAGGGTAAAATCATTAAACCCGTGTTCCTCGATGAGAAAAACGGCCAGTTTAAAGTGATCAGTTTCTATGCCAAAAAGGCGCGCGGGTTAATGAGCCGTTATATCATTGAGAACCGTTTAACCCGGCCTGAACAGCTAACCTGCTTCAACAGCGAAGGCTATTTCTTCGACGCCGAAGCCTCCGACAAGAAAGATGAGATGGTCTTTAAACGCCACGAACGCTAACCCCCTTCCCGGCCGCTCTCACGGCGACCGGGACGGAAGACTTAGTGATGGCGCCAGTCACGATCCGGGCCACGATCGCGATCATCATGGTGATCATGGCGATGCTCGTCATGTGCGCGCCAGTGGTTATCGCGCCAGTCGTAATGACGACCCCACCATTCGTGGTCGCGCCAGCGGCCGCCGTCCCAGTAGTTACCGTAATTGTCGCGATCGCCAATTTGCAGTTTGACTGCCGGCACCAGCGTGATCTCCGATGCGTGAACCACAGCGGGAGCCACCAGCGACATCGAAAGCGCAAGGATCACAGACTTCAGCGTTGACATCGGTTTCCCCTTCATTAACAGTCCCCGCATGGGGGCGATAATCAAAGATTACCCCTGAGCGACAGCGCGGGTTATTCTCCGCAATCCTAATCTCTGATGCCTGGCATTTATTGGTCATTCACCCATTTTCCCTGCTTTTTTTCTGCATAGTTTCTCCATTTTCACCAATAAAAAAGCCGGGCGCAAAGGCCCGGCCTGAGAACATCATACGGCGATAAAAGGCCGTTATGCTTTGCCCATCATCAGCTGGCGCAGCGCGGCGAAATCCGCCGGCAGATTATGCGACAGCAGCGGCAGATCGGCGCGATCGGCCAGCTCTTTCGGCAGCGGCAGCGTCTGCTGGAGGATCTCTTCTACGCTCTCCTTGAACTTCGCCGGGTGCGCGGTACCGAGGAACAGACCGTATTCGCCCGGCTGCAGCTGGTCGCGCAGCGCGCGCCAGGCGATAGCCGCATGCGGCTCTGAGGTGTAGCCAATGGCTTTCAGCTCACGCATCGCCTGTTTGGTGGTTTCATCGTCGACGGCCGCATAGCCCAGCTCGTTCAGGCGCCAGACTTTGCGACGGAACAGCTCTTCCACGCGCGGCCAGTTGTTCGGCTGGCTGACGTCCATGGCGTTAGACAGCGTCGCCTGAGTCGCTTTCGGCGCCCAGTTGCCGTCCTGCAGGAAGCGCGGCACGGTGTCATTGGCGTTGGTGGCGGCAATAAAGCGCTTAATCGGCAGACCTAAAGACTTCGCCAGCAGACCAGCGGTCAGATCGCCAAAGTTACCGCTCGGCACGGAAATGACCAGCTGGTTGCGGGCTTCCTGCGGCAGCTGGGCCACCGCTTCGAAGTAGTAGCAAATCTGCGCCAGCAGACGGCTGATATTGATGGAGTTCGCGGAGTTCAGGCCCAGAGCGACCTTCAGCTCTTCATCGTCAAAGGCCTGTTTCACCAGCGCCTGGCAGGCATCGAAATCGCCATCTATCGCCACGGTTTCAATGTTGCCGCCCAGGGTGCAGAACAGTTTTTCCTGCAGCGGGCTGATCTTGCCGCGCGGATACAGAATAACGACTTTGACATTCGGCAGGCCGTAAAACGCATGTGCAACCGCCGCGCCGGTATCACCGGAGGTAGCGGTCAGAATCGTCACCGGTTTATCGCCGGCAATGTGGGTCAGCATCTGCGCCATAAAGCGACCGCCGAAATCCTTAAACGCCAGCGTCGGGCCGTGGAACAGCTCCAGACAGCCGACATCATCCTGCACCTTACTGACCGGAGCCGGGAAGGTGAAAGCGGCGGCGATACGCTCTTTGAGGATCTCCTGCGGGATCTCGTCGCCAATAAAAGCCGACAGAATTCTGGCGCTGCGGGAGGCCAAATCCATCTCCAGCATGTCGTCAATTTCAGTCAGGCTAAATTCCGGCAGATCGTGCGGAAAGAACAGCCCCTGTTGCTTGCCAAGCCCCTGCGTAACGGCCTGCGCAAAGCTGACCTGTTCGTTATGATCTTTTAAATTATAGAGTTTCATTGGTTATCCCACTACTCGTGCGCCCGCCGTATCCAGCCGGCAAATATGAACGAAGCCTTCCTGATTCTGCAGATAATGCGTGCCCAGCCAGTCCGCAACGCGCTGCGCGGTTTCCGGCTTATCGCACAGGGCAAACAGCGTCGGGCCGGAGCCAGAGATACCGCACGCCTGCGCACCGATCTCCATCGTCGCCTGACGCGCTTCACTGAAGCCCGGCAGCAGTTTAGTGCGATACGGTTCGGCAATCACATCTTTCATCAATTTCGCTGCCAGCTGCGGCTGGCGGGTGTAGCAGGCATGAATAAAGCCCGCCAGGTGACGACCGTGAGCGATACAGTCCTGGCGGCGATACTGCGCCGGAAGGATGGCACGCGCTTCCGCCGTCGACACTTTAATGCCCGGATAAGCCAGCACCCACAGCCATTCGTCAAACCCCGGTACCTGCTGGCTGATAATGCCATTCTCTTCAATCATCAGCTGCATGCCGCCCAGGTAACAAGGCGCGACGTTGTCATAGTGGATACTGCCGGAAATACGCCCTTCCATCTCCCCCATCAGCGCCAGCATACGCGTCTCATTCAGCGGCTTACCGCAGAATTCATTCATCGCCACCAGCGCGGCGACGACAGAGCAGGCGCTGGAGCCGAGGCCAGAACCAATCGGCATGTTTTTTTCCAGCACCATCGACACCGGAACTTTTTTGCCGATCTCCTGGCAAAAACGCTCCCAGCACTGGTAAACAATGTTCTCCTGCGGCGCGGAGGGCAGCTTGCTGGCAAAGCGGCCGACGTTTTGCAGGCTGAAGCTGTCCGCCGCCTCAACTGAAACGTTGTCCCCCAGCAGCGTGCCATCAACCGGCGTCACCGCCGCGCCCAGCACATCAAACCCGACGCTCATATTGGCACTGGAAGCCGGGGCATATACTTTGACCATCTTAAACTCCTAACTTCCATGACAGGGTGCGCAACAGGTCAGCAAACACACCGGCCGCCGTGACGTCGTTACCTGCGCCATAGCCGCGCAGCACCAGCGGCAGCGGCTGATAATAATGGCTGTAAAATGCCAGGGCGTTTTCGCCATTTTTCACTTTGAACAGCGGATCGTTACCGTCAACAGCGGCAATTTTCACGCGACAGGTCCCATCCTCTTCGATGTTACCGACGTAACGCAAGACTTTACCTTCATCACGCGCCTGAGCAACCCGGGAAGCAAACTCGTCATCCAGCGAAGGCAAGCGCGCCATAAAGCTCTCAACGTCGCCGCTGGCATCAAATTGTGCAGGCAATACCGGTTCGACGACAATATCGGACAGCTCCAGCTCACGGCCGGTTTCACGGGCCAGAATCAGCAGCTTACGCGCAACATCGACGCCAGAAAGATCGTCGCGCGGATCCGGTTCGGTATACCCCATCTCGCGCGCCAGGGTTGTTGCTTCGGAGAGATTCATGCCCTCATCCAGCTTACCGAAAATAAACGACAGAGAGCCAGAAAGAATACCGGAGAAGTGCAGCAGCTCATCGCCGGCATTCAGCAGGTTTTGCAGGTTTTCAATCACCGGCAGGCCGGCGCCAACGTTGGTGTCGTAGAGGAATTTGCGGCGCGAGCTGCTGGCGGCATGACGCAGCTGATGGTAGTAATCCAGCGAGGAGGTATTGGCCTTTTTGTTCGGCGTCACCACGTGGAAACCTTCGCGCAGGAAATCGGCGTACTGATCGGCGACCGCCTGACTGGAAGTACAGTCGACGATAACCGGGTTCAGCAGATGATACTCTTTGACCAGGCGAATCAGGCGGCCCAGGTTCAGCGACTCTTTCGCTTCGGCCAGCTCCGCGCGCCAGTTTTCGAGATTCAGCCCGTGCACGTTAGTCAGCAGGGCCTGTGAATTCGCCACGCCGCAGACGCGCAGGTCGATATGTTTGTTCTTCAGCCAGCCCTGCTGACGCTTAATCTGTTCAATCAGCGCGCCGCCGACGCCGCCGACGCCGATAACAAAGACTTCAATCACCTGATCGGTGTTGAACAGCATCTGGTGGGTCACGCGCACCCCGGTGGTCGCATCATCATTGCTGACCACCACGGAAATAGAACGCTCGGAAGAGCCCTGGGCAATCGCCACAATATTGATATTCGCGCGAGCCAGCGCGGCGAAGAACTTCGCCGAGATCCCGCGCAGCGTGCGCATACCGTCGCCCACCACGGAGATAATCGCCAGACGATCCATGATCGACAGCGGCTCCAGCTGGCCCTCTTTCAGCTCCAGGTAGAACTCTTCTTCCATCACCCGTTTTGCGCGCGCGCAGTCGCTTTGCGGTACGCAGAAGCTGATGCTGTATTCAGAAGAGGACTGGGTGATCAGGACCACTGAAATCCCGGCGCGGGACATGGTGGCAAACACGCGGGCGGCCATACCGACCATGCCTTTCATCCCCGGACCAGAGACGTTAAACATCGCCATATTATTGAGGTTAGAAATGCCTTTGACCGGCAGGCCATCTTCATCAAGGCTGGCGCCGATCAGCGTACCTGGCGCCTGCGGATTACCGGTATTTTTGATCAGGCAGGGAATCTGGAACTGAGCGATAGGGGCAATGGTGCGCGGATGCAGAACTTTAGCCCCGAAGTAGGAGAGCTCCATCGCTTCCTGATATGACATCGACTTCAGCAGACGCGCATCAGGAACCTGGCGCGGGTCGCAGGTATATACCCCATCGACATCGGTCCAGATTTCACAACAGTCGGCGCGCAGGCAGGCGGCCAGCACGGCGGCAGAGTAGTCTGAGCCATTGCGCCCCAGCACCACCAGCTCCCCTTTTTCGTTACCGGCGGTAAACCCGGCCATCAGCACCATATGGTCGGCCGGAATCTGGCTGGCGGCAATGCGGCGGGTCGATTCAGCGATATCGACGGTGGATTCGAGATAATGGCCAACGGCCAGCAGTTTTTCGACGGGGTTAATCACGCTAACTTTGTGGCCGCGAGCTTCCAGCAGGCCCGCCATCACGGCGATAGACAGCTTCTCGCCGCGGCAAATCAACGCGGCGTTGACGCTATCGGGGCACTGACCAAGCAGGCTGATACCATGCAGCACATGTTTAATCTGGGCAAACTCTTGCGCGACGAAGGCTTTCAGCCGCGCCAGCGGGAACCCCGGTTGCGCGTCGGCGAGGCCCTGCAGCAGTTCAGCAAAAATGCGTTCAGCGTCGGAGATATTGGTGAGCGCGTCCTGGCCGCCGATGGTTTTTTCAATCATCGCGACCAGATGGTTGGTAATTTTCGCCGGGGCAGACAGGACGGTTGCTACCTGCCCCTGCCTGGCATTGCTCTCCAGAATATCGGCAACCCGCAGAAAACGTTCTGCATTTGCCACTGATGTACCGCCGAACTTCAACACGCGCATGGTTGTTACCCCTAGATTTTTTGTCGAAAAAAAAGCCCGCACTGTTCAGGTGCGGGCTTTTTTCTGTGTTTCCTGTACGCGTCAGCCCGCACCGTTACCTGTGGTAATGGTGATGGTGATAATGGTTGTCATCATGCTGATGCGTTTCATGGATGTTGTGTACTCTGTAATTTTTATCTGTCTGTGTCCTGTGCCTATATTGGTTAAAGTATCTGCCGGTTTAAGTCAACGAATTTTTACATTTCACCCACTTCGCCGCATCGGGTCAATGCGCCACAATGATCTGACAATTCACCTGAATTTGCGATATGCAGCGCTTGATACTGGCAGATATAACCATATTTAAAACTTATAGCAGAACTTTAATCTGGCAGGTTTTTTTCAATATCGTGCAGCAACCGGTGCAACATTGCCGTGTCTCGCTGCTCTAAAAGCCCAATTCGCTGCTGGAGCCAGTCGGTCAGTTTGACGTCTTCAGACACGCCCAGGCGGGTCAATAAATCGAGCGTCCGCAGACGCAATGCCTGCAGCTGATTTTCATCGACGCTGGCAGAAACTGCCGGCGTCTGCTGAACCAAAGCGCTCAATTGATAGCAGTAGACCATCACCGACTGCCCTAAATTAAGCGAAGGATAGTCGGCCACCATCGGCACACCTGTCAGCACATCGGCAAGAGCCAGCTCTTCGTTAGTCAGCCCGGAATCTTCCCGCCCAAAGACCAGCGCCGTGTGGTTCATCCACGCGGCTTTCTCCGCCATCAGCGGCAGCAGTTGCTGCGGCGTGGCGTAGTAATGGAAACGCGCCCGGCTGCGGGCCGTTGTGGCGACGGTAAAGTCGACGTCATGCAGCGCCTGTTCCAGCGTTGGATAAGTGCTTATGTTATCAAGAATATCTCCGGAACCATGCGCAACCCATCGCGCCGCAGGCTGAAGATGGGCATCGCTGTCAACGATACGCAGATCGCGAAAACCCATGGTTTTCATCGCGCGTGCCGCCGCGCCAACGTTTTCTGCCCTCGCCGGGGCGACTAATACAATCGATACATGCATGGTGGCTCTCTTCTACTCTCTCACGCGGCGAAAATGAAACTATCCCCATTTTACGCGGCGAAAATTTACAAACTTGCAACAAAAATCACTAAAATTACGCATTATTCCCCATAAAAAAGCCTAAACTGTTTCCAACGGACCATGGGGCGGAGTATGTTAACAGAACGCATTTATCCATATGTTTGCCAATGATATTTATCGAAACCGCGCTGAACGATCGTTGGATTCAACGTGTTTATCAATTTACCAGCGCAACCATTTGAGCGGTGTAAGATTTGTGACGATAAATAGCATTTCAATACAATGATTTCACAAGACTGTTAACGTGCTACAATTGAATTTGATATATGTCAACGAAGCGTAGTTTTATGGGGTGTTCAGCCTCTCTTAGCCTGTTATATTGCTGTTAAAATGGTTAGGATGACAGCCGTTTTTGACACCGTCGGGTCCAGAGGGAAAGTACCCACGACCAAGCTAATGATGTTGTTGACGTTGATGGAAAGTGCATCAAGAACGCAATTACGTACTTTAGTCATGTTACGCCGGACATGTTAATTTGCGACATGTACCAGGCAGGTCAGGGACTTTGGTACTTCCTGTTTCGATTTAGTTGGCAATTTAGGTAGCAAACATGCAGACCCCGCACATTCTTATCGTTGAAGACGAGTTGGTAACACGCAACACGTTAAAAAGTATTTTCGAAGCAGAAGGTTATGATGTGTTCGAAGCGACTGATGGCGCGGAAATGCATCAGATCCTGTCTGAAAATGATATCAACCTGGTGATCATGGATATCAACCTGCCAGGTAAAAATGGTCTCCTGTTAGCGCGTGAACTGCGCGAACAGGCTGACGTCGCGCTGATGTTCCTTACCGGCCGCGATAACGAAGTTGATAAGATTCTGGGCCTCGAAATCGGCGCTGATGACTATATCACTAAACCGTTTAACCCCCGTGAACTGACCATTCGCGCACGCAACCTCCTCTCCCGTACCATGAATCTGGGTACCATAAGCGAAGAGCGTCGCAGCGTAGAAAGCTACAAGTTCAACGGCTGGGAACTGGATATCAATAGCCGTTCGCTGGTCAGCCCAAACGGTGAGCAGTACAAGCTGCCGCGCAGTGAATTCCGCGCGATGCTGCACTTCTGCGAGAACCCGGGCAAGATCCAGTCACGTGCTGAACTGCTGAAGAAAATGACCGGCCGTGAGCTTAAGCCGCACGACCGTACCGTTGACGTGACCATCCGTCGCATTCGTAAGCATTTTGAGTCGACTCCGGATACTCCGGAAATCATCGCCACGATTCACGGCGAAGGTTATCGCTTCTGCGGCGACCTGCAGGAATAACAGTCGTTTTCCTGCTCCCGCAACGTAAAAACGGCGCTTAATGCGCCGTTTTTTTATGTGCAAATCAGATGCCACGAGGCGACGCGTTATTTATTCCACGGCATGATTGGCACAGCGCTGAGCGCATTCTTCGGTGAACCGTCGACGACTTTATCCGAATAGCTCAGATAGATCAGCGCATTACGTTTGCTATCGTAAAAACGGACCACCTGCAGCTTTTTAAACACCAGCGAGGTACGTTTCTGGAAAACCACGTCGCCCTGTGACTTACCGTTTTTGATTTTATCGTTCAGTTCGATAGGCCCCACCTGCTGGCAAGAAATCGCCGCATCTGACGTATCTTCCGCCAGGCCCAGACCGCCCTTAATCCCACCGGTTTTCGCCCGGCTGATATAGCACGTCACGTTCTGAACATCCGGATCGTCGAAGGCCTCAACGACGATTTTATGATCCGGGCCAAAGAATTTGAATACGGTATCTACGGAACCAATTTGTTCCGCCTGCGCAACCTGACATCCCGCCAGTAAAAGCAGCCCCGCAACTAACCTCTTGTATTTCATATTATTACCATTTTATTAAAATTTAGCTAAGTGATGATTCCAGACTCAGCGGAAAAAGGTTTATAGATCACCGCGTTACCAAAACAGCTAAAACGCCTGCTGACAAATCGCATTTACAGGCAAAAAAAACACTGAATGCTAAAACATCAAAAAATGCTATTATCCGCTACCTTAGTAAGCAGGTACCTGAGTTTAAGGATGAGGACATTTTATGGATCAAGCAGGGATTATTCGCGATCTCCTTAGCTGGCTGGAAGGTCACCTGGATCAACCGCTCTCACTAGATAATGTGGCAGCCAAGGCGGGTTATTCCAAGTGGCATTTGCAAAGAATGTTTAAAGACGTAACCGGCCAAGCCATCGGTGCCTATATTCGCGCTCGCCGTTTATCAAAATCAGCGGTCGCCCTGCGCCTGACCGCCCGCCCGATTCTCGACATCGCGCTCCAGTATCGTTTTGACTCGCAGCAGACCTTCACCCGCGCGTTTAAAAAGCAGTTTTCGTTAACGCCGGCGCTGTATCGCCGCTCTCCTGACTGGAGCTCTTACGGGATGCGTCCCCCGCTGCGCCTCGGCGAATTCACGATACCGCAGTATGAGTTCGTCACCCTGAGCAATACCCAACTGATCGGCATCACCCAAAGCTACACCTGTAAGCTGGAGGAAATCTCCGACTTCCGTAACCAGATGCGCGTTCAGTTCTGGCGTGATTTCCTCGGCAATTCGCCGTCGATTCCGCCCACGCTGTACGGTCTGCACGAACCGCGTCCAAGCCTCGAGAAAGATGACGAGCAAGAGGTCTTCTACACCACTGCGCTGACGCCGGAGATGGCTAACGGCCACCTGCACAACTCCCAGCCGATCACTCTGGAAGGCGGCGAGTACGTGATGTTCGCTTATGAAGGCTTAGCAAGCGGGCTGCAGGAATTTATCCTGACGGTGTATGGCACCTGCATGCCAATGCTGAACCTGACCCGTCGCAAAGGCCTGGATATCGAACGCTTCTTCCCTGAGGATAATAGCCGGGATCAAGACACGCCGATTCAGCTGCGTTGCGAATACCTGATCCCGATTCGTCGTTAACGCTGCAGTTCATCCAGCGCGGGGGCGTCAAGGTGCGACACATCTCCCGCGGTTTCCACCACCCAGCCCGATGCCAGCCACAGACTCTGCTGATAATCAACGCGCGAAATCGAGCAGTTACGCAGACGCAGGCGGCGTTCCGCATGTGCCGGCAGCCCCAGAATCGTACTGACCAGACAGCCCAGCGCAATACCGTGACTCACCAGCAGCGGCCGGCTTCCGGCAGGCAGTTCCAGGCAGGACGCCAGCGCCGCGTGCATACGCTCGCTCAGCTCCAGCATCGACTCTCCCTGCGGGATACGGCCATCCGGGGTGCCATCAACCAACCGACGACGCCACTCTTCTTCTTCCTCGCTCAGCGAGTCGATATGGCGTTTCTCAAGAATCCCCATATCCAGCTCACGCAGCCGTGAATCAAGGATGACATCGCAGGCGCAGGCTTCCGCGATAATCTCTGCCGTCCGGCGCGTACGCCCCAAATCGCTGGCAATGATATGCGTAATGCCCAGCGTTCTGGCGCGTTCGCCGACCTGCCAGGCCTGGCGCTCACCGTGAGGCGTTAACGGGCTGTCTGACTGGCCCTGAATGCGCCGCTCGGCGTTCCACTGCGTTTCGCCATGGCGAACAAGGTGTACCTGTAACATGCTATTTTTCCGTTCTGTGCTCTTCACAATTTCGGCAGCCGGCGTCGCGCGCGGCAACGAAAACGATTTGGAGTATACTGCGATGACGTAAATTTATTCTGAGTTGTTTGATTATGCACCATGTTGTCTCAGCTACCACTAATCCCGCCAAAATTCAGGCAATTCTACAGGCTTTTAACGAGATCTTCGGCGAAGGATCCTGCCACATTGAGTCCGTCGCCGTCGAGAGTGGCGTGCCGGAACAGCCGTTTGGTAACGAGGAAACGCGCGCTGGCGCACGAAACAGGGTCGCCAATGCGCGCGCCGTGCAGCCACATGCCGACTTCTGGGTCGCCATTGAGGCCGGGATCGACGACGACAGCACCTTTAGCTGGATAGTGATTGAGGATCGTCATCAGCGCGGCGAAGCGCGCTCGGCGACGCTGCCGCTACCGGCGGTGATTCTGGACAAAGTACGTGCCGGCGAAGCATTAGGGCCGGTGATGTCGCAGCATACCGGCATTGATGAAATTGGTCGTAAAGAAGGGGCTATCGGCGTCTTTACCGCCGGGAAGCTCACGCGCAGCAGCGTCTACCACCAGGCGGTGGTACTGGCATTAAGCCCGTTCCATAACCTTATTTACCGTTAAGCAACGCCTGCTCCAGCCACTGTCGCAGCTCGGGCGGCGCGGATTTCAGACTGTTAGAGCCACGGGTAATGGTGGCGATCCCGGCGCCGAGTTCGCTTTTCAGCTCGCGCTGGCTCATCTCGCCACGCAGCAACTCTTCAATGATCCGCACGCGCGTGCCCAGCGCCTCGCGCTCGTCGGGCGTCAGCATTAATTGCAGCAATGGCAGATGCAGATCGTCGGCGTACGCCTGCTGGAGTAACGCCACAAAGCGAAGCCATTCCTGATGACGCTGTTCGGCTACAGCCGCTGAATAAGGGGATTGTTGGGTCATGTTACGCCGCCATGTTGCGACAGGCGACCAGGGCCGCCTGTCTGATGTACTCATTAACGAGTACAAAGCATAACATACTCCAGGCAATACTCTATGGATTTCGCGCAACAGCGCAGTGGCTGGCCCGTTTTGTCACGCGTAATCCGCCGGAGATTAGTACCGCTGCTGCCACTCCGCATCGCTGAGCAGTGCTGTTTTCTGCCCCATAAAGTAACGGTAATAGGCATCGTAGGAGAGCACGTTCTTCACGTAACCCCGCGTTTCCGAGAACGGAATACTCTCGATAAACGCCACCGCATCAATTCGCCCTGCGCTATTGCCCTGCCAGGTTCGAACCCGCCCAGGGCCGGCATTGTAGGCCGCGGAAGCATAGATGCGGTTATTGCCAAACTGCTGATAAACATACTGCAGATAGCTGGTGCCGATATTGATATTGGTCTCGGGATCCAGCAGCTGCGACGGACTGCTGTAGCCTGGGATACTGAACATACTCACCGTATGGGTCGCCGTCCCCGGCATGATTTGCATCAGGCCGCTGGCGCCAACCGGAGAGCGAACTTTCGGGTTCCATGCGCTCTCCTGGCGAGCAATCGCCATCGCATAGCTCTGCGGGATAGCTTTACCGCTGATATAGCGCGCGAAGAGATCGTTGTAGGCCAGCGGGAAACGTTCCTCCAGCTGGTCCCACAGCTTCCCGGCGATGGTCGCCTGAACGCTGAGATCCCACCAGTGCTGGTTGAATGCATAGCGCGCCAGCTGCGCCTGCTGATCTTTCGTCCGGCTGGTCACCAGATTTGCCCATTCGCTGCGAGCGGTATTGTCCATATTCCAGTACATCAGCTCGCGTACCCGGGCCATTTCCGGCCCGGAGGTCAGCGCAGGATCGAGATTCGCTGGCGCCTTATCGATCCGGAAGGTGAAATCCTCTCCCAGACGCTGGGCGGCAATCATCGGGTAGAAACCACGCTGCTGCATCAACGAACGGAGAATCGCTTTCGCTTCGTCATCGCGCCCGCGCTCCAGCAGCAGATCCGCCTGCCAGTAGCGCCACTCATCTTTCTCTTTCGCTTCCATCGGCAGACGGGCCAGCCAGGTATTCAGCCCGTGTCGATCCCCCGCTCCCAGCGCCATCCGCACCCGGCGCTCCACTAACGCGGTGGATTGCGAACGCATAATCGCGTCATCGCGCCAGATAGCCTGCTCTTCGGTCACATCGTTGCCCATCAGGCGCCAGGCAACAATATCCCGCAGCTCCTGGGTTTGGTCTTCATTGAGCTTCTGCGCCTGCACCAGCGACGGAATCATCAGCCGGGCGTTTTCGACATCCTGGCGCGCCACGCTGGCGAAGGCCACCGCCGCCATCTGGCGGGTAAAATCCGTCGCACCGGTGGTGCGGGCAAAAGTCATGACGGTGTTCGGATCGTTAGCCAGCGCCACAACCGCTGACGAAATCGTCTGATATTCAGGCGGCATCTGCTGGGCCAGCACGCTGACCAGCGCGGTGTTGCCCGCCTTCATGGCCAGGCGAATACGCTCAAGCCAGGCCAGCGGATCCTGCTTGCCGGAATCGCGCCAGGCGCTAAACAGCGCGTCACAGGCATTTGGCTGGCTCTTGCCGGTCAGCCACAGCGTTTTCGCGCCGTCCCAGGCCTCCTGCGCCTGGCCCACGCTCAGCTTCGCATAGTAGTAATTACATTGCGCTTCGGTGGTGGCGGGTTTTTCCGGGCTGAACGCCAGCAGTCCGCTCCAGTCGGTACGGCGCGCCAGCTCGTTAACAAAGCGCGATTTCAGGGTACGCGCCGGCGGCAGCGTCGGATTCGCTTCAATGAAGTTTTTCACCACCAGCGCCGGCTGGTTCATCAGATCGTCAGTGATCTGCCGGTACTGCAGATAGGGGTACAGCGGATAGGTGGTCAGCGTAGGCATGAGCTGTTCGACAACGGACATCTGCCGGCTATCCCATGCCTGCTTAATTTGAGCGTAGCGACTGCGCTGTTCATCCAGTGAATCCGCATGCGCCAGCTGGCTGAGCGTCAGCAAACTCACGCTGGCCGCCAGAAGACGCCATGCCATCGTTTTGGCTTTTTCCACAAGCTCTTCCTCTGTTAAAAGTACATCTCACTACATCTGAGCAGCATCATGCCACTTTTTAAATGTCCCAGTGTCGCTATAGATATGCTAACCAGACAACGCCAAACGTGCCACGTCCTGGACATTTTTTTACTCTTCTGTGAATCCCATCGCCTCGCTGGGCTTAACGCGTGAAAAAGGCTACACTTCGCCTTTGAAAACTATTCATCAAAATAAAAGAGGCGAAGTCCACCGTGGCTCAATTCGTTTATACCATGCATCGTGTCGGCAAAGTGGTTCCGCCGAAACGTCATATTTTGAAAAATATCTCCCTGAGCTTCTTCCCTGGCGCGAAGATCGGCGTTCTCGGTCTGAACGGCGCCGGTAAATCTACCCTGTTACGTATTATGGCCGGCATCGATACCGACATCGAAGGTGAAGCCCGCCCGCAGCCTGGCCTGAAAATTGGCTATCTGCCGCAGGAGCCGCAGCTGAACCCGGAGCAGACCGTACGTGAGTCGGTAGAAGAAGCGGTAGCCGAAGTGGTTAACGCGCTGAAAGGCCTGGATGAGGTGTATGCCAAATACGCTGAGCCAGATGCCGACTTCGATAAACTCGCGGCGCAGCAGGGCAAGTTCGAAGAGATCATTCAGGCTCACGACGGCCATAACCTGAACGTGCAGCTGGAACGTGCGGCCGATGCCCTGCGTCTGCCAGATTGGGAGGCGAAAATCGCCAACCTGTCCGGGGGGGAACGCCGCCGCGTGGCGCTGTGCCGCCTGCTGCTGGAAAAACCAGATATGCTGCTGCTCGACGAACCGACCAACCACCTGGATGCTGAATCCGTGGCCTGGCTGGAGCGCTTCCTGCATGACTTCGAAGGGACCGTGGTGGCGATTACCCACGACCGTTACTTCCTTGATAACGTGGCCGGCTGGATCCTCGAACTGGACCGCGGCGAAGGGATTCCGTGGGAAGGCAACTACTCCTCCTGGCTGGAGCAGAAAGATCAGCGTCTGGCGCAGGAAGCCTCTCAGGAAGCGGCGCGCCGTAAATCCATTGAGAAAGAGCTGGAGTGGGTACGTCAGGGCGCGAAAGGCCGTCAGTCGAAGGGCAAAGCCCGTCTGGCGCGCTTTGAAGAGCTTAACAACGTCGAATACCAGAAGCGTAACGAAACCAACGAACTGTTTATTCCGCCTGGAGCCCGTCTGGGAGATAAAGTTGTTGAAGTCAGCAACCTGCGTAAGTCTTACGGCGACCGCGTGCTGATTGACGATCTGACCTTCTCGGTACCGAAAGGGGCCATCGTCGGGATTATCGGCCCTAACGGTGCCGGTAAATCGACCCTGTTCCGCATGATGTCCGGTCAGGAACAGGCTGATGCCGGTTCCATCACCCTGGGTGAAACCGTGAAGCTGGCTTCCGTCGATCAGTTCCGCGACGCGATGGATAACAGCAAAACCGTCTGGGAAGAAGTCTCCGGCGGGCTGGATATCATGAAGATCGGCAACACCGAAATGCCTAGCCGCGCCTACGTCGGTCGCTTTAACTTTAAAGGCGTCGACCAGGGTAAACGCGTGGGCGAACTCTCCGGCGGTGAACGCGGTCGTCTGCACCTCGCGAAGCTGCTGCAGGTTGGCGGTAACGTGCTGCTGCTCGATGAACCAACCAACGACCTGGATATCGAAACCCTGCGCGCGTTAGAAAACGCCCTGCTGGAGTTCCCGGGCTGCGCGATGGTTATCTCGCACGACCGTTGGTTCCTCGACCGTATCGCGACTCATATTCTGGATTACCAGGATGAAGGTAAAGTCGAATTCTTCGAAGGTAACTTCACCGAGTACGAAGAGTACAAGAAACGCACCCTCGGCGCCGATGCGCTGGAGCCAAAGCGTATCAAGTACAAGCGTATTGCGAAGTAATCCATCGCCACCTCCCAGGAGGTGGTTTCGGGATGACGAAAAACGGATGGCCCAGGCCATCCGTTTTTTATGCTCAGCGCGCCAGAACGCCCCTGAATGTGCTTAGCCGGGTTCACCCATCAGCTGTTTAACCAGCTCAACGCAGCGCAGGAAGCGCATGTCGTAATCCGACTCTTTCACATGCACAAAATCAATCTCATTGGCTTTGAGCAGCGACACCAGCAGCGTCTGGAACTCCTTGCGATCCACCGAGCTCCCGAGACTCCGTAAGCCATCGGCGACCCACGGGGTATTGTTCTCCAGCAGAATCACCAGATCAAAACGGTACTCGTCGATCAGCGCCTGAACAAAGGGATGTTCGCGCCCTTCATACTTCAGGCAAAATGCCTGGGTGCTGACGAAATCGGTGTCGATAAACGCCACCTTATTGGCATATTTAACCGCGAAATCAATATACTGCGCGTGGCCGAGCGCAATTTTGTCATAATCGGAATACTGCAGCGCCATCTCATCGCCGCCGAGGTGCGAGAAGACGTAATCACGACCATACTCCCAGGCGCTGGTGGTGTTAAAGATGTTCGCGAGCTTATTGACCAGCGTCGATTTCCCGCTCGATTCGCCGCCCAGAATGGCCACCGTACGTACGAAAAACGGTTTCACTTCCGTCGGGATGTACTCCCAGTAGCGGAACGGGTTTTCACGAATCTGCCCGCCGCTGATGCTCATAAAGGTCCGTTTCGGATCGATAAGCACGGTTTCGATCCCCAGATGCTGCAGATATTGCTGTGCATCGGCCTCTTCCGAGGTGTAGATCCAGTTCGGCTGAATCCCTTTATCGCTCATAAATGCGCGGATCCCGCGGCTCCACACGTCCCAGCCGTGGGGATAAGGTTCCATCCCCTCTTCATTAAACGCATGAATGCGGATGTTTTTCTGATATTTGAAGGTTTGTAGCAGCCAGCGCAGGCGATCTGGCACCGTCGGCTGCTGCGACATCGCGCTGTCTTCAAACAGCTGGCGATCCCGGGGATCGTCATAGCCCATAATGATATGCAGCTCGTCCACCTGGCTACAGGCGCGCTGAATCAAATAGATATGCCCGGTATGCAGCGGATAAAACTTACCAAATACCACGCCGACGCTCTTTTGCCGACGCGGGAATTCCAGGCCAAGAAAACGGTGCAGGGCTTCCAGCTTCTGCGCGCTTGGGCTTTTGATTTTGGCATTCAGCAGCTGGCTCAAATAGCCTTTGGTCATTCCGCTGGCTTCCGCGACCTGTTGCAGCGTACAGCCCTTTTGCTTAATCGCGGTTTTGAGATAGTCGAAAGATGACACGAGAGCCTCCTGCTTTAGCAAAACTGAAGAAATACCCTGTTGGTTGCAGGCGGCAGACGGCGATAAACAGGGACAATTCAGCCGTTCATATAGACCCGCGCCGCCAGCCCTCTGCCGCCGGACAGGCGGCGGGTATTTAATTATAAGTCGTCAAACACGCTTAGCGCGTCGGAAAGCTTTTTCACACCAAAGATTTGCATCCCTTCCGGTGCTTTTTTCGGCACGTTGGCCGCCGGGACGATGGCGCGACGAAAGCCATGTTTCGCCGCCTCGGAGATACGCTCCTGGCCGCTGGGCACCGGGCGGATTTCGCCGGACAGCCCCACTTCGCCAAATACCACCAGATCGTGCGGCAGCGGACGATCGCGCAGGCTGGAAACCATCGCCAGCAGCAGCGCCAGGTCGGCGCTGGTTTCCGCCACCTTCACCCCGCCCACGACGTTAACAAAGACATCCTGATCGGCCATCTGCAGGCCGCCGTGACGATGCAGCACCGCCAGCAGAATCGCCAGACGGTTCTGCTCCAGCCCGACCGCAACGCGACGCGGGTTAGACATCATGGAATGATCGACCAGCGCCTGAATCTCCACCAGCAGAGGACGGGTGCCTTCCCAGACCACCATCACCGAGCTGCCGGAAGTCACTTCATCGCCGCGGCTAAGAAAAATCGCCGAAGGGTTGCTGATTTCACGCAGCCCCTGCTCGGTCATCGCGAATACCCCCAGCTCATTCACCGCGCCAAAGCGGTTTTTATGGCTGCGCAGGGTCCGAAAGCGAGAATCGGCGTCGCCATCCAGCAGGACCGAACAGTCGATACAGTGCTCCAACACCTTCGGTCCGGCCAGAGAGCCATCTTTGGTCACATGGCCGACCATAATGATCGCCACGTCGCGCGTTTTGGCAAAGCGCGTCAGATAAGCCGCCGTTTCGCGTACCTGAGCGACGCTGCCCGGCGACGACTGCACATCGGCCATATGCATCACCTGGATCGAGTCGATAACCATCAACTGCGGTTTTTCGTCATCGGCTATCTGGCAAATTTGCTCAATGCTGGTTTCGGAGAGCATATTGAGGTTAGCGGTCGGCAGCCCCAGGCGGTGCGCGCGCATCGCCACCTGCTGCAACGACTCTTCCCCGGTAACGTACAGCGTTTTCATGTTTTCCGACAGTCGGCACAGGGTCTGCAGCAGCAGCGTCGACTTACCCGCCCCCGGATTACCGCCAATCAGAATGGCGCTGCCCGGCACCACGCCACCGCCGAGCACGCGGTCAAACTCTTTAAAACCGGTGGAGAAACGCGGTAGCGCCTCAAGGCTGATCTCCGACAGTTTTTGCACCTTCGACGCGCCGGCATTCCCGGCGTAGCCCGTCAGACGCTCGTTTCTCGCCACCTGCGGCGAAGCGGCAATACGCACCTCGGTGATGGTATTCCAGGCATGACAGGCGCTGCACTGCCCCTGCCAGCGCGGGTAATCTGCACCACATTCATTACAGACAAATGCGCGTTTTGGAGCTTTCGCCACGTGTTACCTCTTACTTTTGATTCATGCTGCCGGAGAGAATACAGAAGACCCCCATCAGGTCAGCGTGACGGATGGTGACTTCCGCCTGCTCATTCACTTTTGGCTTAGCATGATACGCGATCCCCAGTCCCGCCGCTTTGATCATCGGTAGATCGTTGGCGCCATCGCCGATCGCCACGGTCTGCGCCGGCGGGATTGCATATTTTTCCGCCAGTTTTCTCAGCGTGGCGGCTTTATATTTGGCATCGACAATATCGCCGATGACGTTCCCGGTCAGCTTGCCGTCCATAATCTCCAGCTCATTGGCGACCACGGCGTCAAGATGCAGCTTGTCGCGCAGGTATTCGGCGAAGAAGGTAAACCCGCCGGAGGCAATCGCGACTTTCCAGCCCAGCGTCTCCAGCTTCAGCACCAGTTGCGCCAGCCCCGGCATCAGCGGCAGCGATTCACGCACCTGCAGCAGAATACTGGCATCGGCATCTTTCAACGTCGCCACCCGCTGACGCAGGCTGGCGGTGAAATCCAGCTCGCCACGCATCGCGCGTTCAGTCACTTCCGACACCATTTCGCCGGTGCCGGCCAGTTTGGCGATTTCGTCAATGCACTCGATTTGAATCGCCGTCGAGTCCATATCCATCACCAGCAGCCCGGGCGTGCGCAGATGCGGAATTTTCCCCAGCGGAGCGACATCCAGCCCCGCTTCGTGCGCCAGTCGGGTTGCCCGCAGCGTCAGAGAACCCGCCAGACGAATAACCTGATAATCTTCGACAACCCAGGCGGCAACGATAACCAGCGCCGCCCCCAGCTCACGCTGCCAGTCCGTCAGCCGGCGTTTATCAAGGTCGCGCCCGTAGAGCAGCCAGCCGCTGCGTCCGGCATGATAATCCAGCGGCATGACCTCATCACCGCTCAACGAAAGCGGTAATCCAGGCCACAGGGAAACATCTTCGGGCAGATCGCACCAGGTCAAACTGTTTGGCATTACGGCTCCACATTTCTTTATTCAGGCCAGGAAAATAACGCATGAGGCTACCTTGTAACCAGCGCTTCTGGCAACATTAAGCTGTAAATATTAAAGGTGGAATATGGTACGCGCAAAACTGAAATTCCGACTGCATCGCGCCGTCATTGTTCTTATCTGCCTCGCGCTTCTCGTTGCCCTGATGCAGGGAGCGTCGTGGTTCAGCCAGAACAGCCAAAAGCAACGTAATCCACAGTTAGAAGAACTGGCTCGCACCCTTGCGCAGCAGGTTACGCTGAATCTGGCGCCAATGATGCGCAGCGAGACGCCCGATGAAAAACGGATCGGTGAGCTGCTGGAGCGGCTCACCCACCAGAGCCGGGTCCTCGATGCCGGAGTCTATGACGACCAGGGCGATCTGGTCGCCCGCTCGGGCGAAGGGGTCAATGTGCGCGACAGGCTGGCGCTGGACGGTAAAAAAGCGGGCGGCTACTTCAATCAGCAAATCGTGGAGCCGATTCAGGGTAAAAACGGGCCGCTTGGCTACCTGCGCCTGACGCTGGATACTCATACATTAGCCACCGAGGCGCAACAGGTGGATAATACCACCAATATTTTACGTCTGATGCTGCTGCTGTCGCTGGCTATCGGCGTGGTGCTGACCCGCACGCTGCTGCAGGGCAAGCGCACCCGCTGGCAGCAATCGCCCTTCCTGCTCACCGCCAATAAGCCGGTGCAGGACGAAGATAAAGATGAATCAGAATAAGGAAATCGCTGATGTCGACGCTACGCCTGCTGCTCTCAGACTCCACGGACCCGTGGTTCAACCTCGCGGTTGAAGAGTGTATTTTCCGCCAGATGCCCGCCACCCAGCGCGTGCTGTTTCTGTGGCGCAATGCCGACACGGTGGTCATTGGCCGGGCGCAAAACCCGTGGAAAGAGTGCAACACCCGCCGGATGGAAGAGGATAACGTCCGCCTGGCCCGCCGCAGCAGCGGCGGCGGCGCGGTATTTCACGACCTCGGGAACACCTGTTTTACCTTCATGGCGGGGAAACCCGAGTACGATAAGACCGTCTCCACGCGGATTGTGCTGGCTGCGCTGGCGGCACTGGGCGTCACCGCGGAAGCATCCGGGCGCAATGACCTGGTCGTTAACACTGCCGAAGGCGATCGTAAAATCTCCGGTTCGGCCTATCGCGAAACCCTTGACCGCGGTTTTCACCACGGCACGCTGCTATTGAATGCCGATTTAAGTCGTCTGGCAAACTATCTCAATCCGGATAAAAAGAAGCTGCAGGCGAAAGGCATCACCTCGGTACGCGGCCGTGTGGCCAACCTGGTTGAGCTGCTGCCGGGTATTACGCACCAGCAGGTCTGCTCAGCGATTGAAGAAGCCTTTTTCGCCTACTACGGCGAGCGCGTCGCCGCGGAAGTGATTTCACCCGATAAGACGCCGGATCTGCCGAACTTTGCCGAAACCTTCGCCCGCCAGAGCAGCTGGGCATGGAATTTTGGTCAGGCGCCGGCCTTCTCCCACCTGCTGGATCAGCGCTTTGTCTGGGGCGGCGTGGAGCTGCACTTCGACGTTGAGAAAGGGCATATCACCCGTACGCAGGTCTTTACCGATAGCCTGAATCCGGCACCGCTGGAGGCGCTGGCTACGCGATTGCAGGGCTGCCCGTATCGGGCTGACATGCTGCAGCAGATCTGTGAAGGATTATTAGTCGATTTCCCGGAGCAGGAGAGAGAGCTGCGGGAGCTGTCGGCGTGGATTGCCGGCGCGGTGCGCTGATGAAAAAAGCCGGATGGCGGCTACGCCTTATCCGGCCTACAAATTCTGCACCCGCTCAGCACGCGAATGGCGGCTACACCCTGTCCGGCCTACAAATTCTGCACCCGCTCAGCGCGTGAATGGCGGCTACGCCCTGTCCGGCCTACAAATTCTGCACCCGCTCAGCGCGTGAAGGCGGCTACGCCCTGTCCGGCCTACAAATTCTGCACCCGCTCAGCGCGTGAATGGCGGCTACGCCCTGCCCAGCCTACAAATTCTGCACCCGCTCAGCGCGTGAATGTGTACAGATTCCGCACGGTTTTATTGTCCCGCTCAGTTTAGTAGGCCCGGTAAGCGCAGCGCCACCGGGCAATGCAACGTTTACGCTTTATCGCCCAGCAGAACGGATTCCAGCGCGATTTTGATCATATCGTTGAACGTCGTCTGACGCTCAGCCGCAGTCGTCTGCTCATGCGTACGAATATGATCGGAAACGGTGCAGATAGTCAGCGCTTTCGCCCCGAACTCCGCCGCTACGCCGTAGATACCGGCTGCTTCCATTTCCACGCCCAGGATGCCGTATTTTTCCATCACGTCGAACATGGACGGATCCGGCGTATAGAACAGGTCTGCGGAGAAAATGTTACCGACGCGGGCATCAACGCCCAGCGCTTTCGCGGCATCCACCGCGTTACGCACCATGTCGAAGTCAGCGATCGCAGCAAAATCATGATCTTTAAAACGCAGACGGTTGACTTTGGAGTCGGTGCACGCGCCCATGCCAATCACCACATCACGCAGTTTCACATCCGCACGTACCGCACCGCAGGAACCCACGCGGATAATCTTCTTCACGCCGAAATCGGTGATCAGCTCTTTGGTGTAGATGGAGCAGGACGGGATACCCATGCCGTGACCCATGACGGAGATCTGGCGGCCTTTATAGGTGCCGGTAAAGCCCAGCATACCGCGCACGTTATTCACTTCGCGCACGTCTTCAAGGAAAGTTTCCGCGATGTGCTTCGCACGCAGCGGGTCGCCCGGCATCAACACGACGTCAGCGAAATCACCCATTTCTGCATTAATATGAGGAGTTGCCATCTTCAGTTCCTTTTCATTTGAATTTTTTTTGCCCGGTGGCGCGCAGCGATCCGCGCCTACGGTTTTGTAGGCCGGGTAAGGCGCAGCCGCCACCCGGCAATGACATCAGAACATGGCCTTGCCATATTCCATGTCGGACGTACCAAAATATTTCGCCAGCGTCTGGCCGATATCGGCGAAGGTTTCACGGTGGCCCAGCGAGCCCGGTTTAACTTTCGGGCCGTAGACCAGGACCGGGATGTGCTCACGCGTGTGGTCAGTGCCCTGCCAGCTCGGGTCACAGCCGTGGTCAGCGGTCAGGATCAGAATGTCATCTTCACCCACCAGCGCCATCAGCTCCGGTAGACGACGGTCAAACAGTTCCAGACCCGCCGCATAACCGGCGATATCGCGACGGTGGCCCCAGGAAGAGTCGAAGTCCACGAAGTTAGTGAAAACGATGGTCTTATCACCCGCTTCTTTCATCTCTTTGATGGTCGCGTCAAACAGCGCATCCAGGCCGGTCGCTTTCACTTTTTTCGTGATCCCGCAGTTGGCATAGATGTCGGCGATTTTCCCGACGGAAACCACGTGGCCGTCTTTTTCGTCAACCAGCTTTTGCAATACGGTCGGCGCTGGCGGTTCAACGGCCAGATCGTGACGGTTGCCGGTACGCTGGAAGTGGCCCGGTTTATCACCCACGAACGGACGCGCGATAACGCGGCCAATGTTGTAGCCACCTTCAGTCAGTTCCTCACGGGCGATTTCGCACAGCTCATAGAGTTTATCCAGACCAAAAGTCTCTTCGTGGCAGGCAATCTGGAACACGGAGTCAGCGGAGGTATAGAAAATCGGCTTGCCGGTTTTCATATGTTCTTCGCCAAGCTCATCCAGAATCACCGTCCCGGAGGAGTGGCAGTTGCCGAGATAGCCCGGCAGATTCGCGCGTTTAACCAGTTTATGCAGCAGCTCCTGCGGGAAGCTGTTCTGATGGTCACTGAAGTAGCCCCATTCGAACAGAACCGGCACCCCGGCGATTTCCCAGTGGCCGGACGGCGTATCTTTACCGGAAGAGAGCTCATGCGCCCAGGCATAGGCGCCAACGACTTCCGCATTACCGTCCATACCGGCGGCAATTTTACCGGTAGAGCCTTCATGTGCTTTCACCAGACCCAGACGGGTCAGGTTAGGCAAATTCAGCGGGCCTTTGCGGCCGTGGTCAGCCTCGCCCTTAGCGCAGGCTTCAGCAATGTGGCCCATCGTGTCTGAGCCGACGTCGCCAAAGCGAGCGGCATCTTCAGTCGCACCGATGCCGAAAGAGTCCAGCACCATAATAAATGCACGTTTCATATTATTCTCCGTACCTTTTGCGCTGCAAAAAAGCGATCAGATCAGTATACCGTTATTCGGTGATTCGGCGATAGACCGTCGGGGTTTCTTTCGGCGCCTTATCGTTCAGTTTAATTGCCGCTTTGACGGCTTTCGCCGCTTCCTGCCAGCTGGTTTCGTCTTTGGCGTGGATAACCGCGAGCGGACGCTGCCCGTCAACGCTGTCGCCCAGGCGCACCATGTCGGTAAAGCCGACGCTGTAGTCAATCGGGTCGGATGCCTGGCGACGACCGCCGCCCATCGACACCACCGCCATCCCCAGCGCACGAGTGTCCATTTCCGCGACAAACCCTTCGCCATCAGCGAAGACCGCTTTGCTCAGCATGGCCGTGGGCAGATAGTTATCGTAGTTCTCGACGAAATCGGTCGGCCCTTTTTGCGCGGCGACCATCCGGCCAAAGAGTTCCGCCGCTTTGCCGTTGTCCAGCACCGCCTGCAGTTTCGCCCGCGCGTCGGCGTCATCCTCGGCCAGCTTGCCGGAAATCAGCATTTCGGCGCACAGCGCCATGGTCACATCAAACAGACGCGGATTACGGTATTCGCCGGTCAGGAAGCGGACCGCTTCACGGACTTCGACGGCATTACCGGCGCTGGATGCCAGCACCTGGTTCATATCGGTCAGCAGCGCGGTAGTCCGCACGCCGGCGCCGTTGGAAACGCCAACGATCGCTTCGGCAAGCGCTGCGGAGAGTTCGTAGGTCGGCATAAAGGCGCCGCTGCCTACTTTGACATCCATCACCAGCGCATCCAGGCCTTCGGCCAGTTTTTTCGCCAGAATCGAGGCGGTGATGAGCGGGATGGAATCCACCGTCGCGGTAATATCGCGGGTGGCATAGAAACGTTTATCGGCAGGGGCCAGCGAACTGGTCTGCCCAATGATGGCGACGCCAACCTCTTTAATAATGTCGCGGAAACGGGCGTCATCCGGGAAAATATCGAAACCCGGAATGGCTTCCAGTTTGTCGAGGGTGCCGCCGGTATGACCGAGACCGCGCCCGGAGATCATCGGCACATAGCCGCCGCAGGCGGCAACCATCGGGCCAAGCATCAGCGAAGTCACATCGCCCACGCCGCCGGTAGAGTGTTTATCGACAATCGGGCCGTTCAGATTGAGGCTTTTCCAGTCCAGAACGGTTCCTGAATCCCGCATTGCCATAGTTAGCGAGACGCGTTCTGGCATAGACATATCGTGGAAAAAGATGGTCATCGCCAGCGCCGCGATCTGCCCTTCAGAAACGGTGTTATCACGGATCCCGTTGATGAAAAAGCGAATTTCGTCATCGCTCAGCGCATGGCCATCACGTTTTTTACGAATAATTTCCTGGGCGAGAAACAAGGTAACCTCCTGAGGAATAAGGTCAAATTCGGCGGGCGGCGCAACCTGCGCCCGCGCTAAGATCCTGTAGCCCGGCCGGGCGTCGCGACGCCGGGGATTTCCCGGAATCGGCGCAGCTGCGCCTCATCCGGGCTACGGTTTTGTCGCCGTTACGCCTTAGTAGCTGCTGGCGCTCTTACCGTCGCCGTGACCCAGCGCTTTCAGCAGACTTGCCAGCAGGCTGGAGGCGCCAAAACGATAGTGGCGAGAATCCGCCCAGTCGGCGCCGAACATTTCGTCGGCAATGGCAAGGAACTGCTGTGCATCTTCAGCGCTGCGAACGCCGCCCGCAGGCTTAAAGCCAACGGTTTTCTGCACGCCCATATCGCGGATCACTTCCAGCATGATGCGTGCGCTTTCCGGCGTCGCGTTTACCGGGACTTTACCGGTCGAGGTTTTGATAAAATCCGCCCCGGCTTTAATAGAAATTTCAGAAGCTTTACGAATTAACGCTTCTTCTTTCAGCTCACCGGTTTCGATTATCACTTTCAACAGCACGTTAGCCGCCGCGCAAGCCTCTTTACAGGCTTTCACCAGATCGAATCCGACCTGCTCGTTACCTGCGATCAGCGCGCGGTACGGGAATACCACGTCAACGTCATCCGCGCCGTAAGCGATGGCCGCACGGGTTTCCGCCAGCGCGATAGCGATATCATCGTTACCATGCGGGAAGTTGGTCACCGTGGCGATACGGATATCCGGGGTGCCTTGCGCGTTCAGCGTCTTACGAGCGATCGGGATAAAACGCGGATAGATGCAGATGGCCGCGGTATTGCCTACCGGCGTTTTTGCCTGATGGCACAGAGCGATCACCTTTTCATTGGTGTCATCGTCGTTCAGCGTAGTCAGGTCCATCAGTTTCAACGCGCGCAGGCTGCTTGTAGATAAATCAGTCATTTCTCACTCCGACGGCTTATTGCCGGTTCAATAGTTTTTCACCTTGCGAGTCTGTTACTATTGTAACATCACCTCGCCGTTACACTTCGACATTCATCACAGTTAATGAAAACTCACATGGAATTTGCATAGCTGCAATGTGATCCTTATCACCTTTCAAGGTGCAGTATTACGCTTCAGAACGCCGGGTTTACTTTAAGCATAATCAGAATCCTCAGATGCGAGAGAGTGTTAGAATAATAACATAAAAACACAAAACCTCTCGATGCAAGCGGGTGCATTTTGTGCTAAAAATAAAATTTCAAACATAACAAATTGAAAAATAACAAATTAAATGAAAGTTAAAAATGATGGAATTATAACATCAGAACAAGAAGGGGTTCAGAAGAGAGGATATCCAGGTCATAAGGCAGTCAGCCCACGATGATGCCGCAACGTCTTAGTCGCGGCTGACGCCCGAGCGACATCGCTGAGAGTGCGCTACGCCAGCCGTGTCACAGGGTATAGAACAACGCTTTCGTATTGTGTATCAACGCATTCGCAATAACATCCGCAGGTTCCTGCCGCAGTTCACATAACGAGGCAAAGACACGGGCCACCTGTTCTGGCCGATTTGGTTGCCCCTGAAAACCATTGAGCGGCATATCCGGCGCATCCGTTTCCAGCAGCAGCGCCGATAGCGGCAGACGCGCCATCACATCACGCGTTTTGCTGGCTCGCGGGTAGGTTATGGTCCCGCCGACGCCAATTTTATATCCTGATTGCACAAAGCGTTCCGCCTGCTGCAGGCTTCCCGCAAAACCATGCACCACGCCGGTTCTCGGCAGCGCATGTTTTTTCAACAGCATCGCCAGCGTATCGTGAGTGCGTCGGGAGTGCAGAATCACCGGCAGATCGTAACGCTTCGCCAGCCGCAGCTGTGCCTCCAGCATGACCTGCTGGCGCTCAAACTGCGGATCGTCACGATACAGATCGAGCCCCGTCTCCCCCACGGCGACCAGCTTTCGGTGGCGTTGGCGCAGACACGCTTCCAGCAGCTCAAGGCTGCGCTCATCATGCCGTTCAATCACAATGGGATGCAGTCCAACGGCGGCATAAAGCGCCGCATGCTGCTCCGCCAGCGCTAATACGCGGGGGAAATTTTCCGCTTCAATGGCCGGAACAATTATCTGCGTGACGCCGGCTTGCGCCGCCCGGGCAAGACTGTCGGCCGCATGGTCAGCGAAGGGCGGAAAATCAAAATGACAATGCGTATCGATAAACGGCCACGTCATGCCAGATCCTCGTTATCAAAGTGGGCGTCATTGGCCTGCGGGGCGGTCACAAAGGTCGCCGGGTGAGAATCGTTGGCGACGGAAGCCGCCGGCACCACGACCGAGGCGGGCTGCGCGACACGCGGCAAATGACGCACCAGCGGCGGACGGTCGGCCAGCAGCTTGCCGACCGTCGCGAGGAAATAACGCCCGCACTGCCGCCCGGTCTTGTAGTCCTCCAGCAGCGCCGGTAAACGACTTCCCAGCGCCATGCTTTTCAGCGGTTTCTGCGGATAGATTTCCAGGATTCGCAGCTTACCCGGCGGCTTCTCAATAAACTGTTGGGTCGTGCGATAGGTGGCCTCATGGTGCTGGACCAGGTTCACAAACGGCTGCAGACTGCTTTCCCCCAGCCAACGCTCCATTCGCTTAAACCACTGGGGGGTATAGAACATCTGCGAAGGCACCGTGCGGATAACCACGATGGTTTGCGCCCCGCGTCGGGCCGCCTCCTGCACGGGAATCGCATCGCTGACGCCGCCATCCAGATAGCTGATGCCGTCCAGCATGACGCCGCTGCGATAAAAACCGGGGATCGCGCTGGAGGCGCGGATCAGATCGAGCCACGTGGCCTGGGTGGGAGCAAAATAGTCTGGCGTATAATCATCGCCCCGGCATGCGCACATCCACAGCTCTTTCCCCTGGGCGAACTGCTCTTCCGCATAGCTCATCGCCAGCGGCATTTTTTGCGCCGCGGTCTCCACCAGCCAGTCAAGATCGATAAGATTGCCGCCGCGGACAAAACGCATAGGATCGAAAAATTCCCGGGCCGTGGTGTAACGGGTGATGACCTTGCGGGCATAGCCCTGCTGGTTGCACATGTAGGCCGACAGGTTCTGCGCTCCGGCGGATGTCCCCAACATAATGTCAAAGGGGTTGAATCCCGCGCGCATGAACTCATCGAGTACTCCGGCGGTAAAAATACCTCGCTGACCGCCGCCCTCACACACCAGTCCAAGCTTGCCCGGAATAAATGGTTTGACAGACAACGGTGCAATATTGCCAAGCGTTACGGGAATTCGATGTCCCACCCTGCTTTCCTGTTATGTTTTTATTGTACCAGCCCAAAAAGATCCGCTGGGGTCTCCCCCCGGCGCACCCGGCCCGTCGGACGATGCCCGCCGCCCGCACGCGTTCAGGAATCCTGACGTCCAGCGCCGCGCCGTCCTGCAATTATTACCCCCCAGAAACCACGAAAGCCAGTCCTGAGGACTGGCTTTATGTAAAACGCTATGTCAGTGAAACGCCTTTCGCATCTTGCGCGACAGGGAAAGATCGCTTTCTATGGGCGCCGGCGCCCGGTAAACAGGCTAATCAGGAACAGAATAATACCGACGACAAAGACGATTTTTGCAGCCCAGGCAGCCGTACCCGCCAGGCTACCAAATCCTAACGCGGCGGCAATCAGTGCAATGACCAGAAAAATAATGCCCCATCGAAACATAATGTGCTCCTTACCATAGTGGATAACGGCCGCGTTTCTGCGCGCTCAGGCCGCGCATAAACCAACCCTGTCATGCTCTTTTCTTAACTCGTCATACGTCGAATTGCTGGTGTTTGGGCGATGCCCGTGTTCCTCGATAAAATGACCTGAATAAGCGCCAGAGGATTCATTTATTTACCTCCCGCAGGTGAAATAGTTCGCGGGAAATAACGTTATTAAATGAATGGGATTATTTAACGCTGAGATTATTTTCTACGTTTTTTACGCCAGAAACGGCTTTGGCAATATCTGCCGCACGGTCCGCCTGCTGACGAGAATCAACGGTCCCGGATAAATGGACGGTTCCGCCGCGGGTTTCAACCGTGACTTTTCGCGACGGCACAATGTCATCCGCCAACAGTTTGGCTTTGACCTGGCTGGTAATAGCTGTATCGCCTGCATATCCCTTCAGGCTAGCAGATGGCTCTGCAACCACGCGCAGCTGGTCATTCACGCTGGTCACGCCTTTGACCGTTTTCGCGGCGTTCACCGCCAGATCTTTTTGCCCCGCGCCGTCAACCGAACCGCTTAGCGTCACCACTTTATTCTCTGTTTTCACGGAGATATCGCTGCTGCGAATATTTTTATCGTCAATCAACGCCGCTTTCACCCTGGCGGTGATCGTGCTGTCATCCATAAAATCGCCGACTTTATTCAGCGAGCTGTCGACGGCCTTGCCCGCACTGGTGGCAACCGATTGTGCGCTGCCCGCCGGCGGATTTTCTGCATATGCCGAGGCGCTTATCATGGCTGAGCCTAAGAAGAGAGCCAGCAACGTCCCGGCATTCTTTAGTCTTGTCATCTCTCTGTCCTCGTTATTTCTACCGCTAAAGCAAAATAAGTAGCTAATTAAGCCAGAATCTTAAAAATTACTTATTAAATATAGTAGAAGGTCATCAAAGAGACGGAAAATATGTACAAAAAGTTACGCTGACGGCATCTTTAAGAACTTTCTATAGCGCGGGAAACGACGAAAAAATAGCGTGGAGCGCGGGGAGAACCGCGCTCCGGAAGGGATTAGTGCTCGCGAGTTTTACGGAACATCACGTCAGGATAGCGTTCCTGCGTCAGATTCAGGTTAACCATGGTTGGCGCGATATATGTCAGGTTATCACCGCCATCGAGGGCCAGCTGAATTTCGTTTTTACGCTTAAATTCCTCAAATTTTTTCACGTCGGTGGATTCCACCCAACGCGCGGTCGCCACGTTCACCGATTCGTAAATCGCTTCAACGTTGTATTCACTCTTCAGACGAGCCACGACCACATCAAACTGCAGCACACCGACCGCGCCGACAATAAGATCGTTATTGGCGATCGGACGGAAGACCTGTACCGCGCCCTCTTCAGAAAGCTGTACCAGCCCTTTCAGCAGCTGTTTCTGTTTCAGCGGATCCTTCAGGCGAATGCGACGGAACAGCTCCGGTGCAAAGTTCGGGATACCGGTGAACTTCATCATCTCGCCCTGAGTGAAGGTATCGCCGATCTGAATCGTGCCGTGGTTGTGCAGACCGATGATATCACCCGGCCAGGCCTCTTCCACATGAGAACGATCGCCAGCCATAAAGGTCAGCGCATCGGAAATCACCACGTCTTTACCCGTACGCACCTGACGCAGCTTCATGCCCTTCTCATACTGACCGGACACCACGCGCATAAAGGCCACGCGGTCACGGTGTTTCGGATCCATGTTGGCCTGAATTTTAAAGACGAAACCGGTAAATTTCTCTTCTTCCGCCGTCACTTCACGGGTATCGGTTTTACGCGGCATCGGCGCCGGCGCCCACTCCACCAGGCCATCCAGCATATGATCCACGCCGAAGTTACCTAAGGCCGTACCAAAGAAGACCGGGGTGATTTCGCCTGCGAGGAACAGATCTTTATCAAACTCGTTTGAAGCGCCCTGCACCAGCTCCAGCTCATCGCGCAGCTGCTGCGCCAGATCTTCGCCGACCGCCTGATCGAGATCCGGGTTATTCAACCCTTTCACGATCCGCACTTCCTGAATCGTGTGGCCCTTACCGGTCTGATAGAGATAGGTCTCATCTTTGTAGAGATGGTACACGCCCTTAAACAGCTTACCGCAGCCAATCGGCCAGGTGATCGGCGCGCAGGCGATACGCAGCTCGTTCTCCACCTCATCCAGCAGCTCCATCGGGTCGCGGATATCACGGTCGAGTTTGTTCATAAACGTCAGGATCGGCGTATCGCGCAGACGGGTAACTTCCATCAGCTTACGGGTCCTGTCTTCAACGCCTTTCGCCGCATCGATGACCATCAGACAGCAGTCCACCGCCGTCAGAGTACGGTAGGTATCTTCGGAGAAGTCTTCGTGGCCCGGGGTATCCAGCAGGTTAACCAGGCTGTTGTGATACGGGAACTGCATCACCGAGGTGGTAATGGAGATACCACGCTGCTTTTCCATCTCCATCCAGTCTGATTTGGCATGCTGGCTGGAACCACGGCCTTTAACGGTACCGGCGGTCTGAATCGCCTGTCCGAACAGTAATACCTTCTCGGTGATGGTCGTTTTACCGGCATCCGGGTGAGAGATAATGGCAAAAGTGCGGCGTTTAGCCACCTCTTGCAGATAAGGAGACAACGTCATAATTGATTCTTCTTAGTAAACGCGGCAACCGGCCACGCATGTGGAATACGAAAAATTGCGGCTATTTTACCCATCAATGGGGGGGAGGCAATCAGTGTTTACACAGGAGCTGCTCCAGGTCGCTTAAAGAGGTCACCGTCCAGTCAGGGTGAAGATCGGCAGGCAATTCCCCCTGATGGGCGTTCAGCCAGCAGGTGGCCAGGCCAGCATTCACCCCACCGCGAATATCGGACTCCGCCGTATCGCCGACCATCAGTACGCGGGAACGATCGGGATGACCCGCCTGCGCCAGCGCGTATTCGAAAATGCGCGCGTCCGGCTTCGCTACGCCAACCTCTTCAGAAATAATCAATAAATCAAAGTGATCGCGCAAGCCGGTACGTTCCAGACGGATCTGCTGCAGGGAGGTAAACCCGTTGGTGATGATCCCCATCTTCACCTTGCCCTGCAGCGCATTCAGCAGCGATACCGCCCCCGGCAGCGGCGAGCAGATCTCGGCCATCGCATTCATAAAGGCGTCGTTGAGTTCGCCCGGCGGCACGCTGAGGCGCTCCGCCCAGCTATTAAAACGCTGATGTTGCAGCTGCAGCGCAGTGATCGTGCCGTTTTGATAATCCACCCACAGGGGTTTATTCACGGCCTGATAGTCCTGAAAATCTTCGGCGCTAAAGGTCACGCTATAGTCGAGAAACATTCGCTGCAGACCGGTAAAAGAATCAAACGTAAACAGCGTTTCGTCGGCATCAAAGAAAATCCAGTCCCACTTCATCGTATCACCCTGTCATTGCCCGCCCCACAGGCGTCTTGTTACAGCAGATCTGAACATCGCAGCGTCAGACCTGCCCTTAAAAAAGCCTGGCGTACAGGCTGTTACATACTGACTGGCAGCGCCATTATGATCGCATCCTCACGCCCGTCGGCCGTGGGATAATAGCCACGACGAATGGTTGCCTCGTTAAAACCTAAGCTCTCGTAAAGGGCGATAGCGGCGGCGTTCGACGCGCGCACCTCCAGCCATAGCGTCACGATCCCGCGCTTCTCGACCTCATCAATCACCTGTTCCAGCAGCGCTCGCCCAAGGCCACGCCGCTGAAAAGCCGGGTCGACGGCGATGTTAAACAGCGTCGCCTCATCCAGAACAATTTGCGTAATCGCGAAGGCCGCCATCTCGCCATCAACCGTCAGTTGAAGGTTCAGATAGCGCTCACCCTGATTACTGGCAAAGGTTTGCTCGCTCCACGGAAAAGCGTGGGCGCGTTGTTCTATTTGCCAGGCACGGGGCAAATCAGCCGTGTTGAGGGTAGAAATCGTGTTCATGAGCGCAGATTTGTTGCCAGAGCGCCATACGGGCAGGCGCGCTGGTCTGGAGTTCATCAAAAGCGGGCGTCGAAACCTGTGCACCCGCCAGCAGTAACGGCGCGTCAGTACCCAGCCGCCAGCTGTTGCAGCGGCTATCCTGCGGCAACATAGCCACGCGATCCGGAGTGAGCTGCAGTACCTGATCCGGCGACAGCGCCAGAGCACGGAGAATATCGCTGATGAGCGGTTCAGTCAGCGACGGCGGGTTTTCCGCCACCATCACCAACCGAATATGCCCGGCAAGCGAGATAGCGATTTCACCCTGTAACGCCCCGGGGCGACGCAGCGACCACCGGGTGATACCCAGTTGCTGTAATTGCCACTCTCGTCGGGAAGTCATAGCGCAACACTCCTGTGAATTAAGCGCGCAATATAGCAAATCCCGCTTATCTGCGCCAACAAACTACGTAGACGCGCCCGCCGTTCGCCCGGAGATGACCGGCGTAACGTTATCCGCGCGCGGGCGGCGCCAGCAGCGCCAACAAAGAGGCAGCATTTTGGATAACGTGTATAATCGGCGCCAGTCTTAATGAAGGAGTGTTTCATGTCTGCTTTTACCCCGGCAAGTGAAGTCTTGCTGCGCCACAGTGATGATTTCGAACCCGCACGCGTTCTGTTTGCCGGTGACCTGCAGGATGACCTGCCCGCACGTCTGGACACCGCGGCCAGTCGCGCCCACACCCAGCAGTTTCACCACTGGCAAGCGCTGAACGGCCAGATGGGCGAAAACGTTCGTTTTAGCCTGGTCGCCGAAGCCGGCGATGTTGCCGGTTGCGATACGCTGATTTACTACTGGCCCAAGAACAAACCGGAAGCGCAGTTTCAGTTGATGAATCTGTTGTCGCTGCTGCCGGTCGGGATTGACGTCTTCGTCGTCGGTGAAAACCGCAGCGGCGTTCGCAGCGCCGAACAGATGCTGGCCGAATATGTCCCCCTGACGAAAGTGGACAGCGCACGTCGCTGCGGACTGTATCACGGGCGTCTGGAAAAACAGCCGACGTTCGATGCGCAACAGTACTGGGGCGAATACCCGCTGGAAAATCTGACCATTAAAACGCTGCCCGGCGTATTCAGCCGTGACGGACTGGACATTGGCAGCCAACTGCTGCTGTCAACGCTGACGCCGCACACCAAGGGTAAAGTCCTCGATGTCGGCTGCGGCGCAGGCGTACTGGCGACCGTACTGGCCAGCCACTCGCCGAAGGTCCGCCTGACGCTCTGTGACGTCAGCGCACCGGCGGTTGAAGCGAGCCGCGCCACGCTCGCCGCTAACGGCATTGAAGGTGACGTGTTCGCCAGCAATGTGTTCTCCGAAGTGAACGGTCGTTTCGACATGATTATCTCCAACCCGCCGTTCCACGATGGCCTGCAGACCAGCCAGGAAGCCGCGCAAACGTTGATTCGCGGCGCGGTCCGTCATCTGAACAGCGGCGGGGAGCTGCGTATTGTCGCCAACGCCTTCCTGCCGTATCCGGATGTGCTGGATGAAGTCTTCGGCTTCCATGAAGTGATTGCCCAGACCGGCCGCTTTAAGGTTTACCGTACCGTCATGACCCGTCAGGCGAAAAAATAATTTTTCCGCTTCTCCGGCGGCCGCCACCCCGCCGCCGGTTCCCTCCCTCACATCCGACCATTTTTGCAACAATCAATCCAGGCCACACAATTAACTATTGACGAATAGCTGAAAACCACTAGAATGCGCCTCCGTGGTAACGATACTTTCTGAGTATCGATGGAATGCGAAGGTGGCGGAATTGGTAGACGCGCTAGCTTCAGGTGTTAGTGTCCTTAGG